>JBEKED010000249.1:0-6043 GCA_050014035.1 Terriglobales bacterium
GATCGGGCCTCGACCCGCTGACTTATCTTGGACAGAATTATCTCAACGTCGATCGCTCGCTGATCCCCGACATTCTTCGACTGCTGCGCGACGACGAGCAGTTCGACTACTGCGTGGATATTACCGCGGTGCACTATCCCAAGCGCGAAAAGCCCTTCGAGGTGGTATGGATTCTCTATTCTTATCTGCGCAACGAGCGCCTGCGTGTGAAAACGCAAATCGCCGACGGCGCTTCCATCCCGTCGAGCGTTAACCTCTGGGCAACCGCCAACTGGCTGGAGCGCGAAGTCTATGATATGTTCGGCATCCAGTTCGACGGACATCCCGATCTGAAGCGCATCCTTCTCCCCGATGGCTGGAAGGGCCATCCCCTGCGCAAGGATTACGGCATTCTGCAGCAAGACAAAGAGTGGGTGCAGATCAACCTGGGAATCGAGAGCGGACAATAACGCGGATAACAATGAGAGTTCCTGAGAACGACGCCAAGAACGACGCCCCGGTCCACTCTCTTTCGAACCTCAACCTCGAAGCTCCCGAGAAGCCGTATCTCGATTCGAACGAGCTCATTATTAATATGGGCCCGCAGCATCCGGCCACGCATGGCGTGCTGCGGGTGATTCTGAAACTAGACGGCGAGAAGATTCTGGGCACCGAGTGCATCATCGGATACCTGCACCGCGGCGTGGAAAAAATTGCCGAGAACCGCACCTACACGATGTTCAATCCCTATGTCGATCGGATGGACTATTGCGCCGCCGTGTCGAACGGGCTGGGGTACTGCGAAGCGGTCGAGAAGTTGCTGAACGTGGAGGCGCCGCCGCGCGCGCAATACATTCGCGTGATCCTGACGGAATTGCAGCGCCTTGCCAGTCACCTGCTTTGGCTGGGGACGCACGCGCTCGATATTGGAGCGATGACGCCGCTTTTCTACACCTTCCGCGACCGGGAGGAAGTTCTCAAGATTTTTGAAAAGTACTGTGGTGCGCGGCTCACGACGCATGCTTTTCGTATCGGCGGCTGCCAGTATGAAACCTACGCCGGCTTCGAAAATGACGTCAAGAAGTTTCTGACCTTTTTTGCGCCCAAGATCGGCGAATATGAAACGCTGCTGACCAGCAACCGCATCTGGCTTGATCGCACGAAAAACATTGGCGTGATTTCAGCCGCCGACGCCGTCGCCTTGGGCGTGACCGGTCCGGTACTGCGCGCCAGCGGCGTGAAGTGGGATCTGCGCAAGGCTCAGCCCTACGCGAACTACTCGAAATTCGATTTTGAAATTCCGGTCGGCACCAACGGCGACACCTACGACCGGTACCTGGTTCGCGTGGCCGAGATGCGGCAGTCGATACGCATCATCGAGCAGGCGGTCGGCGGCATTCCGGAAGGGCCGATCATGGCCAAAGTGCCCAAGGTGATCAAGCCGCCGGCGGGCGAAATCTATCATTCCATCGAAGCGCCCAAGGGCGAGCTCGGATACTTCATCGTCAGCGACGGCTCAACGCAGCCTTACCGTTTGCGGGTGCGGCCGCCATCGTTCGTCAATCTGCAGGCGCTAGACCTGATGGTGCGGGGTGCGCTGGTAGCCGACGTGGTTGCCGTGATTGGCACGATTGACATCGTGCTCGGCGAGGTGGACCGCTGATGCCGAACTTCATCATGTCGTATCTCGGCAGCACGGTGACGCCCGGCCAGGCAGGGAGCCAGTTCTGGGCGCTGATTTATGTGCTCGTTATTTTTGCGGGAGTGTCGCTGATCGTGGTTTGCATGAACTGGCTCGAGCGCAAGGCGCTGGCGCATTTCCAGATTCGCCTTGGCCCCATGCGCGTGGGCCCGCACGGATTACTGCAGCCGATTGCCGATGCGCTCAAGCTGATGCTCAAGGAAGACATTATTCCTACCGAAGCCGACCAGTTCGTTTTTTGGGTCGCGCCGATGATCGGCCTGATTGCGTCCTTCACCGTCTATATCGTGATTCCTTTCGGGCCTTCGCAGGCCGTGACCGACATGAACATCGGCATTCTCTTTATGCTCGGTGTCTCTTCGCTCGGAGCGCTAGGCATTATTGTTGCGGGATGGTCTTCGAATTCGCACTATCCGCTGCTCGGCGCGCTGCGGTCGAGCGCGCAGACGGTGTCTTACGAGATCGCCATGGGAATGACCGTCATCTCCGCCATCCTGATGACCAGCATGAATGCAACCGGCACGGGCACGTTGAGCATGCTCGAGATCGTGCGCGCGCAGCAGCAGCAGGGCATTTGGTTCATCTTTAAGTTCTTCCCGCTGGGACTGATCGCGTTCGTGATTTTCGCCATCGCCATGGTGGCCGAGACCAACCGTGCGCCCTTCGATATGGCGGAAGCGGAATCGGAACTCACCGCCGGATTTCACACCGAGTACAGTGGGCTGCGGTGGTCGCTGTTCATGCTGGCCGAATATGCGGCCATGATTGCGATCTCTTCTATCGGGGTTACGCTTTGGCTGGGGGGATGGATGCGACCGTTCCCCAACCTGCTGCACGCGCCGGCCTGGGATTTCATCTTCTCCTTGTTTCCGGGACTTACGTTTGGCGGATTGGCGGCGATTGCGTTTATCGGCACGGCGCGGATGCCGTCGCATTCTTTTTTTAAGATTCAGCGCATCGGCTTGGCCCTGTTTGCGGCGCTGCTGGGCTTTATCGCGCTGCTGCTGCTGGTGATCGCCGTCGCCGGCCGTGCGGCGGATACCAGCGTGGCGGCCCGCTTCAGCGAAGGCATTGGCAACGTGTATTGGTTCCTGCTCAAGGTCGCCATCTTTATGTATCTCTTCATCTGGTATCGCGCGACATGGCCGCGCTATCGCTTTGACCAACTGATGCAGATCGGCTGGAAGGTGATGCTGCCGATTTCACTCGGCGTGCTGATGTTGACCGCCATCGTGGGGGTGATCGTCTCATGAACCCCGCGGCGAATCCCGGAATGCTTCCGGTTGCGACTCCGTTCTTCTTTTATTTGCTGGGCGGAATGGCCATTGCCGGTGGACTGGCAGTGATCACGCGGCGGAACGCCGTGCACTCAGCACTCGCGCTGATTGTGACTTTGCTTTCGGTGGCGGGCCTCTACTTGATGTTGTATGCCCCGTTCGTGGCTGGCGTGCAGATCATTGTGTACGCCGGCGGAATCATGGTGCTGTTCCTGTTCGTGATCATGCTGGTGAATGTCGAGATCTCATCGAAGGAGCGGCAGTTTAATCGCATGTGGCCGCTAGGTTTGGCGGGCGCCTGCGCGCTGCTGGCGCTGTTTATGTCGGCCTTCGCCAAGGGCAAGGACCTGTTTCTCGATCCCACGGGCAAGCCGCGATGGCCGGATCCCATGGTCAAACTGGCCGAGGGATCGAACACGCAGCAGGTTGCAAACCTGCTCTACGGAGAAGCCGGCAGGATGGGTCCCTATACGTTTGCTTTCGAAATCGCCTCGCTGTTGCTGCTGGTAGCGATTCTGGGAGCGGTAATTATGACGAAGAAAAAGATCTAGTCGTTCGCTGACCGCTGTTCGTCGTTCGCAAGGCGGACCGATCAGCGAAAAGCGAACAGCCAAGGACGAACGACGGTTTTTATGTCTGACATAACCACAATCCACTATCTCGTCGTAGCCGCGGCACTGTTTGCTCTGGGAGTGATCGGTGTGCTCACCCGCCGCAACGTGGTCATCGTACTGATGTCGATTGAATTGATTCTGAACGCGGTGAACTTGAACCTGGTGGCGTTTTCGCGCATGTGGGGAAATCTGCACGGACAGCTTTTCGCAATTTTTATCATAGTCGATGCCGCCGCCGAAGCTGCCGCCGGCCTCGGCATCTTGATCGCCTTCTTCCGCAATAAAGAGACGATCAATGTAGATGAAATCGATTTGTTGAAATGGTGAGAAGAGCGGCTCTTAGCTGTTAGCTCTTGGCCTTTAGCTTCAAGCTAAGAGCTAAAAGCTAAGAGCCGACGACTAACGACGAACAGCGAACGACGAACGACCAACGACCAACGACATGTTCTTAAACCACATTTACCTAATCCCGCTCCTCCCGGCCTTCGGCGCCGCGATGATGTTCTTCTTTGGCCGTCGACTGCAGAAGGTGACGGTCAACGCCGTTTGTGTGGGCGTGGTCGCGCTCGCTTTCCTCTTCGGTTGCGGCGCAGTTTGGCAGTACACGCATTGGGCCGCCACGCCAGAGCATTTTCACCAGCCCTTTCAGACAATTGTTTATACCTGGCTGGGCAGCGGCGACGGGCATCTGAACTTCGTTAAGAAAGACGGATCGCTAGCTGCGTTCAACGTTGACGCCGGGTTCCTGCTCGATCCGCTCTCTTCCATCTGGCTGCTCTTCGTCACCGGCGTGGGCCTGCTGATCCACATCTACTCCACCGGATACATGGCGCACGAAGGCGGCTATTACCGCTTTTTCGGATACCTGAACCTGTTCATGTTTTCCATGCTTACGCTCATCCTGGCGAATAACTACATGCTTTTGTTTGTGGGATGGGAAGGCGTGGGCTTGTGCTCGTACTTGCTGATCGGGTTTTATTTTCATCGCCATTCGGCGTCGACCGCGGCCAACAAGGCTTTCATCGTGAACCGCATCGGCGACGCCGGATTTATTCTCGGCGCGCTCACGCTGGTCTGGTATCTCGGCTCATTCCGCTTTACCGATATTAATGCTCTGGCGCGCAGTGGACACTTCGCGATTGGCGATCCCATTCTCACGGCCGCCGCATTGTTGCTCTTCGTAGGTGCCTGCGGCAAGTCGGCGCAGATTCCTCTTTATGTCTGGCTGCCCGATGCCATGGAGGGCCCTACTCCGGTTTCGGCTTTGATCCACGCTGCCACCATGGTGACGGCTGGCGTGTACATGGTGGCGCGGTCGAATGCCGTATTCGTGCTGGCGCCGACGGCGATGAAAACCGTAGCCGTTATCGGCGCGCTCACCGCGGTATTTGCGGCGTCGATCGGACTGGTGCAGAACGACATCAAGCGCGTGCTGGCTTACTCCACCGTTTCGCAACTGGGATATATGTTCCTCGCCCTGGGCGTGGGCGCTTTTGCCGCCGGCGTTTTCCACGTGTTCACGCACGCGTTCTTCAAGGCACTGCTCTTCCTCGGCTCAGGCTCGGTGATTCATGCCATGAGCGGAGAGCAAGACATGCGCCACATGGGCGACCTGCGAAAACGCATTCCCGTCACGTTTGCCACCATGTTCATCGGCATGCTGGCCATTGCCGGCATACCCGGCCTCGCCGGGTTCTTTTCGAAAGATGAGATTCTGTGGCAGGCCTGGGCTTCGGAAGCGTTCGCCTATCACATCCTCTGGTTTATCGGCTTCTTCACCGCGCTCATGACCGCGTTTTATATGGGCCGCCTGATCTATCTGACTTTCTACGGCAAGCCGCGCATGAGCCACGAGATTGAGCATCACGTGCACGAGTCGCCCAAATCGATGACCGTGCCGCTCGTCATCCTTGCGATTTGCTCGGTGGGCGCGGGATATCTCGGAGTTCCGCACAGCTTGATGGGCGCGAACCGATTCGAGAAATTCCTCGATCCAGTTTTTGCCAAGGAAGCACCGCTGATGCGGGCGGAAGAACCAGCTCAATTAGCGGCCGGCAAAAAAGAAGAAGAGCATACCGATCCCATGGAATACGGTCTAATGGGACTCTCGGTTTTAGCCGCCATCGTCGGACTCGGAATGGCTTACCGCTCCTACGCGAACGCTGGCAAGGATTACGTTGAGCCTATTGCCGAGGCCGCTCCCCCGCTCTATACCGTGCTCTACAACAAGTGGTATGTCGATGAGGCTTACGACTACGTCTTCACTGGTCGCCGCAAAATTGGCGATATTCGTCTGGGCGCGATGGGCTTGGGCGAAGCGTCGTCGTGGTTCGACAGCAAGATCATCGACGGAGCCGTTAACGACGTGGGCTGGGTCACGCGCGCCGTGGCCACAATTTCGACGTGGTGGGATAAGTGGATCATCGACGGCCTCGGTGTGAACGGTCCCGCCATCCTGGCGCGGATGCTTT
>JBEKED010000250.1:0-6019 GCA_050014035.1 Terriglobales bacterium
CGGTCGTGAGCGAAACCACACCGCTCATTTCCCATCCGTTGGTGAGCGCCTTCATGGTCTGCGCACCGGGAATTTTGTAGGCCCATAGCCAGGTGAAGTGATGGCGCATATCGAAGCCGGAGTTGCTGCGGTCGCCGCGGACATTGAAGCTATCCTGCGGTTGCGACTGGAAGGGAGCGTAGTCCTGGCCGTCGCTGGCGGTATCGATGGAGTGGCTCCAGGTGTAATTCACGGTAGAAGTGAAGCCGTGCGTATCGCGCAGCTTTAGGCTGGTCTGGAGGGAGTTGTAGTTGGAGAGGGCGGAGGACTGGAAATCGAGCACGTAGTAGTACGACGTGAGGGGGCGGTTGCCCGTGGCTGGGTCGCCTTGATTAAGATCGATGAAGCGGAACAGCTTACGTCCTGAGGAACCAACATAGGCGACCGAGAAAGCGGTCTTGCTGGTTACTTGCTGCTCGATGTTCAGGTTGTAGTTCTGGACATAAGGTGTGCGCAGATTCTGGTCGACCGTGAAAACGTCGGTGGGACCAAAGCCGCCGAAGACCGGGCCGGCGCATTGGGCGCTTCCGGGGATCGGAATGTTACCCGATACGCACGGCGCAGGGGTCAAGCCATTTGCTGTGACCGAGCCGTAGGAGATCGGCCTGGGGCCCACGTCGTTGAACAGAGGGCCTGCGACGGATGACACGTAAGGGACCTGCCCGGCGAAGAAATCCTGCGAGAAAGCGTCGTAGGCAAATCCGTAGCCCAGACGGAGAACTGTTTTTCCGGTGCCGCGAACGTCGTAGGCTAAGCCGATGCGAGGAGAGAAGTTGTGGTAATCCTTAGGGTAGAGGCTGCTCGGGCTGCCGCTTACTCCGACCTGCTCCAGATTCTCCGACGAGTTCAGGATGCTGAACAGGTTCTTTTTCTCGCCGATGACGCCGTAGTAGTCCCAGCGCAGACCGTAATTCAAAGTGACGCGGTGGGAGAGACGAAAATTGTCCTGCAGGTAGACGCCGAAACTATCCTGGTAGGTGTCGCGGCGGGAATTGCCCATGGTTTGGCTGCCACCGCCGCTGACGTTGCCAGCGATGAAGTCGTCCAGGTCGTCGAAAGACAAAATGCCGCGGTGATTCAGGTCGAAGTACTGCGCCACCGAAGTCCGGCGGAATTCAAAGCCGGCTTTCCAATTGTGGGAACCGCGGTTGAGGGAGTAATTGTTCAGGAAGTGCCAATTGCTGTCGACGCGCCCGCGGGGATCGGACTTGCTGGAGCCAAAGCTGGCGAAACCGCCAACATTGATCACGGGCAAACCATTGTCCTGAGTCGTGAAATCTGCATTGGCGGTGTTCAGGCCGAGGCTGGCGGGGTTGATGCTTATGTCCTGGGCAGAAAAGGTTTCCGCGAAACGATTCCATCCCAACCGGTATTCCGCTAAGAAAGCGGGCGAGAACACGTGAGTGTAGGAGATCGATACGACCTGGACTCGGGTGGGAACGAGGGTGTTGAAGCCGGGGAGGACGTTGCCGCCGCCAATGGCGAGGGGAGCGCTCTGGCTGCTGTCGCCGAAATAGTAACGGCCGGTCAGCAGGTCATCCTTGCCGATGTGCTGGTCAATTTTCGCGATCATGCTGTCGAGGCGGTTGGTCGAGGGCGCGTTGACTTCTTCGTTCTCGTTCGTGGCGGGAAGAGCGCCCCAGGGATTGGTGTTCAGGATGTTTTGGATAATCGGGTTGACCACGCCGCCGTTCGCCGCGATTGCCGCTGCGATGTCAGCCTGACTGGGAACCGTGGCGAGCGAGGGGAATCCAACGACCTCACGCTGACCTTCATAGGCCACGAAGAAGAAAGTCTTGCCTTTGATAATCGGCCCGCCTAAAGATCCGCCGAACTGGTTGTTGTGGAATGCGTTCTGAGGGTCAGGAATTGCATTGAAGTAATTGCGGGCATCGAGCGCGTTGTTGCGGAAGTATTCGAACACGCTGCCGTGGAGGCCATTGGTTCCGGATTTCGTGACCATGTTGACGATGGAGCCGGAGTTACGGCCGTATTCGGCTTCGGTGTTATTAAGGATGGCCATTTCCTGGACGGCGTCGAGTGGCAGGAGGGTGGCGGGGATGCCTAAGACTCCGCCTTCGTTGATGGCGTTGTCGTTGCGGAAACCGTCGTTCATGTCGGTGCCGTCGAGGAGGAAGTTGTTGGAGCGTCCGCGATTGCCGTTGACCGAGAAAACGCCGAAAGAGCCGGGCGAATCGGAAGCGCCGCCGGTATCGGCGTTAGCGCCGGGGACCATGGTGAGCATCTTCATGTAGTCGCGGCCGTTGATGGGAAGGTCCTCAATTTGACTGGCCTGGATGGTTCCGCCCAGCGTGTTGCTGCTGGTTTCAACCAGCGGGACGTCGGCCTGGACCTCAACCTTCTCCTCCACGCGGCCGGGTGTGAGCGTGACATTGGCGCGCTGGGGGCCTTCTACGGCGACCTGGATGTTGGTCGCGGTCTCGGTGCGGAAACCTTGTTTGACGACGGTGACGGAGTAGATTCCGAGGGGCAATTCAGTGAAGGTGTAATTTCCGTTGCCGTCGGTGGTGGCCTGGCGTACCAAACCAGTGCTGGCACTGGTAGCGGTGACTTGGGCGTCGGCTACGGAGGCTCCACTGACATCGGAGACGGTGCCCACAATTCCGCCGCGAAAGCTTTGGGCTACGAGCATTGACGACAACAAGAAAGTACAAATCACCAATAAACGCAATTTCATTTTTCCATTCTCCTGAACCGCCGCGAGCACTGGACGAGCACTGGAAACGACCAACGCTCGGTGAACCGCAAATACGGTTTCCTTAAGATCGCGGGATTATATACGACAGAAGGGGCAAAGAGCAGTGTCAACGCACACAGGAAAAATTAATCGGAGGTATAAGCGAGAGGAATCGTACCCGCGCAGAAGCGAAGCTAGAAACTGAAGGCCACGCCGCCGCGCGCGGAGCGGGCCGATTGCACCAGATAAAGCGTGTGTCCGTCCTGTCCCATAACTGGCACGTAGCCCTGCGCGAGAAGATTGCGAATGTCCATGATGAAATCCATGTGCCCCGCAAATATGCGGCCGGGAATGGGCTGGCGGATGCAGAGGTTCAAGTAAGGGTCAGCCTGGCCGGCGGAAGTATTGAACAAGTCGACCGGAGTGAGGGTGCGGTTGGCGGCGTAGCGATAGGAGGCCGTCCAGCGTGTTTTTGCCTTGGGCAGCGTGCCGCTTAATTTTGCAGCTACAGCTTGCCGCCGCTCGGCGTGAATCCACTGCCGCGCGTCCTCCAGTTGAACGTCGGGACGAGACAGGTCGAGAGTGCCGCCGTAGGCGTAATCTAAAGTCGCGGTGAGATCGGAAAGCAACTTGCGCTGCAGGACTACGCGCAGCCCGCGCGTCGAATAATCCGTCCCCTGGTAACTGAACGTACCCGAGTAGATATCGGGCAGCACTTCACCGGATTCGGCCGAGACTTCGCCGGGCATCATTTGTCCGACCCCGGTGAGCACGGGATCGGCGATGCCATCCTCGTAGAAGGCGACCTGCACATTGTTCTTGCCGATGCGGTGGGAGATCGAGACTTCCTGGTGATGGGCTTTCTCAATGGCCGGGGAATATCCGGTGATACTCATGCGCGGCGCGGTTTCGCTCAGGTCCGACGAAGTCGAATCCAAACCATTCTCGCCGGCGCCGTTGGCCAAATGATCCGCTGACGCGCTATGCGGGACTGAACTCGCATATTGATATTCGACCACGGTGTCGGGGCTGAGGTGCAAATCGGCCGACCCGAAGGGCTTGAAAGCGTTGACCCGCCCCATGAACTCAATGGTCTGCAATTCGCTGCCGAAGTTCATCTCCAGAAGATTGCCGATTACGACCCGATCGGAACTCTTTACCGAAAGCGCTTGCAGCGTGCCAGCCGGCATCATGTTCAGGTCGGGCGAATTCAAGCGGAGCGCGGTAATCGCTACGGTTGGCTCAAACATGCCATTGAAGCTATTGGTGTAACTGCTTCTCACCACAGCCGCGGGATTGGCCTCGCCGTCGGTTCCATAACCAACGTTGCCGTTCAGTCGCAGGGTGCCATTCGAGGGCAGCGAACGCTGCACCGCAAAGTCAGCCGTCATATCGGAGGGGCTGCCGAAACCCTCGGCGGGCGATCCCGCGAGGAAGGTTACACTGCCTTTGACGTCGCGATTGCCGGCGGCCTCGACCACGGTTGTGCCATCTGGAAGCACACGCAGGATGGGACGGTTCGCGACCGAGCGCAGCGTCCATTTCCAGTCATCGTCATCCTCCGCACCGCGGAGGGGAACCAGTTGAATGGCTTCGAAAAGCGTGGTCAGCGTGATATTGACGAGTTGCCGGGCGCCGGCGCGGACGCCAACTTTCTCGCGCAGAGAGGGCAAAAAAGAGGGTGCGCTGACTTTTATGCTGTAAGTGCCGGGAAGCAGATTTTTCGCCGAGTAGAAGCCATGATCGTCCGTGAAGACCTTCAGGGTCTGGGCGGCGGCTGCGCTGAGTATTTCGACTGCGGCGCCCATTTGCGGTGCGCCGCCGGCGTCGCGAACATAGCCCGAGATGGTGCCCGAGGTCGCGCCGCGCACTGTCCCCGACCATGCCGGCAAAGCCATGCTGGCAACCATGACGGCAACGGCAACGACTTCGAGGAACCTGAGCTTTCGGAACATTCGCCCACCACTTCCAGGTACCGACTTACGAAGATCCAGGCAAACAGTTTACTCTTCGTTATTCCACGGCGAAAGTCGCCGTGGGATCCACCGTCTGCTTGGAAAGCTTGTCGTTCACTTTGATCTCGATCTTGTACAAGCCAGGCGGCAGATTGGCGGCAGAAAGCGTCTTCTGCAGCGTGACTTGATCCCCCACATTGCCCATCGTGTCGGTCGACTCGATAGTATGAATGACGGCCTTGTTATTGGCGTCGGTCACATTATATTCGAAAGTGGCCGAGGGTTTGTGGGTTTTCTCGTCCACGCTGAGATTGTAAACCTGCATCCAGAAATTCAGCTTCTGATTGCGCTTGAACGAGATGGGCTTGCCGTCGGAAGGCGCCACCCGCGGGCGTACCTTCATGGCCCCGATCACAAAACTGCCCGTGCCCACGTTCTTGGTCGCCACCGGTTCCATCACATCCGCGATGATAAGGGTGGAGCTGCTCAACTTGTCTTCGCTGAAGTCCGGAATCACGATGGCATGGCTCCAACTGCCGGTGCGATCCCCGTTCACGTCCTTGACCACGATGTCCAGACGGTAGCGATTCTGGCTGATGCGCAACGGGATCGCCTTCCAGTACACCGCGGAATTTTCAGCGGTCTTGGGCAGCAGTTCCACAGGCACATCGATCTGCACCGGCTCTTCAAAAGTTTGTACGATCTTGCCCGTGAGCGTGGTCACCCGCATGAAGATGTTAACGGTGCCGCGTTCTATCCCGTCCTTGTTCTGGAAAGTGACATCGCGGTTCTTGATCTGAATAGTAATCGGAACCAGCACCGTGTCGCCGGTCACCTTCACGAAGTCGGCCCGCACGTCAAAAGGCATGAGGTTGACGCTGATCTTGTGGCTGACGATTTCTTCCAGATCCTTGAACTTGACCGGAGGCGCCGATTGCAGTTTGGCAAACTGCTCCAGGCGGTCGAATTGCTTAGTCGCCTGCAGGGCGCTTTGCGGGCCGGGACCCAGTTGCTCGAGCCCGCCGCCGCTGAAACGTTGCGCCTTGCTCGCCATTCCCATCGACTCATACATGGTCATGCCGGCATTCGGGGTGTACTTCAAGGCGTCTTTTTCCGAGCGGTCGATAGTCATGTGATAGTCGCCGCACATGCAGTTGTCGACAAATTCGACGATCACTTCCTGCCCGATGCCTTCAATGTAGCGATAGCGCCAGGTTTCAAACGGGAACGTGGAGGTCTCGCCGCCGCCTTCTTCCATGGGGCGCTCATAAGTGCCGCCGGAGGGGTGAGCGTCAATCTCGTCCGGAGGTCCAAACACGATATACAT
>JBEKED010000251.1:0-5908 GCA_050014035.1 Terriglobales bacterium
TGGATCCTGCGGCGGGAACCGGAAGCGCAGCGGCTAACTATCTTGAACGTGGCCGGACGCGGCGATGCATTGAGCTTCGCGCAGTGTATTGAATTGGCGCATGCCAAATTGCTGCGCGTGCCCGGAACTTGGGCCATGCGGCGCATTCTGCAGTTATTGTGGGATTGGAATATTTCGGCGATTCCACCCGACGCCGTGCCTTATATGACCGGGCAGTACATTATGAAAACTGACCGGCTTAAGGACTTTCTGGGCAAGGACTACGAGCGGGTGATTACGAAAACCAATCACGAGGCGTTTGCGGACTCGTTCCCTCGGAACTGAGAACCTTAATCACCGCCGAGACGCCGAGTGCGCCGAGAAATCAAAGTCTTGAACCACAGAGGATCACTGAGGGACACAGGGCAAAGAATGCATGGACTACGTTTTTGCGTAATGGTCGGCACCGAAAAAATGTAGCGAGACGTAGGGGGCATCTCCCACTACCCAGCTATCGTGGCCGGGAGGTCCGGGCGGGATGTAGAAGAGCATGCCGGCTTGGAGTTCGTGGATCGTGCCATCCTCCATCGCTGCCGTGGCACAACCGGAGAGCACGAGTCCAACATGTTCGACGTTGCAGCGCGACGCACCCACACTGGGGCCGACGTGCACGGACCACTTCCATCCGGGCTGGTACGTGGCGCGGCCGATGGTCATGCCTCCAATGCGAACGAGTTCGAATTTTCCTTTTTCGAATGTCCGCACTTCGTCGGGCTCTTCAAAACGCTTTAGAACTGTTTCCAGCATCGCCATAACTCCCTCGTCAGAACTTAATCCCTCTTTACTCCACGGTATAGTCCGGCAATACCAAACGTGTAGGGAGTCCAGGACGAGTCGCCAAATCCCGCTTGGCGCATGCGTCCGAGCATTTCATTGGGTGCGGGAAAACGCTCGACCGACGCGGGCAAATACGCGTAGGGACCTCGCACTCCTGAAATTATCGTGCCTACGGCGGGAAGAACCTTCTTGAAATAGATGCGGTAACACTTGCCGAGCACGCCGCCGGGCTCGCCGAAATCTAAAATACCGCATTCTCCGCCGGGGGCGAGCACGCGGGCAATTTCATGCAGGCCCGCGTTGTAGTCGGCGAGGTTGCGAAAACCGAATGCCGAGGTCACTAGATGGAAGTGTCCATCGGGAAAGGGCAAGCGCAGAGCGTCGGCTTCGATCCAGCGCGGAGTCGCGCCGCTTCCCTTCTCCGCCGTCTTTGTCTTTGCGGCAGCGCGTTGCAGCATGGCGTGGGAAAAATCGGCGCCTAGAATCTGCGCTTTTGAGGGTGCGCGGCGGCTGAGCGCGAACGTCATGTCTCCGGTGCCGCAGCAGAGATCGAGCACGCGTGCATCGGGACGCCTGAGAATGGCATCGAATTGGCGCGCGGTGCGCCACCACCACAGGCGATCGATGTTGAAGGAAAGGACGTGATTCAGCAGATCGTAGCGCGGGGCGATCGAGGTAAACATCTCCCGGACAGCCTGCGCGGCCGACTCGCGGTCTTGAGCGCCGGCGGGAGCTGCTCCTACGATTGGCGAATTGATTTCTTGATTCATGTCACTTTGAGCGGAGTAGTCGCCCCTCAGCGGCTGAAGCCGGCCGTGAAGACAAAGCCCCTTACCGCAGTGCTAGAGCACTGCGCCACCCAAAAGCAAAAACAAAACCGGCTCTAATTCCTAGCCAGCTTTCTGATCTCTTCGACCGCGGAGCGGACTATGGCTTCAGGCACGTCGCTGGTGATCTCTACCTTGCCGATCTCCCTGGGGAGAATGAAGTGCACTACTCCCTGGCGCGTTTTTTTATCGGCGCGCAGCCGCTTCAGGATACTCGTGGTCTGCAACTCCACGCGGGGCAGCCTGCCAAAGCCGAGAACCGCATTGGAAATGCGTCCTGCCGTCACGCTATCCAGTTTGCCCGTCGAGAGCGCTATGTGCGTGGCCGCGATCATGCCCCAGGCTACGGCTTCTCCGTGGAGCAACTGAGTGTAACGGGTCTCGGCTTCGAGCGCGTGTCCGACGGTGTGGCCTAGGTTCAGTACTTGCCGCAAACCGCCTTCGCGTTCGTCGGCACTTACTATCGAGGCCTTCAGACCTACGGAATCGGCAATCACCTTTTCAACTACGCCCGGGTCGCGATCTAGAATCTCGCGGCGACGGTCTTCAAACAGGCGAAACAGTCCGGGATCTCCGATGATGCCGCATTTCAGCGACTCGTAGAGACCGGCGTGGTATTCGCGCGAGGGCAGCGTTTCGAGGACGGCGGGGTCAACGAGAACAGCACGCGGCTGGTGGAAAGTTCCCAGCAGATTTTTCCCTGATAGCAGATTGACTCCCGTCTTACCTCCGATGGCGGCGTCGACCTGGGCTAGCACGGTGGTGGGGATCTGGATCACATCGACGCCGCGCATATAGATCGAGGCTAGGAATCCGGTAACGTCGCCGACCACGCCGCCGCCGAGAGCCAGCAGGGTTGCGCCGCGATCAGCGCCCTGCTTTACCAATTTCTCAGCCAGCTTTTCCAGTGTCGACAAACGCTTGGAGCGCTCGCCATCGGGCATTTCGAGTACGCTCGATTCGATTGCTGCAGCCGACAACGATTTCGTCAGGACCTTTAACCAGCGCCGCTTGACGGGCGGGACAGTGACCACAAAGGCGCGGCGGTTCTCAAGAAACTTGCCTAGACATTCTCCGGCGCGAGGGAGGAGGCCGCTTCCAATGAGAACTTCATAGGAACGGGACGGGGTGGCTACGGGAACGCTGATCATTTGTCTTTGGCTTTGGCTCTGGCTTTCATCATAGCGTATGCAGCTGCGAGCTACGAGCTACGGGCTTGCAGCTAAAGTCTAGTCGGCTGGTTTTTTTGGCGCTGCAGGAGCGACGCTACAATGGAGACTCCTAGAACCAGGAGCACGATCGCCAAGGCCCATTCCGTGGGGACGGTCACGTAGCGCGAAGCCAGCATCTTCAGGCCGATAAGAATCAGCACCAACGATAATCCGTAATGCAGATATTGCAACTTGTTCATCATGCCCGCCAGAGCGAAATACATGGAACGCAGGCCGAGAATGGCGAATACATTCGAGGTGTAGACAATGAAGGCATCGCGTGTGATAGCTAGCACCGCCGGAATCGAATCGACGGCAAAAAGGATGTCGCTGGTCTCGACCGCCAGCAGCACCACCAGCAGCGGGGTCGCGTAGAGCGCTTCCTTGCGGGTGAAGAACTGGCCGCCGACATATTCCTCGGTGACTGGGAAAGCCTGACGGAAGAAACGCAGAACTAGATTTTTCTCGGGATGGATTTCGGCTTTGCCCTGGCGCAGCAGCTTGCATCCGGAATAGACCAGCAAGGCACCGAAGGCGTAGGTGATCCAGGTGAAGCGGCCGATCAGGCCCACGCCTGCGACTACAAACACGGCGCGCATCAGCATCGCTCCCAGGATTCCCCAGAACAGCACTTTGTGCTGATACTCTTCGGGCACTTTGAAATAGCCGAAGATGATGAGAAAGACGAACAGGTTGTCGACGCTGAGGGAGAGTTCGACCACATAGCCGGTTACGAACTGGAGCGCGTGAGCCTGGCCCCGCCAAAAGAACATCAGGACGGCGAACGCAGCCGCCAGTGCAATCCAGATTGCCGACCAGACGAGCGCTTCATGAAAACTGACGCGGTGGGGACGGCGATCGAGCACTCCCAAGTCGAGCGCCAGCATGGCCAGCACGAAAAGGTTGAAGAGAATCCAGAAGAGGAGCACAGGGAATCTTACGATACGGCAGTCGCCGGTCGCTCGTCGTTAGTAGCTAGTCGTCAGGTATTAGTGATTGCCTTCGCCTCGGGACACCATCGGGAGCACTGTGGGCTGGGATTTCTTTTTTCTGGCGGTCTTTTTTCCGGCGGTCTTGCGGGCGATCTTGGGATGGGAAGCGTTGGCGGGCCCGCGCTGCATCAAATCGGCGAGCGTTGTATGGTCCAGAATCCTGGCGGCTTCGTTTCGGACTTGCAGGAACACTTTGTACAAAGCACTATGGTCGGAATCGCTAACGATCAGAGCTCGCAACTGATCGGCATCGCCAAAGGGCGCCAGCGGCCCGTCAATCAAGCGGATGATTTCGCTCAAGCGAATCTCCGACGGCGGCCGGCGCAAGCGGTAACCTCCCTTGGCGCCGCGCACGCTCTCCACCATGCGCGCGTTCTTCAGTTCAAGGAGGATGAGTTCCAGAAATTTTTCAGGCAGATTCTCTTCGTAGGCGACATCGCGAATCCGGATGGCTCCCTGGGAATACCGCCGGGTCAGCACCATCATGGCCAGTAATGCATACAAGCCTTTTTGGGAAACCTTCATATTGCCTTGCCCCCTTGCCTCGCTCCCAACTATCTCTATTTAATCAATAGGCATTATAGAAAGATGCACGCGCGCTACCAAGCACAAAGTGCGCCGGCTTGGGCCAGTGCCGTGATTTCAGCAAGTTGCGGCTGGAGGAGCGAACGGAAGAGGCTGTTCTTGTGCACGGGTTTGCACTTTAAGGGAACGTTGCCTTGCCGCGCCGCCGTTGCGGTCGCCGTTACCATTGCAACGTCTTAACGTAAGCGCAAAATCTCGACAGTGATGTTATCGGGGCCGCCGCGGTCACGCGCCAGTTTGATGAGTTGGCGGCCGGCTTGTTCCGCGCTTTTATTTTCCACGGCATCAAGAATCTCCGCGTCGCGCACCAGGCCCCACAATCCGTCGCTGCAAATCAGGAGAACGTCTTTGGGGCGGAGGGGCTCGGGCCGGCCGGGAGAATCCATGACGAGATCGGGGTTTGTGCCCAAGGCCGCGGTCAGAATGTTCCGTTGCGGATGATGCTCGGCTTCTTCCGGACTGATCATTCCGGCCTCGACCAGGCGGCCGACATAGGAGTGGTCGCGGGTGACCCTGGTAATGTGGCCGTTGCGGATCAGGTAGAGCCGAGTATCGCCGACGTGCACGTAGTAGAGCGCGTCATAACTTCCAAGATCGCTGGCGACAACGTTTTCGGCAGTGCTCTCAGCGGCGTCCGACGGGCGAAGCGCGCCTCGAACGATCGCCGCCGCGGTACAGGTGGTTCCCATGCCGCGCAGTTCGGGATGGGCAAAACTGTATTGCCGGATCTGTTCGTGAGCCGCCTGCAAAGCCTCATTGAGGGCCGCCTGCGGGTCATCGCCGCTAAAATCGCGATAGACCGCGACCAGCGTTTCCACTGCCAGGCGGCTGGCTTCCTGACCGCCTTCGTAGCCGCCCATGCCGTCCGCGACAACGGCGAGGCGGCCTTTGCGCAGGAACTGCGCGTCATCTTCCGGCTCCCAATAACCAAAGGAATCTTCGTTATTCTGGCGCAGACAGCCGATGTCAGATTGGCCTGACACTTCTATTCCGGAGCGAACCTTCATCCGGGCACGACCTCAGTTACGGGAATGAGAAACATAGGCGACGATTGCTTTCGTGGGCACGGGCAAACTCGTGATTATATAGGGTTGATGCAAGAGGCTCAAACGGAGGCAGCAAAATTCCATAACCAACACGGAACCGGGGCTTAGTCGAGGCTGCGAGACCTTTTACCACAAAGGGCACGAAGGTACACGAAGGAAGTGCGGGCTGGAGCCGACATGACTGGTTGGAGCGGCTCTAAACGGAGACGAGGACGGCAGCGTAGGCAGCCGTCCTCGTAGAGAGGAAATCCAATAAAGAGCTAGGAACCTGACGGTGGATAGTAGCATTCCCCGGTCGGGTTAGAGGTACTGACGATGCCGCCTTCCGTAGCCAGATACACTGAGCCGGGCGGCGTGGTAAATCCTTGATAGGTAGCCGTGACCGTATACCAACCTGTTGACTCAAAGGACGGGGTGGTCAAAGGGGGTTG
>JBEKED010000252.1:0-5907 GCA_050014035.1 Terriglobales bacterium
GCGAAGGGATCGCGAAATTTGAAAAGGATGCCGCGCTCTATATTCGGCCGATGTAGTGGGCGGAAAAGGAAGGGCCCTGGGTACAGAATCATGACCCCGAATCCACACAGTGGTGCCTGTGCATCTACGAAGCGCCGATGCGAACGCCGAAGGGGTTCTCGGTGACGCTGTCTCCTTTTCGAAGGCCGACGCTTGAAACCATGCCGGTCGACGCGAAAGCGGGATGCCTTTATCCCAACAATTCAAGATCGCTTTTTGAGGCACAGGCTCGGGGCTTTGACAATGCGATTGTCTGCGACATGGTGGGAAACGTCGCGGAGCTGGCGACTTCCAATATTTTCATGGCTAAGGATGGAGTGGTTTCTACGCCGGTGGCGAACGGGACTTTTCTCGCCGGAATCACGCGGCAGCGGGTGATCGGGTTGTTGCGGCAAAACGGCATTACTGTCGTTGAGAAGAGTCTTACGTATTCTGACTTCGAAGCGGCAGACGAGATCTTCGCGACGGGAAACTATTCGAAGGTCGTACCTGTGACACGGATCAGCAATCGGACTCTGCCGTTTGGGCCGATTTATACCCGGGCACGAGAACTTTATTGGGCCTTCGCGCATTCATGATGGTTAAACTGCATGGACCCGAGCGTTCCGAGCGTCGGAGCGTGGCCTAAAACCTATGCCCACATCGACCATGGTTGAGGTGCTGACTCCGATCTGGCAGCGTGTTCTGCGGCTGTCGTCGGCTGGTATCGACGACAATTTTTTCGATTGTGGCGGGGATTCGGCGCTGGCTCTGGAACTGTTCCACGAAATTGCCATCGCCTGCGGACGCGAATTGCCGCCGGTGATGATTTACCATGCGCCGACGATCGCGGCTCTGGCGGCAGTGCTGGAGGAGCCTGCCACGCCGCGGGTTCCACCGCTGGTTCAGTTGAAGGCTGGGTCGGCGGGTCCGGCGATTTTCATTGCCCACGGCCTGGGCGGCAGCGCCATGGATTTTTTTCAGATCGTAAAGCAAATAGAAACGCCGCGCGCGATTCATGGAATTCAAGCAAAGGGCATCGATGGGATCGAGGAGCCGCTGGATCGTATCGAAGATATGGCTCGCTACTCGCTCGACGCCGTCAGAGAACTGCAACCTCACGGACCTTATCTGCTGGTCGGATTCTCGCTTGGTGGGCTGGTTGTGCTGGAGATGGCGCAACAGTTGATCGCAGACGGAGAAAAGGTGGGACTGCTGGCCATGCTGGATTCGTATCCGCATGTGAGCCGCCTGTCGCGCGGGCAGCGCTGGAGTTTGGCGACGCGGCAAACGTGGCGCCGGGCTGCGCGACGACTGCAGTGGCTGGGCGTGAGCCCACCTTACGAAACCACCGTCGAGGTATCGCCGTCGCCCGCGCTGCAACATTTCCGCGAGACCTCTTATGTGGCGCTGGAACGCTATCGACCTCGTTATTATGCGGGCAAGATCAGCTTTGTACGAGCGGCAATTCCGACCGACTTCCCTGCCGATCCAGCCGCGGTTTGGTCGCATCTGGCTCGCGAGTTCGAAGTCAAGACGGTACCGGGTGATCACCTGGGAATGATGACGACGCATTTCGAGAGCCTGGCTCGCACTATCTCCGATGTGATTCGAGCAACTCGCGAGTAGTGGTCGCGACCACCGGTTTGGCTTTTCACTAAAGATTGCTCGGGAATGTGCAAAAGGCTGCATTTCCTTTGCCCAGAGCCTGTTTCAAGCACATGGCAGCAGTTATTTCTTGACAAAATCCAGCTCGCATAGGAAGCTTCTTACACTTCGGTCAGGTCTCTCCCCGACGAGCCGACCTTTTACGAGCCCCCACATTACACTCGAAAGGCAAACGTTAAGACCATGAAACCTGAGTCGATATTCCCCAAACCCCTGTCTTGGCTTACCTGTATGTTTGTGCTTTGTCTGTTCGCGGCTGGCCATGCGCAGACCTTCAGCGTTATTCATAACTTCACCGGAGGAACAGGTGGCGGAGTGCCCTGGAACGGCTTGATCGCGGGGCCGGAAAGCGGTGGCTTGAACGCCTCGCTGCGTGGCGGTTCAAGCTTCTATGGTACTG
Source organism: Terriglobales bacterium (assembly GCA_050014035.1). Lineage (GTDB taxonomy): Bacteria > Acidobacteriota > Terriglobia > Terriglobales > Acidobacteriaceae > Acidiflorens. The sequence goes on from JBEKED010000252.1 coordinate 2,087, forward strand.
CGAGCACTGGGGGCACGTTGGGATACGGAGTCGTATTCTCCATGAGTAGTACTGGAGTGGAGACGGTTCTGCACAACTTTGCCGGCTCGGACGGAGCGAATCCCTACGGTGGTTTGGTGATTGACAACTCTGGCAACCTTTACGGCACTACGACGTCGGGCGGAGCCTCCAATCTGGGGACGGTATTCAAGATCACGGGTAACACGGAGACGGTGCTTTATAGCTTCGCCGGGGGCAGCGATGGAGCCGATCCTATTGCTGGCCTGGTTTTCGACGCGAATGGAAATCTCTATGGCACCACCAGTCAAGGCGGTGCGAACGGCAACGGGACGGTGTTCGAACTTGCTGCTCCGCAGATGAAAGGCGGCGCCTGGACCGAGACCGTGCTCTACAGTTTCGGCGGTGGCTCGGATGGCACAATTCCCTACGGAGGAGTGAGCTTTGACTCGGCCGGCAATCTTTATGGCACAACTTCGGCGGGAGGCGCCTATGGTTTCGGCACGGTGTTCCGGTTAGTACCCGGAATTAGTTGGACGGAGAACATCCTCCATGACTTTCAGAATGGAAACGACGGATCGGTTCCCTATGCGGGGCTGATCTCCGATAAGTTGGGGAATTTTTATGGTGACGCGACGCAAGGTGGAGCGAATGGTGGTGGCACGGTTTTCGAATTGAGCCCGTCCGAAGGCGGCTGGAATTTCAATGTACTTTATAGCGAACCGGGATGGGGCATCTCAGGAAGCTACCGGAACGTGGTTCTGGACAACGCTGGCAACCTTTACGCTTCAACCCACTGCGATGGCGAATACAATGCGGGAACGGTTTATGAATTGTCGCCGTCAGGCGGGAGCTGGAAGTACACCCTGCTCTATACGTTTACGGGTGGCGCGGACGGCCTGTACTCGGTCAGCAACCTGGTCTTGAGCGAGGGGAGGCTCTACGGCACGACCTTGTATGGCGGGACGGAAAACAGCGGAGTCGTGTATGAGGTCACGCCCTAGCAGGCTGCTCGCTCGGCGCGTCGTTCCCTCGGCGGCTAAACAGGCTGCGGAAAAAGTCGTTGGAGGAGAAAAAAGCTCACCTCGGGCGCTAAAGCGCGAACCCATTCTTAACGGCTTACGGCACGACTGAAGTCGTGCCCTTCCCAAACCCTGCTCGAATCGGAGTTTTTCCGCAAACTGTAAAGCCGGCAGTGAGAATAGGGCGTTATCGCAGGGGTAAACCGCTGCGTCACCCAAAAGCAAGACCAAATTGAGCTTTTCAGCGAACTTTAAAGCCGCGCTCAAAATAACTCGCTTATAGAGAGCGCAAGAAGTTCAGGATGTCCTGAATCTGCTCCGGTGTCAGGGTTTTGAAATTTCGAATGACCGTATCGGCTTCCGAGCCACAGTTGGGCTGCGGAGGCCGATTGTTTTTCTGGGCCGGGCAATTTTCACCTGGCGAGGGATTCGAGCTGTGAGCCGCAATCGCCTGCAACAGATCTGAGGTGCGGCCATCGTGCAAAAAGAAAAGACGCTTGCCGATTCCCCACAATGGAGCGGTGCGGAATTCATCGGGACCGGCCGCGATTTGATCAATGCCATCCGAAAGACGTGGGCCCATGTGGTGAAGCGCGAAATCCGAGTAGGGATGGTAGATGACGTCGCTGATGGCGGCATACTTCGAGGAGCCTGATTGTAAAGTGGCCGAGTGGCAGAGAGAACAACCGACTTGATCGAACAAAAGGGCGCCGTTCTCGGTCGACGCAGTCGGTGCCACGGGCTTCGGCGGAGCCAACAATCGTATAAAGGCGGCAAAGTTGGCGACGTCAGATGACATCTCTGAGACGGTGCCGGTTGCGGTCCCAAAACTTGGACTCTGCGGATTTTGGTTGACCATGTTGCTCGAGTCTTCGGGGGTCTCATTGAAATCGCAGCCTGGCACTGCGTCAATCTCATTGGGAAAAAGTTCATTTGTTATACCCTCTTCCACGTTGGCGGCCTCGGCGGAAGCGATCAACAGCGATTTGTTCTGCGCCTTCCAACCGAAGCGCATAATCGAGCCGTCATTCGGGCTGACATTAAACGTTCCGCCAATGCCGAGTTTGGACCTCTTTGCGGCTGTCGAATCGAGGTTAGCGCGGAGAGTGGCGTCGGGGGTGTTCTCTACCAGGCCCAAGCCGAACAGCGGCGTGGGAATGCGGAAGGCGACGTTATTGGCTGCCAGTTGCTGCGCGAAATCCGGTTGCTTCAGGCTGCAACCTTTCGCATCCGTGCGGCCGGCAATCGTGTACATGGCATGAACGGCGCCATCGAGAGAGCCATCTGCGCGGCGCAGGAAGCGCGCTACCAGCACCGGACTGCGAGCGTTGATGAATGACGGGACCGCGTTGGTTGCTCCATCGAGCGTCGCGAGAGCCACCTGTGGATTGGGGTGCGGCTCGTCGCGCGAAATCAGACCCGGGCTGCTTCCTCCGGCGGTGGGCTGCGCGTGACACATGGCGCAATCGTTTCCGTTGAAGGTTGGCCCAAGACCTTTTCCTTTTTCAATCGTCCCCGAGACCGAGACGGGCCTGGCGAAGCGCAGGAACGCATGGCTGAACAAAGACAGCTCGTTGGCGTTAAGGGTGAGGAAAGGACCGCCTGCTCCGGGAGCGCCGGGACGGGGGCCTGGATCTTTTTGAGCGCTCACGCGGGTCGAGCCGATGGAGAGGCTGAAAAGCAACACGAGGCTGTTTAGAGTGGACAGCTTCATTTCAATTTTGCTGGCACGGTTGTGAGGATATGGCACATCTCTCCTGGGAGTTTAGACCACGGTGAGTGAAGATCACAGGTGATGGCCATTGGATATACTCATTGCTTCACCAGATCGGCCCGGCAGATCAAACCATGGAAGACTCGCGATGAACGGCGCTGAAAGCCTGATCGGCACGCTTCTGGCCGGAGGTGTAAACACCTGCTTCTCGAACCCCGGCACCTCAGAAATACACATTGTCGCAGCGCTCGACCAGATACCAGAAGTGCATTGCGTGTTGGGTCTGTTCGAAGGCGTCGTCACGGGCGCGGCCGACGGTTATGCGCGGATGGCGGAGAAACCAGCGTGCACTCTACTTCATCTTGGGCCGGGCCTGGGCAATGGTCTGGCGAATCTGCACAATGCCAGCCGGGCACAGGTGCCGATCGTCAACATTGTGGGACAGCACGCGACGGATCACCTGCACTATGACACACCGCTTACTTCTGATATCGAGGGGATCGCGAGGCCGTACTCGAAGTGGCTGCGCACGTCCAGTGCATCGTCGGAGGTCGGCCGGGACGCGGCGGAAGCGGTAGTGGCCGCGCGAACCGCGCCGGGTCAGATTGCGACGCTCGTCGTCCCCGCCGATGTGGCATGGAGCGCGGGTGGATTGATCGCGCCGATGCCGGCGTTGGCGAAGCCTCCTCTGCCGGCTGCTCAGGCCGTCGAGCAGGCCGCAGCGATGCTGCGATCGGGCCTGCGAACCGCGATTCTGATTTCTGGAAACGGACTCTATGGCAAGGGTCTGGTTACCGCTGGGCGCATTGCATCCGCTACGGGCGCGAAGCTGCTGGCTCCTTACCCTATTACCCGTCTACAGCGCGGTGCGGGGTTGCCGCGCGTGGAACGCGTTCAGTATGTTCTGGAGCCAGCGATCGAGCAGTTCAAAGAATTTCGTCAGCTGATTCTGGTTGGGGCGGCGGCTCCGGTCGCGTATTTCGCTTATCCTGGAAAGAGCAGTGTGTTCACTGCACCGGACTGTGAGATCTATGCATTGGCGAAGCCGGGCGAAGACTATGTTGGCGCGCTCGACTCGTTGGCGGCAG
>JBEKED010000253.1:0-5871 GCA_050014035.1 Terriglobales bacterium
TGTCTTCAACAATGGAGTGGTACGACAGAATAACGGCGGTGGGACTCGAAAGGCGGCTAGCCGCCCGGAGAAGGTTACTGCGGACCAGCGCTTTCTTAAACCAGCGCTTGGATTTAGACCTCAGCACTCTCAGTCCCCCAAGCCCCTGAATGCGGAAAGACGACGCGGGGAAAAACGCGTAAAACACATGATAACATAGCGTTTTGGGGCCTCCTGCGAGTGACTTTGGTGGGGATCGCTCGAGTGGGTGGGAGTTTAGCGCGTGGGGCGTTTGGCCAGTTCTGGCTACTTAGAGGCTGCATTTCGCGGAAGATGTTCCTTCGTGAACCTTCGTGTCCTTCGTGGTTAAGAAAAGCTTGAACCACCAAGGACACGTTCACCAAGGAACGCCGAACAACGTGCGCGCCAATTGATATCAATACGAGGGCTATGTGAGTTCCAAAGAACAGGTTAACGAGCTGTTTACGCAAACTGTAGACGACTGGGCACGCTTCTACGAGAACCCGAAGCCGGCGAACCTTACCGCGCAGAATCTCGTCTCGCGGAGACGTTTCGCGATCGAAATGATCGAAGCGAAGCTGCCCAAGGGATCGAAGATTCTAGACGTAGGTTGCGGCACAGGACACCTCGCGGCCGAACTCGCTCGCCGCGGGTACGACACCTGGGGCACCGACTTGTCGGAAGGAATGATCGACTACGCTCGCCAGCACTACAATCCAGAGCGCTTCCAGGCCGCCGACATCGAAAAGATTCCTTTCCCCGACAACACCTTCGACGGCATCGTTTGCCTGGGCGTCATGGAGTATCTCGGCTCCGACGATCCGGCGCTCAGCGAGATGCACCGCGTGCTGAAACCCGGCGGTCACGCCGTGATTACGACTCCCAGCAGCATTTGTCCATTTTTCTATGCGGATCGTGCCTTGGTTCGCACGCGGTTCATGATCCGTCCGGTGATTGGCACAGTGCGTCGCGTGTTCGGAGGCGAGTTGCGTCCCGCGCAGCCTTATCCGAAGGTTCAGCATCGGCGATATCGCCGCGGACCTTGGGTAGAGCTAATGCGCTCTCACGGATTGGAGCTCGAAGACTGGGTTTGTCATTCCTGGGGATGGTATGGCGTGGAACGTTTCTTTCCGCAAGGAGGATTCTGCCGCGCCAGCGATCGCTTTGCCCGAAATGGGCTCATCAACTGGATTGCGTCCGACCAACTCTCTTGCGTGCGCGCAGTGAAGTAAAGATCTCTTACTAGCGACGGAGCGCACGCTCTAGTCAGCCAGAGTTTCGCGATAAACCTTGAGCCACTGCCCTCGCACGACTTCCCATGTGTACTTGCGCGACTCTTCGTAGGCGTTCTTTGCTAAGGCCGCAGCCAATGCGGGCTCGCGCAGCAACCGAATCACATTTGCGGCCAATGCCTTTTCGTCGCCGACCGGCGAAAGCAATCCCGTGCGCTCGTTTTCGACCAGATACGGCATGGACTCGGGCGAAGTTGTGACGACGGGTGTGCCCGCTCCGAAGGCTTCGATCACGGACACGGGCATGTTGTCGAGCCAGGACGCGTTGATGAAAATGTCTGCGTCGTCGTAATACTTGCCAATCTGCTGGCGCGAAGCAACGCCCACGAAGTTCACACCCGTGAGCTTGAGGTCGGCGACCACCTGGCGCACTTCGGTTTCGAGCGGTCCGCCGCCGACAAGGTCGAGCCGCGCGTTGGGATATTCTTTCTTCACTTCGGCGAACGCTTTCACTACCACGTCTATGCTGTAGTACTCGTGGAAGCCGCGCGTGCATACCAGATGTGGGCGCAGCGGATTACGCTCGCGAAAACGAAACTGAGAGAGGTCGACGAGATTGGGAACAACGACCGCGCTCAGTCCGAATTCGCGAAAGACGTCGACGAGATAGCCGGAAGGCGTGATGATTCGGTCAACGCGCGACAAGACGAATTTCCCCGAGCGAAACCGTTGCAGGTGGTCGCGCGCTTCGCCGCTGCGGTAATTGATAATGCTTTTCTTGCCACGCAGTTTCGCGATCCACCACGCGGGCGCGGGTGCCAGCAGAAACGACCAGTACGACGCGGAGAAGATATGCACGACGTCAACGTGTTTGAGCTCGCGCCATAAGTGCCAGAAGTAGAGGGGCTCTCGAAGAACGGTGCGCAGGCCGGGAACCCGCTCGGCCCATGCGAGAAACGCGGGCAGCGCGGGATCGACGGCGAGAAAGCTGACCTCGACTTCCGGATCGTTTTGCCAAAGGCGCATTAGTAAGTCGGCTTGGACGGCTTGTCCGCCGACGTAGCGCAGGCTGGGGGCAACGATGGCGATGGCGACTTTTGAGCGCTGGCGCTTCTCTGGATTTCGCTCCGCGTTCATGCGCTGTGTGCTCTCCGCGCTTTTTTGCCGAGAAGAGTCACGTAGAGGTCCTCGTACCGGCGGACGACGCGACCGAGGCTGAAGTTTTCTTCCACAAACCGCCGGGCGTTCTCGCCCTTCTGGCGGCGAATGCTCGTGTCAGACAACAGTCCGACGATGGCGTTCGCGAATTCGCTTTCGTTTCCCGCGGCCACGAGGGCTCCGCGCTCATCGTTCACTAACTCGGCATTGCCGCCGACGTTGTACGCAACTACGGGCAAGCTTGCGGCCATCGCTTCGAGGATCACATTCGACAGGCTCTCTGAATCGGAAGTGAGAACGGCTACGTCCAGCGAAGCATGCACGGCGGAAATATCGCGGCGATCGCCCAGAAAAACGGCGCGGTTGGCGAGTCCCAGCGCGGCCGCGTGCCGCTCGATTTCCGCACGCAGCGGACCATCGCCTACGAGCACGAATTCCGTCTCCGGCATGCGCTTGTGCACCTCGGCGGCGATCCGCAGGAATCCGCCGTGATTCTTGTAGGCCGCGTTCATGCGGGCTACCATGCCGACGCGCAGCGTGCCCGAACGACGCGGCAGTACAGGCGTTGCAGTCTCAAACGCCGCAACCGGCAGAGCGTTTCCGATCACGGCAAGTTTCTCGCGCGGCAACCCGGCAGTCGCCAAGCGTCCGGCAGCGGCGTGCGAGTTGCACACGACCGCGTCGCACCAGCGAAACGCAACGGCCTGCGCGCGAAATTGCGCCGGAGTCATCAAGTCTCCGATCTGGCGATGACTGCCGATGACCACCGGCACGCGCGCCAACCGTGCCGCCGGGATGAGCATCAGGTTGGTATAAAAATCGAAAGCGTGTGCGACTTGAACATGGTTCTGGCGAAGGTGGCGGCTGAGGTTGAGACGCGTGCGCAGCGAAGTCCATCCAAAAAGGCTGTTTCCCACCGGAAATCTGGCGACTTCCCCGAACTCGTCGGCGAGCGGTCCGCGCGGGTTTACGCATCCCAAATGAACTTGAAACTCAGCGCCACCGGCATTTTCCGCGATCACGGCGAACTGCCGCTCCGATCCGCCTGTCTCAAAGGTATTGATCATCAGGAAAAGGCTGATCGGCAATTCGGCGACTCGGCTTGTGGTTATGCTGGCAGCGTCGGTGGCGCCCACCCGGTCATTCTCCTGCCGGGGCCGATGCTAACACGGGAGCGGCCGGCACTCTTCTCCTGGAATCGGCGACCACGGGCAGCGAGAACAGACCGGCTGGCTTGACGAATTTCTCGAGGAAGTTGCGATGCCAGAGTTCGAACATCAGCAGGCGCCACAATCGGCCAGTCATGGTTTTACCGCGCAGAAGGTGGTCGTCCATGAGCTTGCGCACACCGCTCGCCTGGAAATAGCCGCGCTCGAGGGTTCGCGGTTCAACCAGAACCATCAACATATCTTTGAGTTCGTTGCGCATCCAGTGGACCAGCGGCAGTGAAAATCCCTGCTTCTGGCGGTAGAGCACTTCGCGGGGCACTCCGATGCGCTCGGCGAGTTTGCGCAGAATATATTTTTGCTGGCGGCCGCGCAGCTTCCACTCGGGAGCGAGTCCGGTGACCCATTCGACAAAAACGTGGTCGAGAATTGGCACGCGCACTTCGAGCGAGTTCAACATGCTCATGCGGTCGACCTTCGCGAGAATGTCATCGACCATATAAGTCTTGGTGTCGACGTAGAGAATCTCGCTGACCGGATCGTTCGCGGGCGCGGCGGCAAAACGGCGGCGCAGAACGTTGCCCGGATCGTCGCTGCGGGCGAGGATGGCGCGGAAATCGTCGGAGAGCAGCGGCGTGTCGCGCTCGAAGGCCGGGAGGAACGAGAGGCCATCCACGTAGCGCTCCTGCCACGGCAGCGTGATGTTGTAGCTGAGCTTGCGTCCCTGCAAGCTGTTGGGCAAGCGGGGAAAAATCTGGTCGCGATAAAACTTGCGCGCCCACCCCGGAATCTTCTCGAAGACCTGGCGATCGGCATGAATGCGGTAGCGATCGTATCCGGCGAACATTTCGTCGCCGCCGTCGCCGGAGAGCGCCACCGTCACGTGCCGGCGCGCCATCTGCGAAACGTAATACGTGGGCAGCATGGAAGAGTCGCCGAAGGGTTCTTCGAGCGACGAAGTCAAGTGCTCGACGGTCGCGACCACGTCGGGCTCGAGAATCATCTCGTGGTGATCGGTCTCGAATTTCTTGGCAACGATGCGCGCGTAGTCGGCCTCGTTGAAATCATCGTGCTTGAATCCGATGGAAAAAGTCTTGACCGGGCCCGAACTGGCGCGAGCCATAAGCGCGACAACAATCGAAGAGTCGGTGCCACCGCTCAGGAATGCGCCCAGCGGCACGTCGGAGATCAGCCGGATCTTGGTCGCCTCAAAAAGGCGACGCTCCAATTCTTCCAGGCATTCTTCTTCGCTTTTCGGTGAATGCGTGTTGTATTGCGGGAGATCCCAATACTGACGGATGCGAATCCCGCCGTTTTCGAATTCGAGCAAGTGTCCTGCGGGGAGCTTGTGAATACCTGTGAAAGCGGTGATCGGCTCAGGCACGTAGCCGTAGTAAAGATATTCGAGCAGGCCTTGCGAGTTGACCTCGGCTAATTCGGGAGCTACCGCCAGAATGCTTTTAATCTCGGAGCCGAAATAGAGGTTGCCGTTATGCAGCGCGTAATGCAGTGGCTTCTTGCCGAGGCGGTCGCGGGCAAGTATCAGCTTGCGCTTGGTCTTGTCGTAAATGGCAAGCCCGAACATGCCGCGCAGTTTCGTGACGCAGTCGGCGCCCATTTCTTCGTAGAGATGGATGATGACTTCGGTGTCGGTCTTGGTGTAGAAGCGATGGCCACGGCTTTCGAGCTCGGGGCGCAGCTCGGGAAAATTGTAGACTTCGCCGTTGTAGACGATCCAGGCGCTGCGATCCTCGTTGAAGACCGGCTGGTGCCCACCGGAAAGATCAATGATGGAAAGCCGGCGCATGCCGAGGCCGGCGCCATCGGCAACGTAAATGCCTTCGTCGTCGGGCCCGCGGTACGTGATTTGGTTGCACATGTGGCGCACGAGAGCTTCCGTAATATTGCTCTCCCGCGTTCGGCTGACCACTCCCGCGATGCCACACATGACTCTTCCCTTACCTTTTGAAGAACTCGTGCAACTCAGCTATTGGTGCGAATTCCCCTCTTGTTCCGATCCCGCCTGCCAGGCTGGTTTTCGCCCTCGAACCGCGATGGCGAATTCCCCGATTCGCATATCTTCCATTCCCATCGCTTCATACCAGCGGAAAACCTGCTCATAAGTGTGCTTCGACTGATACTTTGGCGAGTACCAATCGAACGTATCGAGCATGCGGTTTTCCGGATTCTTCTGCCGGTTCACGGGAAAAACATGATGCACCAAGCCCGCCGCGGGACGCCCCACGACCGGCACTTTTTTCAAGACCTGCTGCGTGTTGTAGAAAACCGGCACGGCAACTTTCAGGATGCTGTGC
>JBEKED010000254.1:0-5867 GCA_050014035.1 Terriglobales bacterium
CAATTCAGCCCAGCGCTCTTCGATGAGCCATCCTAATGTAGCGTGAGGAAAAGCCTGGCGCAGCGCGGCGGCCGCGGGCAGAGTGTGAATGACGTCTCCCATGGCGCTGAGGCGCACGATGAGCAGGCTTTCGAATCCGCGCCGGCTCACGATTTTCCCAGCCGCGAGCGCGGTTGCGAACTGATGATCCCGGTGGCGGAGTGGTTCTTGGGATCGCCGACGATGACGACGCGGCCTCCACAAGCTTCGACTTCGTCGCGCTCGGGGACGCTCTCTACGGTGTAGTCCGTACCTTTGGCTTGAAAATCCGGACGGATTTCGCGAATGATGGCGCGGACGTCCGCTTCTGGAAAGACTACGACCGCGTCCACGTCGGCGAGCGACGCCAGAATTTCCGCGCGTTCCTCGGCCGGCATTACGGGACGGCCTTCACCCTTCAACGCACGCACCGAGGCATCGGCGTTGACGGCCACGATTAGTTTGCCTCCGAGTTCGCGTGCGGCATGAAGGTAACGAACATGGCCGACGTGCAGCACGTCGAAGCATCCGTTGGCCAGGGTAACGCGCTCGCCCAAGCGCCGCCACTCCGCTACGAGCCGCTGCAGTTCGTCGCGCGAAACAATCTTCTGATGGAATGATGTCGCCAATGAATCTCGAAGTATCAGGATGCGTCAGTCGTCCATACTTAATGCTCGCGAGCTGTCGGCGGCGTCTTTTCCAGCGCCTCCAGCAATTCCTGCTGGCTGACGGTAGCCGTGCCGCGCTTCATAACTACGATGCCGCCCGCGTAGTTTGCTAGCTGGGCGGCCTCTTCGGCGGTTGCGCCCGCAGCCAGGCCCGCGGTAAACGTCGCGATCACGGTATCCCCGGCGCCGGTTACGTCGGCAACTTCATCGCTGCCGTAAATTGGAATGTCTACCGGCTTGTGCCGGCGCGGGAAAACTACCATGCCATCCTTGCCGCGCGTGATCACGAGCGATTCCAGATTCATGGCGCCGACAATCTGGTCTCCGGCGGCCAGCAGGCGCTCCCAGTCATTGTCGTTGGCGTTGCCGATGCGGATGCCGAGAACTTCTTCCACCTCCGACTCATTCGGCGTGGCCGCGGTGATGCCGGTGAACTCCAACATGCGATGACGCGAATCGAGCGTCACCGGAACCTTGTCGAGGCCGCGCTTTTCCCGAATCACATTCAGCAGAGTCGGCGTGGCCGCGCCGTATCCATAGTCGGAAACCAGCAGAGCATCGGAGGCGCGAGCGTATTCGCGGGCGGCGAGCACGAGCTCGCGGCGCAAATGCGCGTTGGGGCCTTCGGTGGGCTCGCGGTCCAGGCGCACGACCTGTTGTCCGGCGGTGTGCGCGAATCCGGCCAGGATGCGCGTTTTGGTCACGGTGGTATAACTCTTGTCCTTGAAAACGCCGCTGACGGGGATGCGTTTGTGGCGGAAAGCGCGTAGCAGCAGTCTTCCCGGCTCGTCGTCGCCAACGACGCCAACCGGCAGGACGTTCACTCCGAGGTCGGCGAGATTGTAGACGGCATTCGCGCCGCCGCCCGGAACCACCTTGCGATCGCGGTGTTGCAAAATCAGTACGGGCGCTTCGCGCGAGACGCGGGAGATTTCGCCGAACACGAACTCGTCAGCAACCAGATCGGCGAGGACGGTTACGGTGAGCTTGGGAAAAGACTCGACGATCTTCTTCAGACGCAGGCTTCCGTTTTCTTTAATGTGCTTTGTCATCAAAATGCTGGCTTACCGAAATGCCCGATGTTGGGCGCAACAGAGATTTTCTCACGAGCGGGCCTTCCGTTCCGCGATTCTGGCCAAAATGGTATCCACAACGTCAGCGGGACGGTCGATGGTGAGGATCAGCTTGGCGACCGCGAGCGGTTCGAGACGATGCTGATCAGGGGCGAGGTTGATAGCGTCTTTTTCGGTTGTCAAAAAACCGTCGGCAGCGAGTTTGATGCGTGTGCTGATGAGAGACCGAATGTCGTCCAAGTCGTAAGCATGGTGGTCGCGAAAGCGAACCTCTGCCGCGGGGGTGACCCCGACGGCGCGCACTTGAGAGAAGAACTGTTCGGGGCGAGCAATGCCGCAAAAAACGATCGGTGCAGCGGGCGGGTTCGGGAGAACGAACTGGCGCTCGATTCGCCAGATTGGCTTTTGCTTCAGGGCCGGATGATCCACGGCGACGCCGATGGGGAGCACGATGGCATCGGCGCGTTGCAGCGATGAGAGCGGCTCGCGCATTCGTCCCGACGGAAGCAGCCGCCCTTCGACGTCGTGCTCCGTCATCAGCACGATATCGAAATCGCGGGCCAGAGAACGGTGCTGAAAGCCGTCGTCGAGGAGGTGCAATTGCGGCTGGAATTTTTGCTCGGCGAGCCGGCCTGCTTCATAACGGCTTTCTCCGACGATGACGGGAACGCCCAGGCGCCGCGCGATCAACAGCGGTTCATCGCCGAAGTCGGCGGCGTTGCTATCGGGCTCAACTACCAGAACGCCGCGAGTTTTGCGGCCATATCCGCGCGAGAGCACGTCGAAGCGAATGCCGCGCGCCTTCAGCAGCTCACCGAGCGCGATGACGAAGGGTGTCTTGCCCGAACCGCCGACCGATAAGTTCCCGACGCTGACGACGGGCTGCTTCAGCCGCCGGGACGACAGCACGCCGCGATCGAACAACGTGTTTCGCAGATTGGTGGCGGCACCGTAAAGGCCGGTCAGTGGATTCATGATGAAACACCCATCAACTGGAGCAGCGCCTTGACCGTCCTGTCGGTGGCGCCTCGCTGGGATTCGAGGGCGGCCAGCGCGTTCTGGCCCAGGGTCGCTCGTTCGTCGGCGTTTTCGATCAACTCGATGAAGACTAGTGGCAGCTCCGCTAGTCCGACGATGCGGACGGCATTGCGGCTGGCGAAAAAATTGACCGCGTCGCGAAAATTTTCGTAGTGGTTGCCGGTGACGATAGGAACGCCATACAGCGCGGGCTCAAGAATGTTGTGTCCACCGCGTGGGACGAGGCTTCCACCGACGAAGGCAACCGTGGCCAGCGAATAAAGCGCGGCTAACTCTCCGATGCTATCGACCAGCAACACGCTCGCCGCGAGTGGCTCGCCTTTCCACAAGGATCGCCGAAGCATGCGGAAGCCGAGTTTTTCGACCAACTCCGAAACCTGTGCAAAACGCTCCGGATGGCGCGGCGCAAGCATCATCACAGCTTTGGGATGATCGACCAGGATGTTGCGAAACGCCGAGAGCAGCGAACCTTCTTCGTCCTCGAGCGTGCTGCCGCACACCAGAACCGGCTGCGCGCCGGACTGGCTGAGGCTGTCGCGAAGGCTGGCAACGATCTTGGTCGCGGGCGGCGCCTCCACATCAAATTTCAGGTTGCCCGCGACTGTGACTTTTGATTCGGGAGCTCCGATTTCGATAAGACGCTGCCGGTCTTCTTCGGTCTGAGCAAGGAAGATATCGACGGTCGCGAGCGTTTTCTCGAGCAATTTCGGCAACCAGAAGCGAAAGCGTTTGTAGCCGGGAAGCGAGCGGTCGGAAATTCTGCAGTTGATTACCGCGATGCGAGCCCCGCTGCCCTTGGCCAGCCGCAGAAAATTGGGCCAGAATTCCGTTTCGGCGACGACCACTAGTTCCGGGCGCAAAGCATCGAGGTAGGGACGGATCGCGAAGGCGAAGTCCAAGGGGAAATAAAATACGTTCTCAGCGCCAAAGCGGCGGGCGGCAAGCGTCTGACCTGTGCTGGTGGTCGTCGACACGAGTACGAGGTGGGATGGAAATCTCTGCCGCAGCGCCTCGACGACTGCGCTCGAAGCCACCACCTCGCCCACCGACACCGCATGAACCCAGATTGTGGGTCTATCGCGGGCCCCAGCCAGGGCGGGCGGAACTGCGCCGAACCTCTGCCGCAACCCTGCGCGGTACTTGCCATGCCGCAACATCTGCAGCAGCCAGTAGGGCAGCGTCAGCAAAAGGAAAAAAGCGAGCAGCGCACTGTAGAGCGCGTACATGGAGAGAAGTCCCATTCTAAACGGCAAAAGACCGCTGCGAGCTTCGAGCTACGCGCCGAACCGAAATCGCTCGCCCGCGGCTCGTGGCTCGCAGTTCGAAGCGCGTAGCGCAGCCATCTCCTTATGATTTGGCATCCTATAATTCAAATATGCGAAATGCAGGTAAGCAGGAATCAACGCGCACTCGTTTGCCGCGAGTCCCTCGTCTTGCGGCAGTTGGTGCTTTTGTGCTCGTGGGCTGCTTGTGCGCAATGGCGGCCAAAGAGTTTGTCATGCCCACGGCGCCGCCCGCGCGCACTTATCCTGCGCATGACGATCACTCCATGGAAAAAGTTGCGGTCGCGGTCGATCCGTATGACGTGGAATATAAAGCTTCGATCTTCACCGTGAACTACCGCAACTACGGATACATGCCGGTCTTCTTTGTCATTACGAATGACGGCGATCAGCCTATCTCGCTGGTCGATATGAAGGCGCAGTTGAATACCAAGGACCGCAGCAAGCTTTTTCCCTCAAGCATGGACGATCTGCTGCGCCGGCTCTCGCATCCTTCGCGGAATGACAGCCAGCCTACGTTGCCTATTCCGCTGCCAAAAAAAGAGGTCAAAGGCGGGGTGAGCAAAAAGACCTGGGATGAAATCGAGCAGGCTCAGTTTGAGGCCAAGGCGGTGGAACCGCATTCCACAGTGCGGGGGTTTCTCTTTTTCGACATTTTGGATATCTCGAATCCGCTGGCGGGCGCGAGTTTCTATCTGATGGGAGTGCGGGACGCTAAGGGTAACGAGCTGATGTATTTTGAAATTCCGATGGAGAAGTATTTGAGCGCTCCGGAAGTGAAGAAGCCTTAGCAACCCTACGATGGAGCAACACGCGCTCGTGGCGACGCCCGGCGCTCCACAAGCAAGGCTATAATTTTCCAATATGGCTTCGACGCCAGCCCTTTCCGAAGATCTCCTTGCGAAATACGAGCCAGTTATCGGACTTGAAGTGCACGTGCAACTGCTGACAGCTTCGAAAATCTTTTGCTCATGCGCCACTCGTTTTGGCGATCCGCCGAACACCAATGTGTGTCCCGTGTGTCTTGGACTTCCGGGAGCCCTGCCGGTGCTGAACCGCAAGGCGGTGGAATTTGCGGTTCTGGCGGCGATGGCGTTGGAGTGCCGCATCAATGAAGTGTCTATCTTTGCTCGGAAGAATTATTTTTATCCAGACCTGCCTAAGGGGTACCAGATTTCACAATATGACAAGCCGCTGGCGGAATTTGGATTCATCAACATCGATGTAAACGAGGGTAAGAAGCGCGGAGGCAAAAAGAAAATTGGGATCACGCGGCTGCATTTGGAAGAAGACGCCGGCAAGAGCCTGCATGAGGGCTTTGCCGATTCCGCGCACAAGACCGCGATCGATCTGAACCGCACCGGCGTGCCGCTCGCTGAGATTGTCAGCGAACCGGACATGCGATCGCCCGACGAAGCTTACGAATATCTCACGCGGCTTAAGGAAATCATCCTCTACACGGGCGTCAGCGATTGCAACATGGAAGAAGGTTCGCTGCGCTGCGACGCCAACATCAGCGTGCGGCCTCGCGGACAGAAAGAATTCGGCACCAAGACCGAGGTCAAGAACGTCAACTCGTTCCGCTTCATCAAGCAGGCGCTGGAGTACGAGATCGAGCGCCACATCGGAATCATCGAGGGCGGCGGGCGCATCACGCAGGAGACGCGCCTCTACAACGCGCACGAAGGCAGAACTTATAGCATGCGTTCGAAGGAGCAGGCGCACGATTACCGCTATTTCCCTGAGCCCGATTTGCTGCCGCTGGTGGTGGATGAAAAATGGCAAGC
>JBEKED010000255.1:0-8752 GCA_050014035.1 Terriglobales bacterium
CGCGTGATCGAGGGGTTCTCGTCCTTGCGCCCGATCTTGTCGATTTCGTCAATATAGATGATGCCAGTCTGGGTGCGGCTCACATCGCCTTCGGCCGCCTGCAGCAATTTAAGAATGATGTTCTCAACATCTTCGCCCACGTAACCGGCTTCGGTTAGAGTCGTTGCGTCGACGATCGCGAAGGGCACATCCAGCATGCGCGCCAGCGTTTGCGCCAGCAATGTCTTGCCCGTTCCCGTCGGCCCGATCAGCAGGATGTTCGACTTGGTCAGTTCCACGCCGTCGCCCGTCCGCTGCCGGTTCATGTAGATGCGCTTGTAGTGGTTGTAGACGGCGACCGCAAGTTTCTTCTTAGTCTGCTCCTGTCCGATGACGTATTCGTCGAGGAAGGTCTTCACCTCCAGCGGCTTGGGCAACTGGTTGGGAACCGCAGCCGCGGGCGTCGCGGTGCGGTCGTCTTCAAGAATCGAGTTGCAGACGGCCACGCACTCGTCGCAGATGTATGCCCGGGGATAATCGCTCGGCGAAGAGATGAGCTTCGCCACTGCGTCCTGCGACTTGTGGCAGAACGAACAGCGCAGCATCTCGTCGGAACCCGATCTGGTTTTCACTCGGTCTTACTCCTTTTCCGGTCGCCTGGCCACGAACCCCGCTCTTATCCTCTATCGCGTCTTATAGATGATATCGTCAATGATTCCATATTCCTTAGCTTGCTGCGAATTCATGATGAAGTCGCGCTCTACGTCCTTCTCCACTTTATCCAGCTTTTGGCCGGTGTGCTTGGCCAGTAACTGATTAGTAATCTCCCGCATGCGCAGAATTTCGCGGGCATGAATGTCAATGTCGGTCGCCTGCCCGGAAAGTCCCCCCATTGAGGGCTGGTGAATCAGGATGCGCGAATTCGGCAGCGCCAGCCGCTTCTTGGCCTGCCCCGCCGAAAGCAGCAACGCCGCCATGGACGCGGCCTGGCCAATGCAGATCGTGGTCACGTCGTTCTTCACGTACTGCATGGTGTCGTAGATCGCCATGCCTGCCGTGATCGACCCTCCCGGCGAGTTGATGTAAAGCTGGATGTCCTTCTCCGGGTCTTCCTGTGCCAGGAACAGCATCTGGGCGATGACCAGGTTGGCAATGTTGTCATCAATCGGCGTCCCGATAAAGATGATGTTATCGCGCAGCAGCCGGGAATAAATGTCGTAGGCCCGTTCGCCTCGGCCGGTTGACTCTATGACCATTGGTACCAACATCAGTTGTGCCTCTCTGGAACTGGAATTGGAATCGGAATTCACGTTCACCCCTTCCACACTCCTGCCCTGAACTCGATCTAGCGGCTCGGGGGAGGATCGAAATGGTCCGCGGTCATTGCTAACTACGCGGACTGACGATACAGAAAATCGAGGGTCTTCTCGTTGCGGATTCTGGTTCGTATCCTATCGAGGCCCCCATCCCGTGTCAAACGAGCGCGCACTGCTTCGGACGTCTGTTTTGACTGTTTCGCCAGCGCTTCCAGTTCATGGTCGAACTCTTCGTCGCTGACCTGGATATTCTCTTCCTCCGCCACTCTTTCGAGCAGCAATGCAGCTTTTACATCGTGAATCGCCTGCTCGCGCTGTCCCGCGCGCAGACGCGGCAAATCCATTTTCTTCATCTGTTCGGCAGTCAAGCCCTGCGCCGCCAGCGCCCGCAGTCCCCGCTCCAGCCGGATATCGATCTGCTGTTCGATCAGCGAATCGGGAACCTCAAAATCATTGCGCTGAATCAGTTCGCCCACCAGCTTTTCCTTGGCCGCATGTTCGGCTTCGTGCCGGCGCTCTGATTCCATCTGCGCGCGGATCGCCTTGCGCACATCGTCTATCGTCTGGAATTCGCCCAGCGTCTTGGCAAATTCGTCATTCATCTCCGGCAGACTCTTCTGTTTGATCGACTGCACCTTCACCGTGTACGTGAAAGTTTTTCCCGCCAGCCGTTTGTCCTGAGTGTCTTCGGGATACTTCACATCGAAGGTGCGTTCATCGCCGCCATTGGCGCCGCGCAGATGCTCGGTGAATTCCGGCATGGTGTTCGGGCCCGCGATTTCGACCAGCACTTCGTCCATGTGCACGGGCTGGCCGTCTTCCACCTTGCCAGCAACGGGTTTGGGAGTGCCATCAAGCGCGACCTGCGCGAAATCGCCATCGGCGAGGGCGCGGCCTTCCACGGGATTGAAACTGGCATGGCGTTCGCGCACATCGGCCAGCGCCCGCTCCACATCCGCCTCGGAGACGGCGATCTCCGGTTTATCGGCGCGCAGTTCTTTGTAGCCTTCCAGCTTGATTTCCGGCAGCACCTCGAAAGCGGCTTTAAAGCGCAGCGGCTCGCCATCGTGCAAGTGCAGATCAGTCACCCGCGGCTGCGATACGGGATGCAGGCTCAGCCGCTCCGCTTCCTGCCGGAAAAAGCGCGGAATCAGCGCCTCCACCATATCGGTCTTGATCTCTTCGGAAAACCGCTGGCGAATAATCGATGCCGGAACGTGGCCGCGGCGGAAGCCGGGAATCCGCGCCACCTTCTGATACTTCTGGATCAGCGAATCGGTCTGCCGGTTGACATCCTCGACCGGAATCTCGACCGCGATTTCGCGCTTGGTGGCGCTGTCCTTAACCGCGCTTTCTTTGGCACTATCCTTCGCGCTATCTTTGATCGAACTATCTTTGATCTCAGCAGGGCTCACAATTACCTTTCCCCTACGGCCGCGGCAGCGAAGTCGGGAGGGAAGTGGTTCCGCTGCGACGCCTGGTGCCGTAAGGTTGAGTGTAAAGACTCTGGAAGAGCAACGTCAAACGGAGGAGGGTGATTTCCTACCCACCAAAGTAACGGGCGCGGATCTTGTTAGTGGAGGCACCCGCAGGATTTTGTAATTTCGTAATCGGGTAATTTTGCAATTTGAGACCAGCCGGGGTTGAGATTACAAAATGACCCGATTACAAGATTGGTCGTCTATCGCGAGCAGGTCGCCCGCGAGAAGCGCCGCGCTTACCGTGATCATGAATACTGGGGCAAGCCCGTTCCCGGCTTCGGCGATCCCCACGCCCGCGTCCTGGTACTCGGACTCGCGCCCGGCGCTCACGGTTCCAATCGCACCGGACGCCCTTTCACCGGAGACGCATCCGGCAAATTCATGTACCCGGTGCTCTACGAAACCGGGTTTGCAAATCAGCCAACGGCCACCGACCGGAACGATGGCCTCATTCTGCGCGATCTCTATATCACCGCCGCCGCGCGCTGCGCGCCGCCCGACAACAAGCCTCTCCCCGAAGAACTAGCCAACTGCGCTCCGTTTCTCGAACGCGAACTCGAGGGCCTGAAGAATCTGCGCGTAATCGTTGCCCTGGGAAGAATAGGATTCGAAGCCTATCTGAACTACCTCATCAGAAGGAAGCTGATTGCAAGCAAACGGGAGTTTGCATTTCGCCACGGCGCCGAATACGCGCTGCCCGATGGTTGCGTTCTCTTGGCGTCGTATCACCCCTCGAATCAGAACACGCAGACCGGCAAGCTTACTAAGGAGATGTTCCAAAGGATTTTCAAGCGGGCGCGCCAGTTGGCCGATGATTCCATAGGGCGGATTCCGCGGTAACGAACACCTCTGGGCCGGCATGGGGGCTTCGTCGCTCCGGGATGGGCCGCCCTTTCTATTATTCTGTAGAGATGGGGCTTGCCCCGTCCTCTACGGAACTTGGGTGGTATTCAGAATCCCACGAACACAGGCTCCGGCTCCAGCAGAATGCCCCACGTTTCCTGCACGCCGTTCTGGATGTCATCTTTCAGCCCAACAATATCGCTCGCCTTCGCATCTCCGCGGTTGATCAGCGCCAGCGCGTGCTTGCTCGAAATCCCTGCCGCTCCCGCTGCATATCCTTTAGCAAAACCCGAATGTTCCACCAACCACGCCGCCGATACTTTGTGTTGCGCTTCCAGAGCGGGATACTGAGGAATCTCGAGTCCTCTCGATGCGGCGCGGGCGGCCACGTCTTTGAACTGCGCTTCGCCGAGCACCGGATTTTTGAAGAACGATCCGGCGCTGCGGCAATCGGCGTCGCCGGGGACAATCAGCATTCCCTTGCTGCGCCGTATTTCCCGCACCGCCGCGCGCACTTCGGCGAGCGAAGGAGTCTTTCCGGCAAAGTGTTTTTGCAAATCGGCGTACTTCAGACTCGGCGCACCGCCGCGCTTCAAACGGTAGTTCACTCGCAGGATGATGTAGCGGCCGCGTTCCGAGCCATTAAAAATGCTGGCGCGATAACGGAATCCGCACGCCGGCCTGGGCAAAACCACGATGCGATCTTCGTGCAAGTCCAGATTTCGCAAATCGAGAGCCCGCACCGACTCGATCGTGTCGGAGACCTCCTGTCCGTACGCGCCAACGTTTTGCACCGGGGTGGCTCCGACGCTCCCCGGAATGCCGCTGAGACACTCGATGCCCGCGCAATTTTGCGCCACCGTCTGAGCGACAAAGTCATCCCAGTTGACGCCTGCTCCCACGCTGAAGAGCACGGCATTGCCACTGGCGTCATTCGCCGGTGGACTGGCAATACCGCCCAGCCCAATTCTCAGCACCAGCCCCGGCCATCCCGCATCGGCGACCACCAGGTTGCTTCCCCCGCCCAGCACCAACCATGGCAGCGATCGAGTTCTTGCAAACTGCACTGCCTCGCGAACCTCGTCCTCTCGCTTCAATTCCGCGAAGTAACGTGCCGCTCCGCCCACCTGCAAGGTGGTCAGTGGCGCTAGCGGAACATTCTCCTGAATCACCATCAACCCTTCACTCTGAATTGATTTGAGCATCTCATAAGCGCCGGGGCAGGCCTATTGAGATCGGAGCTACATCACGAATCGCTGGCCGAATCGCCGGTCAGGGCAACATCGGATTTTTCCTCTTCTGTCACAAATTGAAGTAAGCGCCATCACAGCGCAAACCTCCCGTACGGCGGATCATACTCAGAGTCTGCGTCACAACGCTGCAAGCGGCGTATCGTGGCCGCACACGCGGCGGTCACGAAGGGGCAGCGCGGCAATCAAGCCAGCGTTGCGCCGAGACGTGAAGTGCGTAGTGGAGTAGTTCCATGAGGGCAGAACTGTATCTCAGCGCGATCTTAAGCCCTGATCAGACCGAACCGCTCTCTTGCGCGCAGAAGCAAATGCTGCAACGCGCGGTCACCAAGATTGTCGTCTTGGGCGAGCAAGTGGGAGTCACTGCGGATAAGATGGTGGAGTTGCTCGAGGAAGGCCTGACCGTCGGCCAGTTGCTCCAGTACCTGACGGCACAGTCTCGCGAAATCTCCTGAACGAAACCTCGGATTCTGTTGGGAAGCGTTTGCCGCATCGCTTGCAATTGGGTAATCTACTGCGATGCCAACCCGGCAGGAAATCCATATCCACCAAATTGCTTCGCTCTCCCGCTCCAAGCCATTGTCCAAGTCAATGTCCAAGCCAGTGTTTTCCTCACGTTCGCTGCGGTGCACGATGCTTATTTTCGCAGTGCTCGCGCTCGGTTCGGCCGCTTCGATATCCGCTCAGGAGACAGACAAGCCGCCACTGCCGACGCGGCCCAGCCCGTCGCCAGCCGCGCAGCCTCCTCACCGCCGGGATCCGAATGCTCCGGTGCCGCCGAAGCCCGTGGCCTTGTACAATCTGTTGCAGAGCAAGTCCTACGTTTTCCCCGACATTGCCTACAGTACCGAACGGCTTTCGGCCGGTCAAAAATTTGAACTGTTCGTGGACAACAGTGTTTCCGTAAACGCGTTCACTTGGTCGCTGCTCGGTTCGGCCGTCGGCCAGGCGGATAATTCGCCCAGCGGCTTCCACCAGGGTTGGGAGGGTTATGGCAAGCGCTTCGGGACCGATATGTCTCGCCAGGCGTCCGGCCAGTTCTTTGGGACGTTTGTGATTGCGACCGCGTTGCACGAAGATCCGCGTTTTTATGCCGAGATCAATCCCGGCTTCTTCCACGCTATAAAATACTCGCTGCAACACGTCTTCATCATGCGCAACGACGACGGAATTGAGGGAGTGGCGTGGTCGAGGCTAGTCGGGCCGGCGCTGGGCGAGGGATTGGCCACTGTGTATTGGCCTGACCAGAACCGCACCGTCGCCAATACGTTTATACGTTATGGATTGGATTTGGCCAGCCGTGCCAGTGGCAACCTGCTCCGCGAGTTCTGGCCGGTGCTGTTACAGAAGATGAGCCACCCGCCCCGACGGGCTGCCGGTCACAATTAACCGTCGTTGGCATTGGAATTGGGATTGGAAAAAGGCAGCCTTTCGTTTTCCGCATCCGCATCTAAGTGAGAAAACAGCGGTCATGACAGAATTATGGCGTGCAGCGGGTGGCTGCGCGAGTCGGCTCTATGAAAACAGGAGATGAAGATTGAGCAATCGGATACTGTTGCTGGTAGTTTGTTGCGGGCTGGTTGCCTCGGCGTCGGCGCAATTAAATTTCGAGCATCTTACCTTTAACGGAGGCGGCGGGGTGGGCATAGGCCGCGACGATGTCGCCGCCTTTGTCGGCAACTCTGGGCAAGTTGAGGCCGGAGTTGGTTTCAACCTCAACCGCTTGTTCAGCGTCGATGCCGAATATATGTATTACGACCTCGGCTTTAAAAATAGTGTGAAGATAGACCAGGGTCTGACCGGCCAAAAGGGGCATATGCAATCGATCAGCCTCGACGGCATCGTCAACGTCCCCAAGCATATTGGCAAGTTCGCCGCCTACGGAATTTTCGGCATCGGCTTCTATGACCGCACCGTTTCCGTACCGCGCCACTTTCTCCAACAGGGCACGGAGTACCAGCCCGCCTTTCTATGGTGGGACCTGAGCACGATTAATAACATCCAATACGGTCCCCTGAACGCCCAATACATATCCTCGAATTCGAAAGTTGCCGGCGGCTTTAACTGTGGTGGAGGAATCACGTATCGGCTGTACCATCACACCGAAGGGGCATCGAAGCTTCGTAATAATGCGAAGCTCTACTTGGAATGGCGCTACCATCGCGCCTATCAGAGCGACGGCAAAACCATCGTGATGCCGGTCACGGTTGGATTCCGCTGGTGACGCGGTTTTCTGGTGAGCGGCTTTTAGCTCTTGGATTCTTCGTGGAGGGACGGGCATTCTCGCCCGTCCAGGTCGTGCACAGCACGGCTCCGCTACTGCATTGACAAAGGCTTCTAGCAGGCGAGCTGGTCGCGCGTCAGTTTCAACCCGGTCAGGTTGCCGAGGATGGTCACGGCGATGTGCTCGGTACGGAAAAATTCCTCGGCAGTTTGTTGCAAGTCTTCTACCGTGACCGCCTCGATGCGCTCGATCAATTCGTCCAGACCGTAGAAATGGTCGTAGTACATCTCTTGCCGGGCGAGATTCGACATGCGCGCAGTCGAGGATTCAAGCGAAAGCATCAGGCTGCCTTTGAGCTGATCCTTCGAGCGGCGTAGTTCTTCCTCCGGCACGGGCGTAGTTTTCAGGTTGCAGAATTCCTGCACCACGCACTCGACCACTTTGATCGCCGACTCGCGCGAAGTGCCCGCATAGACGCACATACAACCCGTGTCGCGGTAGGGGTTCAAATCGCTGTAGATAGAGTAGGCGAGCCCCTGGCGCTCGCGAATATTCTGAAACAGCCGCGAACTCATGCCGCCACCCAGCAGTGTATTCAGAATGTAGGAAGCGTACCGGCGTTCATCGGCCATCGGGTGCGAAGGAACGCCGATGCAGATCTGCACCTGCTCCAGCGATTTCTTGTTGCGCAGATTGATGCGCGAGAAAGTTTTCGGCGCGGGCGAGTGCAGGCCGTTCTTGGCCGGTTTCACGTGCTCGAAATGCTTGGCCACCAGGTCAACGAAGTTCTGGTGGTTAAGGTTTCCGGCGGCGCACACCACCAGGTTGCCGGGGGCGAAGTGGTGTCCGTAGAAGCGCGAGACGACCGGACGTTCGAATTTCTTGACCGTGTCGCGGGTGCCCAGAATTGGCAGTCCCAGCGAGTGGTCCTTCCAGAAGCTCTGCGTGAAAATTTCGTGGACAAGATAGTCGGGGTTGTCCTGATCCATCTTGATTTCTTCGAGAATCACGCCGCGTTCCTTGGCGATGTCCCCGGCATCGAACACGGGGTGCAGCACAAGGTCGCTGAGGACGTCCATGGCCAGCGGCAGGTGCTCGTCCAGAACTTTAATATTGAAGCAGATGCATTCCTTGGCCGTGAACGCATCCATATTGCCGCCGATCGAATCTACCTGCCGGGCAATCGCTTCCGCCGAGCGCGTTTCCGTGCCCTTGAAGACCATGTGCTCGATGAAGTGGGAGATGCCATTCCATTCCGAACCCTCGTCGCGCGAGCCGGTCTTCAGCCAGATGCCGACGGACACGGAGCGGATATGCGACATCTGCTCGGTGATGACGGTCAGGCCGTTCGGCAAAACGTGACGATGAATGTTGCGGGTTTCTTTTACCATGTATCCAAATGTCCTAACGGGTCGGGGCTAAGTTCTGGGCGAGGCGCTTTACCTATTTTCCCACAAACGGGGACCACCAACGGGAAATTACAATATTCCTTTATTTTGTTAAATTTACGTGTGCCTCTTGCGCGGCGCGGAATGAGACTAGCGAAGCAATGCCAATACATCCATCCAAGTCGCTACTAGGCCTTGATTTAGAGGAGCTTACCAGCCTGGCGCTGGAGTCGGCCCAGCCCGCCTACCGAGGTCAGCAGTTATTTGATGC
>JBEKED010000256.1:0-5724 GCA_050014035.1 Terriglobales bacterium
GATGCGCTCTTGCGGCGGCTGGGCAAGATACTCATCTCCGTTGGGTTGGACGCCTATCACCACCATGGAGATCGGTTTCTGTGCAAGGGGGAATCGGGCGAGGCGTTAACCGCCAGGCTTTCGCAAGCGCGTGAGATTTTCCAGGAACGGTTTCAGGTCTACGCCGACGGCCGGATACAAAGCATTGAGGGCGCGGATTTTTCATTCGGGATCGGGACGACTCCGGAGGAAGAGGAGGCTGCGCTGCGCGCGGCCAAAACGAAACGGAAGCAGTCACCGGAGTGGCTGCGGAAGATTATCGAGACGGGCGGTCAGGGGAAGCTTTGGTAGTCGGACGTAGTCGGATTCGCTTCATGGCGTTGATTCAAACTCAGGGCGATTCAGACTCAGGTAGCGGTGCGGTTTGAAAATTGCCGTCCCTCAGCGGCTAAAGCCGCAGTCAAAACAATACACTTAACGCAGCGCTGAAGCGCTGCGCCACCCAAAAACAAGCGCAAGATCGACTTTTTCCGCAGGCCGCGAAGCCGTGCCCTTTCAAAGCCGCTTCAAACTGCACCACTACCCAAACTCAAGGCGTGCGCGTGAGGTTGAGACCCAAGGTCAGGGAGCCCTGCTTCATCGTTCCCGTAATTTTGGTTTTGTCCTCGGTCATGGTTCCGTCATAAATCGTCAGACTAGGGGTGCTTTCGAAGTGCAGAACAGATTTCCTGAAGGTAATGGCGGTCATGGGAATGCCGGAAGTGTCCTGGTCGGGGTAGTCGATGGTGCCGCTGAGAGTTCCGTCCTGAGCAGCGGAAATGTGCACCACGATTTTTTTCTTGGGCTGAGCGCCCGGATTCAGAGTTCCGCTCCAATCGCCAACGATGGGCTGCGTGTCTTGTGCCAGGGAGAGTTTGGGCAGGATGGCGAAGACGAGGGTGAGCGCCAATCCCGCGTGCAGCGCGAACGATGAAGCGCGAGGCTTTTTCATGATCGAACTCCGTGTTGGCCAGAATGCTGATGCAGACAACCATTTTGGGACCGCCGACGGGAGATTGTCCAGTCAAGGAATGTAAAGCTATCGCGCTGCTTCAGGACATGTCCGCCGCCGCGTTTTACAACCCGGTTAGGCTACGTGTATCGTTGGTCTCGCTACTCCGCATTTGCAATACAGTATTTTCCTAAGCTTGGGGTGACTTGCATGTCGATGTACCGAACCGTACTGATCGCGTTCCTGGCATTCGCAGCTTTTGCGCCGCGAGCTAGGTCGCAGTCCACTCCGTCACCCGCGCCGCAGCAGGTGTCGGCGGATACGCCTAGCGTAACTCCCGGCGGAGCGACTTTCACAGTTCCTGCGGGTTGGTCGATTGCGACCGGCAAGAACATGGTCCTACTCGGGCCGCCCGAGACCGACACGCACATCGTCATTTTTGATTCCCAGGCAAGCGATGCCAAAGCCGCGGTCGCGGCCGCGTGGGCAGCTTTCAATCCCGCGAAAACGTGGCCGCAGAAGCTGGTCACGCCGCTGCCTGCGCGCAAGGGCTGGGACGAGCGGCAGGTGTTCGACTACGAAACTTCTCCCAACGAACGCGTAATCGTGCAGGCGATTGCGCTGCGCGCCAATAGTACGTGGACGGTTTTCATTCTGGACGGAAGCGAACCAACCGTTGAAAAACGCGGTGCACCGATTAACCTGATTGTCCAAAGCCTGCGCCCGAAGGGTTATTCGCGCGAATCGTTTGCGGGGCGCAAAGCGCAACCGCTGGATGCCACGCACATCGCCGAGCTCAAAGCCTTCGTTGAAACTTCCATGCAGGAACTCGACATCCCCGGCGTTTCGATCGCGCTGGTGGATGGCGGCAAAGTTGTGTACGAGGGTGGATTTGGCGTGCGCGAACTGGGCAAGCCCGAGCGCGTGGACGAAAACACGCTGTTCATGGCGGCCTCGAACACGAAGGGAATGACCACGCTGCTGCTGTCGGAACTGGTCGACGAGAAAAAGTTGCGGTGGGATGAGCCGGTGACCGAGGCGTATCCTGCGTTCAAACTGGGCGACGCGGACACGACGAAAAAAGTTCTGGTCAAGAACTTGATTTGTGCCTGCACCGGCATGCCGCGGCAGGATTTGGAATGGCTGTTTGAGTTCAAGAATGCTACGCCCGAATCCTCGATGGCTTTGCTTGGCACCATGCAACCGACCAGCAAGTTTGGGGAGGTCTTCCAGTACAGCAACCTGATGGCGGCGGCTGCGGGATATATTGGCGCGCACCTGATTTATCCGAATCTGGAACTTGGCGTTGCCTACGACAAGGCGATGCAGGTGAAGATTTTCGATCCGCTGGGGATGAAGTCGACGACTTTCGACTACGCTCGCGCGCTCGCCGGCAACCATGCCAGCCCGCATGGGGACGATGTGAATGGCAAAGTGGCGGTCTCCGGTATGGCGTTCAATTATGCGGCGGTGGCGGCGCGTCCCGCGGGTGGTTTGTGGACCTCGGCCAACGATCTGATCCGTTACGTGCAACTTGAGCTGGCGCTCGGTAAGCTGCCCGATGGCAGGCAACTGGTTTCATCGGAAAATCTGCTGGCGCGCCGCGCTCCTCAGATTGCGCTGGGCGAGGACCAGACTTATGGCATGGGACTGATGGTCGACGGCACCTACGGGATTCCGGTGGTGCATCACGGCGGCAGCCTTGCGGGATTTAAGAGCGACATTATGTTTCTGCCGGACTCGGGGATTGGCGCCGTGCTGCTTACCAATTCCGATACTGGGCAAATGCTTTTGGGGCCATTCCGGCGGCGTTTGCTGGAAGTTGTTTTCGACGGGAAACTCGAGGCCGCGGGCGATGTGGCGTCGCAGGCAGCACGTTACAAAGCAGAGCTCGCGAAAGAGCGGGAACGGCTCGTGGTGCCCGCCGATCCGGCGCTGGTCGCTGGTTTGGCCAAGCACTACACGAGCAAGGAACTTGGGGAGCTTGACGTGCTGACCGCGAATGGAGCCACCACATTCGATGTCGGCGAGTGGGAGAGCAAGGTGGCGTCGCGAAAGAATGACGATGGCACGGTTTCGTTCATTACCATCGACCCGAGTATTAACGGCTTCGAATTCGTGGTGGGGGAGCGGGCGGGCAAGCGGGTGCTGATTATTCGCGACGGGCAGCACGAGTATGTGTTTAGCGAAGGGGCGTGATGGCGGCGGCATTCATGCGCGCTTGGTATCGGCGAGCATAGTCTGTCTCAAAATGCTGTTTACCCGCGTCTGGTATCCTTTGCCGCGCTTCTTTAGCCAGGCGACGACGTCGGCATCAAGGCGCAGGGAGATGGGCTGCTTTACGGGACGATAGAACCGTCCTCGAACCGCATCTTTCCAGGCTTCGGGCGGAAGCTCCGGGATATCCGACGTATCGATCTGGTCATCGGGGAGAGCGGCCAGCGCCGCCAGTTCTTTCCTCTGGCTGGGGGGCAGGGCTCGTCGCCGCTTCGCTTTTCTAGGCTGAGTTGCTTTGCGCATACATGCTCCGTTCGCGTCGTGTTGCTTTTCTTGGGGAGAGGATACGGATGATTTCCTCATCCTCGTCTACGGTGTGAGCGACGAGTAGCACGTGGATGCCGCCCACTATTCCAATCGTCTGCCAGCGTGGCTCACCGTCCACCTCGCGGTCTTGCCGAGTCAAGTGGTAAGGGTCGTCAAAGACCGCACTGGCCATCTCGAAGCTGACTCCGTGCTTTTGCTTGTTGATTCGATTCTTTCGTTCATCCCAGGCAAATTCCACGGCGGCCATTGTATAGACGAATATGTATATACGATAACACGGGTGTCAATCAAGCGCAAGACCCGCCCAAGCGGCGCTTGGACAGGTCACCCGCCCGCTATTCCCCAGGTTAGACGGAGTCGCTGTCGTGCTTTGCACGATTGGGCGGACGAGGGCGTCCGCCCCTACGTGAGACGTGGCGCTCCCGTCGCTTACTATCCTCATCGCTTACGATCCCCATCCTTTACAATCCCTATCGTTTACAATCGATGATTCTCTCTTAGAAAGATTCTCTTTTGATTGGAAACCATTGTCATGCACCGCTGGTCGCAACTTTTTATTCCTACTCTTCGCGAGGCTCCGGCTGATGCCGAGGTCGCTAGCCACAAGCTTCTGGTGCGCGCTGGATATATTCGTCAGCTCGGGGCTGGAATCTATTCGTTTCTCTTCCTGGGCAATCGCACTACACAGAAGATTATGGGGATCATCCGCGAGGAGATGGACAAGATCGGGCAAGAGTTCTACCTGCCGGCGCTCAATCCGCGCGAGATTTGGGAGGCGAGCGGGCGCTGGTCGGTGATGGGCGAAAACATGTTTCGCCTTAAGGATCGCAAAGGCGCCGACCTTTGCCTGGGCTTTACGCACGAAGAAGTCATGACCGATATCGCGCGCAAGGAACTGCGCAGCTACAAGCAGCTGCCGCAGATCTGGTATCAGATTCAGACCAAGTTTCGCGATGAGCCTCGTCCGAAGGGGGGACTGTTGCGGGTGCGTCAGTTCACCATGAAGGACGCTTACTCGTTCGATTTGGATGCGGCGGGGCTCGACATTTCTTACCAGAAGCATCACGACACCTATTGCCGGATTTTCGACCGCTGCGGGCTGAAGTATATGGTGATCGAAGCGCACTCGGGCGCGATGGGCGGATCGAAGTCGCAGGAGTTCATGGTGCGGACTCCGGCTGGCGAGGACCAAGTCGTGAGCTGCGAGCAGTGCAACTACGCGGCGAATATGGAGAAGGCTGCTTCGAAGCTGGCTCCGGTGGAGGACTTGACGGCGGAGGGCGACGGCTCGCCGCTGCTGATCCATACGCCGGGCAAGGGTGCGATCGCCGATGTGGCCGAGTTCCTGCAGATCTCTGCGGAGCAAGACATTAAGACAGTGGCCTATATGGCGCAGAAGCCCGGGGACGACGGCAAGACGGTCGAACAGCCGGTCGTCGTTTTTCTGCGCGGGGATCACACGGTGAACGAAACCAAGCTGCTCACGCTGGTCAAGGCGAGCAATCTTCGGCCGATGCAAACCGAAGAGCTAGAGAAATACTTTCAGGGACCGGCTGGCTTCATTGGGCCGATGGGCTTGGTTGCCCGACCGGTCGATCTGCTCGGGCTATGGTTGGATTCAAGCAAAGGGAAGATTAAGGAACAGAACCCACAATTCATCGCCGTTATCGACAATCCGCGGAGCGTCAATGTTGTGCTCGACGAAGGGCTGGTTGGCCGCGTCAACATGATTTGTGGAGCCAACAAGCTCGACTATCACCTCAAGAACGTGACGCCGGGGAAGGATTTCCAGTACACCGTTGCCGCAGACATCCGCAGTGTGGCGGCGGGCGAAGGCTGCCCGAATTGCGGCGCGCCTTTGCGCATCGATACTGCGGTTGAAATCGGACACATTTTTAAACTGGGCTACAGGTATTCGGAATCGATGGGGGCGCGCGTGCTTGACCACAACGGCAAAGAGGTTGCGCCGATTATGGGGAGCTACGGGATTGGCGTGGAGCGCATCCTGACGGCGGCTATCGAGCAGAGTAACGACGAAAACGGCTTCTGGCTACCGCCTTCGATCGCGCCGTTTGAAGTGGTGGTGGTGTCGACCAATTCGAAAGATGAGGCGGTGCGGAGCGCTTCCGAAGACATCGCCCGGCAACTGGAGGCAGCTGGCTATGACGTTTTGCTCGATGACCGGGACGAAAGGCCAGGGGTGAAGTTCA
>JBEKED010000257.1:0-5715 GCA_050014035.1 Terriglobales bacterium
TGAAACGTTTTGTGCAGGTATAGTTGTACGTACAGGTTGTGCTGAACATGGCGGAAGTGGCCCACGAAAAGGCGAACGACAGGCGAACAAAATAAAGTTTACCGTACGACCGTGTACGTACAGGCGGTGCAGGGCGCAACAAAGGAAAGGAGTTCGGCGATTTCTGGTGGCTCAAACGGGGCTTGACAACGCATGCTATGCCGTTGGTGCAGTTTTCCGCCCATCGTTTCCCCACCCTTCTGTCCCTGCCCATCGTTTCCCCTCCCACCATCATGAGCCCCGACTCACGAAGGTAAAGCAAAATCCAAGCCCAAGGTGCACACAGTCTGAAATCCCACGTGAGCGTTCTGCGCAATTAAGCGGATCCGTGGGTGATAGCCGCTTTTCATTTCTGTGCGTCGTCTTCCCTTCATCTCACTTCATCCCCATGCGGTGTTCCAGGGATTGGAAAGCTGGGTCTTGGCGCAGGCTATCCCAAACCGGATCGACTTTGAGATAGATGAGGCCGGGCTCGCGAGCCTCGTAGCTCTTTTCCAGGGCGGCCATGGCTTGTTGGCGCTGGCCTAGAAGAGCATAAGACTCCGCTGCGACGAACAAGGAGCCGGGCGCTTTCGCAATATGAAAGGTGCCACGCGAAAGGGCGCTCTCCAATATCACCTTGCGGTATCCACCTTTCGCATAGAGGTTGCGAATAACCTGGGAGCGTTCGGGATCTGAGATTGCCAGCTCTTCTTGAAGTGACTGGTCGCGCATACCCATGTGTTCGTAATACTGCCCAAGATCGTTATGGACGGGCACGAAACTGGGGTCCATGGCCAGCACTTTCTGATACTGCGAGAACGCGGCGTCGTAGTGGCGCGCGAGATAGTCGGCGTAGCCGATATCGGTGTTGATGATCAGCGAAAGCGGATCGAGGCTTTGCGCGCGCTTGAGTTCGGCCATGGCTTCTTCATGCCGGGCCATGGGCGCGAGCAAAATGTTGCCATACCAGTGGTGCGCAGGAGCGTAATTCGGATTCAGTTCAAGAGCGCGCTTGAATTCGCTCTCCGCGCCTGCCCAGTCCCAGTCGAGAAAGATCTTGACTGCGGCCAGAGATGTGTGCGCCTCGGCCAAGTCGTCGTTCAGGGCTAGAGCTTTGAGGGCTGCGGCTTTGGCCTGCGCCATCTTGCCGGCATCCGGCTCATTCAAGTCCATCAGGATGTAGCAGTCGGCCAGGCCGGAGTACGGCAAGGCAAAGTCCGGATCTTTGGCGATCGCCCGATTAAAGTATTCCACCGCCTTTTGAAATCCCTGATTATCTCTGCGGTTCCAATAAAAACGGCCGCGGAGATAAGCTTCGTAGGCTTCCGGGTTGACGGTCGAGGGGCGGCGCAGACGATTGCGCTCGGCGGAGGTCAAATTCAGTTTCACTTCATCGGTGATGGCCTCGGCGACTGATGCCTGCAGCGAGAGGACATCTTTCATGTCTCCTTCGTAAGACTTCGCCCAGAGGTGGGTGTCAGTGGCGGTGCGAATCAGTTGGGCGGTGATGCGGACACGATTGCCGGAGCGCAAAACGGAGCCTTCAATCACCGCGTCTACACCGAGGTCATGGCCGATTTGCGGCAATGGGCGGTGCGCTGCCTTGTATTGCATGACGGAGGTTCTCGAAACCACACGCAGCTCGCGAACCTGGGCGAGGTCGGTGATGAGTTCGTCGGTCATGCCGTCAGCGAAATATTCCTGCTCGGGATCATTAGAGAAATTCTGCAGGGGCAAGACCGCAATCGATCGGATGGTCTCTAAATCGGCGCGCTTTGGCTGGCGGTTGCGCCAGCTTGCGAGCTGCATTCCGGCCAGCAGGAGTGCGACGATTCCCAGAGCGGCCACTGCGCCCAGGATCCAGCGCGGTTTCGGGGTGGGCGGTGCGCTGCGAAGGCTTGCGAGATCTGGCTGAACCTCCAGGCCATCTGTCGGCGTCCTTCCGCTGCCATTTCTGCTGCCAGCCGGCAAACCGAGCTCAGCGACGGACGCATTGCCCTCGGCAAAGTCGTTTGGCTCATGTTCCCCCGGCGTCTCGTCTGGCCAAGTCTCCAGTTCACGAACCTGGGCCACGAACCGGTAGCCTTGCTTGGGGACGGTCTCGATGTACCTTGCGCCGTTCTCGCCATCGTGCAAAACCTTGCGCAGCAGGTAGACGGCTTGGCTGAGATTGTTTTCCTCTACCACCGTATTCGGCCAGATGGTTCGCATCAGCCGGTCCTTGTCGACGAGATTTCCCTTCTCTTCGACCAGAACGACAAGCGTATCAAAGGCGCGAGGGGGCAGGTCGAGTCGCTCTTTGCCGTGCAGAAGCGCACGGCCAGCCGGATTCAGGCGAAAGGCCCCAAACTGATACGAGGACTTGCCCATAGGACCCATCTGCTTTCAGAAGAATTCAGAAAAAAAAGAGAACTTTTAACGACTTCCAGGCAGGTTCTGCAGCAGAGTGTTCGTGGCACTCGGGAGCGACCCGGGGGGTGCCTGCAAGTTACTTCCCGCATGTTATCCCATTCCGCCGCATAGCGGAAGGGATGTTCGGGAGATGGCGCGGCCGATTCAAACTCGATTCGGGTGGGGTCAATCCCGCAAATTGTATTGCAAGTTCAAACTTTCAGATTCTGAGGAGAACACCATGCATCTCGCTAAGTTCTGGCCAAGAACCAATTCCGTCGTGGCCCTTCTAAGCCTGGCACTATTCTTAGCCACGGCGTTCCTAACAGCTACCCGCTCAGCGCAAGCCCAAACTTATACCGACCTCTACAATTTCACCGGCGGCAGCGACGGCGGCTACCCCACCACAGGCAGTCTTACTGCCGACGGCCAAGGCAACTTCTATGGCGTAGCCACCGCCGGGGGTAAGGGATATGGAGTCGTATTTGAGCTTTCGCCGAACGGCAGCGGTGGCTACAACGAGACCGCGATCTACGACTTCTGCTCGGTAGAGGTGAACTTCGTCTGCACCGACGGCGCGCTTGCGTACTATACCCCGACCTTGATATTCGACGATGCGGGCAACCTTTACGGAACAACCTACGATGGCGGCGCGAATAATTGGGGCACCGTGTTCGAACTGAGTCCGTCGGGATCAGGCTGGACGGAAACCGTCTTGTACAACTTCACCGACACTGAGGGCTTTCCCACGACCGGTGTGATCCGGGACCCGGCGGGCAATTTCTACACCACCGTGGTCTGTCCCTGCGCAACTCAACAAAATGGATACTACAGCGGAGGCGTGTTCGAGTTGAGCCAGTCCGGCGGCGTGTGGACAGCGCAAGCGCTCTTCACGGATAACCTGAACGGCGGGCCTGACACAACCGGAGCCGGACTGGTCATGGATGCGGACGGAAATATTTTCGGCTCCACGGAATGGGGCGGCCTCGCCGGCTCTGGCGGTCTTTTCGAGCTATCACCCAATGGCGAGGGCGGCTTCGGTGTATCGGTGATCCACAGCTTTGCTGGCGCTCCCAAAGATGGCATCGAAGCAGATGGCACGATGACGATTGATAAGGCCGGCAACCTTTACGGTACGACGCTGGCAGGCGGCAAAAAGAACGTAGGAACGGTCTTCGAACTCGTTCGTAAGAAGAAGACAGGAACATTCACCGAGAAAATTCTCTACTCCTTTCCAACCAACAAGGATGGCCTGGCTACAGAAGGCTCTCCTTATGCGGGGGTTGTGCTCGATGCCGACGGGAACATCTACGGCGGTACGCTCAATAACGTCGAGGGTGGTGATGGGGTTATTTACGAACTGGTGGACGGCCACAAAGCTAAGGTTCTTGCGGATTTGAACCAGGCGACTGGATGGGAGCCCTACGCCAGCCTGATTCTGTACGGCGGAAATCTTTACGGCGTGGCCGGCGGCGGTGGATCGCACGGAAACGGCGCTGTGTTCGAGGTGACTCCGTAGGCGGCGTGCCCCAGACAAGCGGGTGCCCCACTCATTCGCTTCTTTGTGAATGAGTAGGTTCGCAACCGCACAGCCCGTGTAGGGCGGACACTCCTGTCCGCTGCCGCAAGAGCCTGCCCTGAGCGGAGCCGAAGGGGTGGGATTCCACGGCACTATCCCTCTTAGGGTTTTCTCCGACTCAGGATCAGCCGTCACTCCGCAGCTTTGTTCACCACCTGCTTCACCTTATTCGACGTGCTGCCGCTGAAGCTCGAGTCACCGCCATATACCGCCGTGACCGTCGTTGTGCCTACTTTGAGTGCCGAAGTCGTGAAGGTGGCGGAGCCTCCGCTCAGCGTCCCCGTTCCCAGTACCGTCTTGCCTTTCATGAACGAAACAGTTTCTCCATCCGGCGGCGTGCCATCAGCGGAAGTAACCACGGCGGTAAAGGTCACGGGCTGTCCCTCAGTGGAAGGATTCGGTGAGGATGAAAGGGTGGTTGTAGTCGGTGCCGCAAATGTCGCTTGGAACCCTTCATAAGTGCTGCTGGTTGGGTTAAAACGACCAACGATCAATTGATGATCGTTAATCCCATCCGCGTACGTCCCGCTGGGCCCATTTGAATCGTCCAACGTATAATAGTGCCCATTCGAAAACAGAGCGCCCTGATAAATGCCGGTCGAGTTATACCACGCCAAGACGACATCCCCAAAACTATCGATGGCATGCGCCGCGGTGGTGTCTGCACCGGGAACCTTGAGCTCCTGGTAGTTGCCGGCGGTGTAAATTTCGCCCCACCAGTGATCGCCCGAGTAAAGGGTGCCGGCCTGCAAGGTAATCTGGCCGCTGTTGTTGATGCCATAAGCCCATGTGTAATCGGCTTTCGGCGCGTCGAGTTGGGTGTAGTTAGAGCCTTGCAACAGGAACCCATGTTGGTTGTGCGCCGTACACGAGGTCACACAATAGACGCCCACGATGTCACCCGCATCGTTGATGCCGGTTGCCTGGGGCTCTGTGCCG
This sequence comes from Terriglobales bacterium, assembly GCA_050014035.1. GTDB lineage: Bacteria > Acidobacteriota > Terriglobia > Terriglobales > Acidobacteriaceae > Acidiflorens. The sequence goes on from JBEKED010000257.1 coordinate 4,931, forward strand.
CCTGGAGGTCCAATGTCGGTGAAGGCGCCATTCTGATAGAGGAAGCCATAGTAGGTGCCGAACGAATCCTGATAGGACCCCACAATTGCTCCGCTGTTGTTAATTGCGAAGCATTCTGAGTTGATACCGTTCGGGTCGTCGACGTTGGTTACTTCCCCGTCCACGAGGAGTAAGCCGTGCTGGACGCCTCCGCTATCGATGTATAGGCCCACCATCGCTCCAGCGTTGTTGACCCCAAAGATCTTTGTATCCTGCGCACCGCTCACCTCGATGGTTTGGAAATTAAACGTCAGTTGGGGGCCCGCCTGAGACCATGCATTCGTGGACAGCAGGACAAGCAGGGCGAAAACACTTAGAAACACCAAGTGCAGAGTTCGTGAGGGCATACCTTCCTCCGGATTGATTGATTTCGGGCAGACTGCAAGGCCGGTGAGCACCAGGTCCTGAAGGGGGATTTCGGGACACGATAAACTGGCGGCAAAACGTTACTCGATTTGCGAACCCAAAGTCAAGCTGCAAATTCCCTGACGCCAGGTTGCGGGCGGGTGCCCCAGACAAGCGGGTGCCCCACTCATTCGCGTTCTTTGCGAATGAGTGGGCTCATCAGTTCGACTTGCCCTTATTAAGGGTTTCCCTTATTATGGGTGCATGAATATTACGCTGTCGCTGGATGATGATCTGGTCAGGGAAGTGCGGAAGATTGCGGTTGAGCGCGATACTACGCTGACTGGGCTGGTGCGCGCGCATCTGCAGGAGCTGGCCGCTGAACATGCGAAATCCGGGCG
>JBEKED010000258.1:0-5689 GCA_050014035.1 Terriglobales bacterium
CATTACACTCATTGACCGTTCGTTTACAGGCTCGAATCACCGGAGGTTTACGGCTTCGTGAATTCAACTGTGTCGCTTGAACTTCCGAACCGAGTCGAAATCCGCACGAAGATGCCGATGGCAATGCCTTAGCGATGAATTGTTGCAACATCCCCATTACACTCACAATGCCAGGATCGGCTTATCACTAGCGCGTGACGTGGGCCGCTCGGAGTTACCGCCCAGAAACCAAACCGGCAGGGCCAACCCCGAGTCCATCCCGCCAAAGTTTAGCGCTTGTGGGAAATTGCCGCCCCACTGCCTCACTTCCCGGCGCTGACGAACACCCGGCTCCTCTGGTCGAGGCCGAAGATGAAGAAGAAGATGATGACGGCTGCGCTCCAGAGGCCTAAGGCCGCGCTAGGGCAGGTCTTGAAGGCCCCGCGGTCAGAAGCAATTCCGCTGTTTTCTGCGCTTGGGGAAGACTTGGCGACAAGCGGGCCGCGTGCTCGAAAATCGCCTTGCCCTCATCCAATCGTCCCTCCTGCTGCAAGGCTTGCGCCAGCAGCAAGTAGCTAACATCGGTGGGCTGCACGGCGATTGCGTGAGAGTATTGGCGGATGGCCTCGGGCAAGTCGCCATTGTTCTGGGCGATCAAACCAAGTTCGGTGATTGTCATGGGTTGATCGGGCTCCAACCGCAGCGCGGTTTCGAAGCACTGCTTCGCCTCCACCGACTCCCCCATTTGGCGATAAACGACCCCCAGATTATGATATGCGACACTGCGCGAGTCCACGCTAGCCACATGGTCAGCCACGAAGCGATACATTTCGATGGCCGCCGGTAGATTGCCGCGGCCATGCTCATAGCGAGCGAGATTCATTCTGGCGGTCAGATCGTCGGGCTTGATCGCAAGCGCGGCACGAAATCGCAAGGCCGCCTCGTCGGGTCGGCCTTGGTCGGACAGGATTGCTCCCACATTATCTTCAGCGATGTAATTGTCCTGCGTCAGCGCCAGCGTACGCCTCCAGAACGTCTCAGGATCGTGCCAGTAGCCAACCTGATGGTAAGTGACGGCCCCGAGCGCCACCAGACAGGAAACCGCCGGAACGGCAAGCCATCTAGCGGAGACTTGGTGGGCTTTGGCCCAGTCGGCTACCAACCAGATCGACATCAGGAACAATCCAATCAAGGGAAGGTGCGCAAAACGATCTGCCATTGCCTGCGGGCCTACCTGAACCAGCCCGATCATCGGCACCAGGGTTCCCAGGAACCAGAACCATCCGACGGCAAGATACCGTTGGTCACGCGCGCGCAGGACCAAAGCGGTGATGAGCAGCAATAGGAGCGCGGCTCCGACTACTTGCCAGGCAGGATAGAGTTTGGTGGCGTGCGGATACAGCGCCACCAGTTTCGATGGCCAGAGGGCTTTCCCAATGTAGTGCACATACGAGATCACGGCCGTCTCCAGCCGCAAGAGCAGGCTGTACTGGGAAGTCTTGACGGCGCCTCCCGCCCTCTCGGCCTTCATGGTGACCACCGCGCTGGCGGCGGAGAGCAGCAGGAGTGGCACCTTTTCCAATACCAGCCATCCCTTCCACAATCGGGACGAGGTTCCCGCCGGCGTGTCCGAAGCTGCTGAGTGAAAAATCCGACACAGCGGCCAGTAGTCCCACAACCAAAGCACAAATGGAAACGTGATGATTTGAGACTTGCTCAAGAGTCCGAGCGCAAATAGAAAAAACACCACCGCGTAGCGGGAAAGCATGGGTTTCCGCGTGTACCAGCCGTAGGCATACAGAGCGAGCAGAAAAAACAGCACGCTCAACCCGTTCTTCCGCTCGGCCGCCCAGGCCACGGACTCGACGTTGATGGGATGAAGGGCAAAGAGAGCGGCAACCATCAGGCTGCGCCAGCGGAATCCCGTGGCCCTCTGCAGCAGTAGAAAGAGCACGACAGCGCTGGCGGCATGCAGCAGGACACTCACATAGTGATGCGCCGCAGGGTTTAGGCCGAAAAGTTCACAGTCGAGTGCATGAGAAAGCCACGACAGGGGAATCCAGTTCGCCTGATAATAGGTGCTGAAGGCCCATTTCACGGTCGCCCAGGTCAGGCCCGCGCTGACGTGCGGGTTGTCCGCGATGTAGCCAAGGTCGTCATAATTAACGAACCCGTTGTGGACCACGGGGTTGTAGGAGACAAGCACAACGACCGTCAGCAGCAGACAAAACAGCAGCGCGCGTTTCCCAGGCGACCGAAACCACTCGGAGGAAGCCGAGACTCTCGCTCCTTCCAGACGACTCGGCGACGCGGCGGAGGAAGACGAACTCATGGATTCAACTATTCTGAATCTCACACGAAGGATGCGCGAGAAAAAACCGCGAAGCGCGGATTCCCTTGGTAACTGCTGTAGAGTGGGCCGACGCTCGTAGTTACCGCCGGAAACCGACCGGGCGGGGCCAATGTCGAGTCCATCCCGCCTAACTTAGCGCTTATGGGAGATTGCCTCCACCGTCCTCACTTACCCGCGCTAATGAACGCCCCCGTGGTCGCGTTAACCACGCCGATGCCTTTTCTGTCCTTCTCGCTCGTGCCGTAAATCACGTACCAGACGGGCACATTCAGCTTTCGGTCCTTAAGCAAGACATAGGTGATGGGTTGCTTGGCATCCTTCTTCAGGATGGCATCGCCGCCGTGTTGCTGCGCCATCGCGAATGCCTTGTCCGTATCCGTTTTCAGCAGCAACGGCAGAAAGGCGAGATTTGCGGCATCCGCGTTGTACGCGCCCTCCGTCCCCTCGGCCGATACTCCGAACGGCGGCGCATCCGGCTGGCGGCTTCCCGAACAAACAATGGTCTTGGTGGCCCGGCGGCTGGGCGAGGCAAAATAACCGCGCCAGATGGCTGATTTCCCGTCCTGGCCGTTGGCCTCCGAAGTGATCACGGATTCCAGCCGCGCCGGCTGCGCGTCCGTCGACCATTTCAATGCCAGACCCATCATTCGGTTGAACGCCTCCTCACCGGTATAAAGCACAGGTGTTTTATTCTCCGCCGGCGCCGCGGCCGGGGTTGGGGACGTACTCGGTTTCTCCTCGGTTGAACTGCAGCCCGCCATCAGGATGGCGACGCTGACTACACTGAGCGCAAATGCAAGACGATATGAGCTCATAATTCTGTGCCTCCCAAGAGTGGTTTTGAACCTATTTACTCTTTTGAAGTTTGGATTCGTCCGAATTGTACTGCTGGGGCGGGGTTTTGCAAGGGGCGGGTCGCCGTCCCGAGACTTCCAGACAAACAAACGCGCTCCCCAGAAAAGCATCTGCGGAGCGCGCGGCAATCTGCCAACTAATCTGAAGCTTACTTTAGCGTCTTCACGAAAGCAGCGACGGCTTTGGCATCGTCCGCGGAAAGCCCGGAGATGGCTTTCTTGTGGGGCGCTTTTTTGGCGTCATCGCCGGTGGTGAGCAGCGTGGTGATCTGGTCTTCGGTAAGAGCCGTGCCGGCCAGCTTCGGGCCGACCTTGCCCTGGCCTTCTGGGCCGTGGCACATGGCGCACTTGGCTTTGAACGTTGCGCCTCCATCAGCGAATGCAGGCAGAGTTAACGATACGAACAATGTAATGACGAAAAGCAGAATTAGCAGTTTGGAAATTCTCACACAGCCTCCTTGAGCAATAGATAGTTTGTAAAATGGGTTGTCAATACGGCAGCGATTGTAACGCGGAGCCCGCCGTAGTGTCGAATAGGAAGTGCGCCGGGACAACTCTCTGCGCCGACAGCCGACTCCACAGAACCGTCGCCTGCCAGTTATCACGGTCTTTCATCACACTCTTCAGTCTCTTGTGTACTGGGCTTCTCCCAGGCCGAACGACCAGTTCTCCCAAGCGACCTCAACCAGATTGACAAAAATATCTTCGGGCCGGATTCCGGGTGACTTGGCGAGCAGTTCCACGATGCGCTTGTACAAGGCGCGTTTTTGCCCCGGCTTGCGCCCGGCGCTCAGCGTGATCTGAATCAATACGACCTTGTCGGAACGGAGAATGCCCAGGTACTGAGGATCATAGATGAGCCCGTCCGCAGCGTGCTCATTGATCACTTGAAAACGGTCGTCGGGCGGAATGGCGATGGCATCGATCATCGCCGCATGCACGCCATCCGCAATGGCTTTTCGGTACGCAGCGGATGTTCCCTCACGCAGATCAATCCGAACTAAGGGCATAAAGTCTCCTTCGCCCATTAGACGAAGGCCGCCTCATCTGGGATGCGGCCGGGGGTTATTCCGAAACCCGCGTAAACCTCGGGATTTCACAGGACCCGGGCAAAGCGCACTCCGCGCCACCCCAAAAGCCGTCGCTCCGATGTAACCCCCAGCCCCGGTTTGCATCCAAGTAAACAGGCGCTTTCGCATGGTATACTGCGTCAGATTGGGTGGCTGGATCCCTCCAAGTTCCTGCCCGAGGATTTCGACACATGGCCGGTAGTGCTCGCCGTTCCCGCTTTCGTTCGTTGTTCGTCATCGTTTTTATGCTTGCGCTGTTCGGTCTTCTGGGCATGCTCTTTGCCCAGAGAATCAGTCCGGCAACCACTCCCAGCACCGATTCCGACGTCCGCGATAGCCTGAAGCAGTTCACCGAAGTCTATGAAACCATCGAGCAGAATTACGCCGATCCGGTGAACCCCGACAAAGCAATTTACAACGGCGCGATTCCGAGCATGTTGCACCAGCTCGATCCCCACTCGAACTTTTTCGATCCGAAGTCCTATTCCGCTCTAAGAGAAGAGCAGCGCGGCAAGTATTACGGCGTCGGAATGACCGTCGGCCCCCGCAATAATAAGGTTATCGTCATCGCTCCCTTCGTCGGAACTCCGGCCTATCGCGCCGGTATCCGCCCCGGCGACATCATCGCCGCCATCGACGGCAAGCCCACCGACAACATGAGCACCTCTGACGTAGCCGATCTGCTCAAGGGACCGAAAGGTACTACCGTCCGCATCACCATGCTGCGCGAAGGTTCCGACCACCCCATCGAATTCGCCGTCGTCCGCGACGAGATTCCGCGCTATAGCGTCGACCTCCATTTCATGATCAAGCCCGGCATCGGATACCTGCACGTCTCCGGTTTCCAGGAAACCACCGAGCATGAAGTAGCCGATGCGCTCGACCAGATGGGCGATCTGAAAGGCCTGATCCTCGATCTGCGCCAGAATCCCGGAGGCCTGCTCAGCGAGGGCGTCGGCGTAGCCGACAAATTTCTCAAGAAGGGACAACTGATCGTTTCCCACCACGGCCGCTCGTCCCCCGAAAAACGCTACGTAGCGGCCCACGGCAATGGAGGCAAGGATTACCCGCTCGTGGTGCTGGTGAATCGCGGCACCGCCTCCGCCGCCGAGATCGTTGCCGGAGCCATTCAAGATCACGATCGCGGCCTCATCGTCGGCGAGGTCACGTTCGGCAAGGGCCTCGTCCAAACCGTCTATCCGCTCGCCGAAAATACCGGCCTGGCGCTCACCACCGCCAAGTACTACACGCCCAGTGGGCGCCTGATTCAGCGCGATTATTCCAATCTCTCGCTCTACGACTATTACTACAATCGCGAGAGCGAAGAGAATAACGCCAACCACGAAGTCAAGCTCACCGACGGCGGACGCACCGTGTACGGCGGCGGAGGCATCACGCCTGACGTAAAATTACCGCCCTACAAGTCCAACAAG
>JBEKED010000259.1:0-5686 GCA_050014035.1 Terriglobales bacterium
CACGCCCTCTTCGGAGCGATAGGCGGGCACGTGCTCATTGTCCACCGTGCCCTCCCCATATTGTCCGCGAACGGTTTTGCTGAGCACGTCTTCATTACTGAAGGGCTGAAGCGCATGCAGGATTTTTGCCTGCTCGTCGCGCACCGCGTTGGCTTCGAATGAAATCGGCGGTTCCATCGCGGTCAGCGTGATTAGTTGCATGATGTGGTTGGGCACCATGTCGCGCAACGCGCCGGCGGTATCGTAGTAGTCGCCGCGCTGCTCGACCCCCACGGTTTCAGCCACCGAAATCTGCACGTGGTCGATGTAGCGGCGATTCCAGATGGGCTCGAAGATTCCGTTGGCAAAGCGCAACGCCATAATGTTCTGCACCGTCTCTTTTCCCAGGTAATGATCGATGCGATAGATTTGTTTTTCCGACGCCACTTTCAAAAGTTGCTGGTTCAAAGTCTTGGCGGAATCAAGATCGTGGCCAAACGGCTTTTCGATAATCACGCGCCGCCAATGGCTGTTTTCCTCCGCCATCAGACCAACCTTCGAAAGACGCTCGACCACATCGCCGAAATATTTAGGCGCGGTCGCCATGTAAAAAAAATAGTTGCCGTGCGCGTCATGTTCCCGGTCAACCTTGGCCAGGGTTTCTTTCAGCTTGTCGTAGGTCGCCGGATCGTCAAAGTCTCCGCTGACATAACTGATGCGGCGAACAAACCATTCCCACAAATCGGCATCGACGTTGCTTGTGGCGAACTGTTTAAAGTCCTCCGTGACCTTCTTGCGGGCATCGTCGTCGCTCATGGAATTGCGGCCCACGCCGATCACGGCAAACTCGCGGGACAGCAACTGCTGGCTGGCGAGGTTGTAGAGCGCGGGAATCAGCTTCCGGCGCGTCAGGTCGCCGGTAAAGCCGAAGATCACCATCACGCACGGATCGGCCGTGCGTCCCGTTCGCGGCTTCGTTGGTGCTGGCCGAGCATCGGTAAGAGCCATCGTTCTCCTCGTGATCCTGCGTAGGATAGTGCGGTGCGAGTCTCCGAGCCACGAGCTGCGAGCAAGCACGTTGGGCTTTGTCGCTCGAAGCCCGCAGCTCGCAGCAGCCCCTTACTTCTTTGCCGGCGGTTTCAGCTCCACGTGACCACCGAACTTCTGCCGCATGGCGGAAAGCATCTTCTCCGCGAAGGTATGATCCTGCCGTGAGCGGAAGCGCGTGTACAGCGCCGCCGTCAGCACTTCGGCCGGAACCGCCTCTTCCAGCGCCGCCTGAATCGTCCACCGCCCTTCCCCCGAATCCTGCACGTATCCGCTGTATTCGGAGAGCGTGGGATTCTCGATCAGCGCCATAGCCGTCAGATCGAGCAGCCACGAACTGATCACGCTGCCCCGCCGCCAAACCTCGGCAATATCCGGCAGGTTGAGATCGTAGCGGATATCTTCCGGAAGATCTTTGCTGGTCGCGTTCTTGAAAATGTCGAAGCCTTCGGCATAAGCCTGCATGATGCCGTACTCGATCCCGTTGTGGACCATCTTCACGAAATGCCCCGCGCCCGACGGCCCGCAGTGAATGTAGCCGTCTTCGGCAGTCGAGGCGGAAGCTCCCGCGCCAGAAAGCTTTTCGCGTCCCGGAGTGCGCGCAATGTCGCCGCGTCCCGGTGCCAGCGTCTTGAAAATCGGATCGAGGCGTTGCACGGTTTCTTTCGGCCCGCCAATCATCATGCAGTATCCGCGCTCCAGTCCCCAGACGCCGCCGCTGGTGCCGACATCGACGTAATGCACCCCTTTAGCGGAGCAAAGTTTCGAGCGTCGAACGTCGTCTTTGAAGTATGAGTTGCCGCCGTCGATAATGCAGTCCCCTGCCTGCATCTTCCCGAGCAGAGCCTGCACCGTTTTTTCCGTGGCATCGCCCGACGGCACCATGATCCACGCAGCGCGCGGGGCACTCAGTTTGCCGACCAGATCGTCGAGTGAAGAGGACGCGACCGCGCCTTCTCCCGCCAGTTCCTTGACGGTGTCAGCGCTCAGATCGGAAACCACCATGGTGTGGCCGCCGCGCATCAGCCGCCGCGTCATATTGGCGCCCATGCGCCCCAGACCTACCATTCCCAGTTGCATGAAAACTCCTCGTCTGCGACCACAGCGGATGAGTGTCATCCATGGTCGCCAAAACTCCCAAACTCCCATCGAATTTGTCATCCTGAGCGAAGCGAAGGACCTGCTGTTCGCCGCCCAAAGCAGGTCCTTCCCCTTCGGCAAGCACAGTCAGGATGACAAATCCATTAAAGCTACAGAACCTGCTTTACCAATTCCGCGAGCTTCGCGAGTCCTGCTGTAACGTCGCTGCCGATATGCACCCGCAGCGCCCGCCGCTTGCGTTCGGCCAGAACCTGAAAGTCGCCCCGCGCCTGCGCCGCCTTCACCACTCCGAAAGTGTACTTCTGCCCTGGTACCGCCAGGTCGTTGGCATCGTCGCATGTGATCTGCAAAAACACGCCGCTGTTCGGCCCACCTTTATAAGCCTGCCCCGTAGAGTGCAGGAAGCGCGGCCCGAACCCGAGGCAGGTGGCCACGCGTTTGCGGTCGCGCACCGCCATCCGCAGGCTCTGCAGCAGCGCTTGATGTTCGGCGTTCATCTCCACATATCCCAGCAAGGCGAAGTAGTCGCCGGCGCCGAGACGCCCGAGATGCGCGCGCAGATAATTCTTCAATGCGCCATCGGATGCCGGGCCAGCGCTCGCGGCCTTTGCCAGCGCGGCGGCGTTCGCCTCGTCGGTAAAAAGTTTGAAGCCCGCTTCCTCGACGACCGGTTTTTCCGGAGGCAGCGAACCCGAACTCTCGTACGCCGAAGTCAGTTGCTTGGTCACGATCTTGCTCGCTTCGACGTCGGGCTGATTGAAGGCGTTGATTCCGAGAATCGAGCCCGCGACCGCAGTCGCGATTTCCCAGCGGAAGAATTCCTGACCCAAACTGTAGGTGTCGGCCACAGCGATGCGCACCACCGCGTGCCCGGCTTTTTCGAGCGCCGCAACCTTGGTATCCTGCGCCGCGTCGGCCGCGCCTTCCAGACGAAGGTAGGCAAAGATGCGGTCGCTATTTTTCGAATCGCCATAAACTTCCGGCGCGCCCAGTTCCTCGCGGTCGACCGGAATGATCCCTTTGCCTACTTTGCCCGTGGATTCCGCGATCAACTGCTCCAGCCACGCCCCGAGGTCGGCAATTCCCGGCGAAGTGATGAGCGTAATCTTGTCGCGGCCATGGGTGGCGGCTGTACCAACGATCAGGCCCAGCATCACTCCCGGATTCTGTTCGACCGCAGCCCACGGCTTGCAGGCCTCGACCATCGCTTTCGTGCGCTTGAGAAACTTCTCGATGTCCAGGCCCATGGCCGCAGCCGGCACCATGCCGAAGTTCGAGAGCGCGGAATAGCGCCCGCCAATCGATGGCAGCCCGTAGAAAACGTGACGGAAACGGTCGTGCTCGGCCACCTGCTGCATCTTCGATCCCGGATCGGTGATGGCAATAAAGTGAGTGCCCGCCTTGCCGGCGCCAATCGTTTTCTGCACCCGCTCGAAAAAGTATTGTTTGTAGATGTTCGGCTCCAGCGTGCTGCCCGATTTGCTGGAAACTATAAAAAGCGTGTGCGCGAGGTCGATCTTTTTCTCCACGCTGCGGATTTGCGCCGGGTCGGTCGAGTCGAGGATGTGCAGCCGCGGAAATCCCGGCGTTTGCGGGTAGGTCAGCGCCAGCACTTCGGGGCAGAGACTCGATCCCCCCATTCCGAGCAACAGAATGTCCGTGAATCCAGCGCCCTGGATCTCATTGGCGAAGGCCCGCAGCGGGCCGATGCCATCCAGTTGCTCATCGGTGATCCCGAGCCATCCCAGCCAGTTGGCCTCGTCATTTTTGGTCCAGAGCGAGGCGTCGTGCTCCCACAGCCGCCGTACTTTTCCCGACGCCCGCCAGTCGTTAAGATTTTTTTTTACGGCTGCGTCGAGCTCGGACGGCAGCGATGCGCTCTGCGCGTTCGTCTGTGATCCGCCAGTCGTGCGTCGCTTCGAGTTTTTCTCGACCTCCGCCAGCAACGTGTCGAAGGCATCGGCAAACAATTTCACGCCCTCGGTGGTCAGCTTGTCGGTCACGTCTTTCATGACGATGCCCACGCCCGCCAGATCGGCCATCGTTTTCCGCGCGCCATCCAGGTCTTCGGTCAGACTCGCTCGCGGCTTGCCGTGATCGCGAAAGGCGTCAAGCGTCGCCGGAGGCACGGTGTTCACGGTGTCCGGCCCGATCAATTCCTCGATGTAGAGCACGTCGCGGTAATTCGGATTCTTCGTGCTGGTGCTCGCCCAGAGCACGCGCTGCGTCTGCGCTCCTTTGGCCGCCAACGCCTTCCAGCGCGGAGCCGAAAAGATGCGCTGGTAAGCTTCGTAGGTCAGCTTCCCGTTGGCGATCGCAACTTTCCCCAGAATCCCCTGCAACCTCGCCTTGCGGGCCGCGTCCGCTTCTTTTTTCAATTGCTCGCCGACCAGCGAGTCGACCAGCGAATCGATGCGGCTGATAAAGAAGCTGGCCACACTCGCCAGTTGGCTCACATCGCCGCCCGTGGCAGCGAATTTCTCCACGCCGTCGATGAACGCCGCCGCTACTTCCTCATACACTCCCTGCGCGAACAACAGCGTCACGTTTACGTTGATGCCCTCGCCGAGCAGTTGCCGGATCGCCGGTATGCCCTCGGCCGTGCCCGGCACTTTGATCATTACGTTCGGGCGAGCGACGCTCTTCCATAGCCGCCGCGCTTCGTCAATCGTGCCCCGCGTGTCACGCGCCAGATACGGAGAAACTTCCAGGCTCACATAGCCATCGCGTTTCTTCGTGCTCTGATAGACGGGCGCCAGCAGGTCCGCCGCATCCTGAATATCGCGGATGGCCAGCAACTCATAGCGCCCTTTCGCGTCCAGGTCGGTGCGCCCGGCCAGCGAGTCGAGAAAATCCTGATACTGCCCGCCCGCAATGGCCTTCTCAAAAATTGAGGGATTCGAGGTCATCCCGCGCAGGCCGTCTTCGGTGATCAGGCGTTGCAGTTCGCCGCTTTTCATCAGGTCGCGGCGGATGTAGTCGAGCCAGATCGACTGGCCGAAACTTTGCAGCTGGGTGAGAGGATTAGCGGCCTTTGCGGTCTCAAGCGTGCCCACTGGATTCATAACTAGCTCCTGATTGAGCAGGCAGCAGGATAACTGCCTGAGGTTAACAAACGGTTATTTCGCGAGCAGTTCGCGCGCTGCCTGCACCACGGCGTCGGAACTGAAGCCGAACTTCTTCTGCAAATCCTTCAACGGCGCGGACGCTCCAAACGTGTGCATGCCTAGGATGCGTCCTTTGGGTCCCGCGTATTGCGCCCACCCCATAGTCGAAGCCATCTCCACCGCGACCCGCGCCGTCACCTCGGGTGGAAGTACCTGGTTGCGGTAACTCTCGTCCTGATGTTCGAACAACTCCCACGACGGCATGCTGACCACGCGCGCCCGGATGCCCGCGGCCTTCAGTTTTTCGTAGGCGTCAATGCAAAGGTAAACTTCGCTGCCGGTGGCCATCAAAATGACCTGCGGCTTGGCCCCGTCGGCGTCGGCCAGGACGTACGCTCCGCGAGCCACGCCTGCCGCCGATCCATACTTCGTGCGATCAAACGTCGGCAGCG
>JBEKED010000260.1:0-5628 GCA_050014035.1 Terriglobales bacterium
CGGCGAGCCTCGCGCACCAGATCGGAAACTTTCGGCAGAAAAAATTCCTCCTGCGGCGGAGAAAATGGGACCGGCGTGTCGAGCGACGTCAGGCGCACAATCGGGCCGTCGAGATCGTCGAACGCTTCTTCATTGATGATGGCGGAAATTTCCCCAGCTAATCCTCCGGTGCGCGCGTGTTCGTGAAGAATGATGACCTTGTTGGTTTTCTTCACGGTGGCCGCAATCGCTTCCCGATCCAGCGGCGAGACCGTGCGCAGGTCGAGGATTTCGATTTCGATTCCTTCTTTACTCAAAAGTTCCGCGGCTTCGAGCGCGGTATACAACATGGCAGCGTAGGTAATTACGCTGACATGATGGCCCTCGCGCGCGACTCTCGCCTTTCCCAGCGGAACCACGTAGTCGTCGGCTGGGATCTCCTCTTTGATTCTGCGGTATAGATACTTGTGTTCGAAAAAAATTACCGGGTTGTGATCGCGAATCGCCGACTTGATCAATCCCTTGGCATCGTAGGCCGTTGCCGGACAAACAACTTTCAGGCCCGGGGCGTGCACGAACCACATCTCCGGATTTTGCGAATGAAACGGGCCACCGTGCACATTGCCGCCGCTCGGGCCGCGCAGCACCAGCGGAGCCGGCGCTCCCCAGCGGTAGTGCGACTTCGCGGCCATGTTGACGATCTGGTTAAAGGCACAGCCGATGAAGTCCATAAACTGAAACTCGGCCACGGGACGCAATCCGGTAAGCGCCGCGCCGAAAGCCGCGCCCATGATCGCCGACTCCGCAATCGGAGTGTCGATGACGCGCTCGGGGCCGAAGTGGTCGATGAAGCCGTCGGTAACTTTGAACGCTCCGCCGTAAATGCCGATGTCTTCGCCCAGGCAGAAGACGGTGGGGTCGCGCTCCATTTCTTCCCAGATTCCCTGGCGGATGGCTTCGAGGTAAGTGGTGATGGGCATGGCAGAGGAAGTGTAGCAAGAAAGCCAAAACGTCCACCACAAAAGGGCACGAAGGTACACGAAGGAAAGCAGTACGCTTCACGCCTCAGGTTGTCAAAAAACGATGAACGCGGAATCCGTCTCTGGAGACGGAGGCACTTCTCGATGCTGCACTCTCGTGAAATTCTTGCAGGATTGCGATTGCGAATCTGTGATGGCGGTACAAGAAAAATGTGATAAAAAAGTTGATAGAAGAAGCGCAGGAAAGCCTGGCGGAAATGGTCGGTACCACACAGTCGCGGGTCAGTTTTTTTATGAACCGGTTCCGCAAACTGGGCTTCGCAAATTACTCCGGCAACCCGGAGGAGGTTGCAAGTCCACAGCTCACTGCTCAGTGTGGTTCTGCACGACTAACGATTCTGCACGGTGCACTGCTACCGTTGGCTACGAGGACTCGATATGAAAATTCTGTTGTTTGCCGGGCTCATCTTGATTGTGCTTGGCGTCGCTTCTCTGGTCGTGCCGATTCCCCACACTCAGACCGAAGGCGTTAAGGTCGGCGGTGCCAGCCTCGGGGTTCAGACCAGTCACAGCGAGCGGGTGTCGCCGATTGTCAGCGTGGTGTTGATTGCGGGCGGAATCGCGCTCGGCATCGGCGGCGCGCGTTCGCGGGGCTAATTGGCGTTCGAAAGTGGATTCCTGGAGACCCCACGCAGAATCCGAAAGGAGACGAGATGGTAATTAGGAAAACCAAGACGAGACGAACAGCCGACGGTTCGGTGACGACGACCACGAAGACCGGACCCAAAATAGTGAAGGTCACACGGACGAAAACGCCCAGCGGCACATTGACCGAGACACACATAAGGTATGTGCATTCCGACGAACCTCGAAAATCGAAGAGCTGAATCTGTGGCTGGGCTCAGGCCGGTGGCTCCCACTCACGCAAGGCGCCTCCCACTCACCAGGTTAATGATAAGTACAACCACTGCCACCACCAATAACAGGTGAATCAGTCCGCCTGCTATATGGAAGCTGAAACCGAGCAACCACAGAATCAGTAGCACCACGAAAATTGTCCAAAGCATAATGATCTCCTTCGCACAGACCGGCGTCGCGCGAAAAACGCGCAGCTTAAAACCGCGAACCAGGGAAAGTACGCCCGCCATGTTGAAGATGACACCTCCGGCCTCGCTATGCTGTGCAAGATTGCTCACTGCCGGTTCCCCCGAAAAGTGAGCGAAGGTGGACCATCTATAACCTGTCCGCGGTGCGAGGATGACCGAGGATGACCCTTGAGCCGAGTACCTCTCCTCTCTCTTCCAGGTTTTCTCAGCTAAGTCAGCCCATCTGACTCGCGGCCAAATCGCTTACAATTCCCCTTCCTGCAATTCCCTTTCTATGACAGTCACGGTTCGTTCTTTTGCCAAGATCAATCTCGGGCTCTACATCGGCGCCGCGCGCGCCGACGGATTTCATGATCTGCGCACCGCGTATCAGACGATTGCGCTGCATGACGTGATTCGGGTGAGCGTCGGGCGTGGTCGCGGGATCGAGATTGCGTGCACGAATCAAGATCCGCGGGTTCCACTCGATGCCTCGAATACCTGCCATCGCATCGCCACGCGCGTGCTGGACGAACTTGGGGCAAACCGCAAAGTCACGGTCGAGATCGAAAAGCGCCTGCCCGTGCAGGGAGGATTAGGCGCGGCCTCTTCCAATGCCGTGGCCACTATGATTGCGCTTGAGCTGGCGCTCAAAAAGAAATTGCCGGCTGCGGTGCGGCTGCGCATTGCCGCTGAAATCGGCTCGGACCTGCCGCTGTTTCTCGTGGGCGGAACGGCGTTGGGGGTGGGGCGCGGCGAAGAAGTCTATCCTTTGCCGGATTTGCCTTCGGTTCCGATGGTGGTGGTGACGCCGGAGGTTGGAGTGTCTACGCCTCGGGCGTTCGTCGATTGGGATGCGCTCCTGAAAAGTAGCCAGCACACGAGCTTCGGCCGATTGACGCGAGCGGGAGGCTCCGATAGACTGTTTGAGGTTGGCTGCGTGCTTTCTTCGTGGCTTTCTGGTTTCACCAGTGGTTCACCCAACACCGGTGCTCCTGCAAAGGGTGGGAGCCGGGGCGAGAAGTTGCTTCTCGACCTTGTCCGTACCGGGATTGAAAACGACTTCGAGAAGGTCGTCTTTCCTCAATATCCCGAATTGCGTGACATAAAAGGTGCGCTGGAGCGCGCGGGGTCGAAATACGCTTCGCTCTCCGGGTCGGGGTCGAGCCTGTATGGGCTGTTCCGGTCGGCGGCTGAGGCTACGAATGCGGCTGGGCGTCTGCGCAAGCAGGGGCTTCGGGCGGTGGCGACTCGGACGTTGACGCGGAGGAAGTACTGGGGGTCGTTGGTCGTTGGTCGTTAGTCGTTCGCGATCGGTCGTGTTATTGGCTACGCTTTCAGTTTCTTGTTTGCTGCGGGTTCCGATTTCGGCATACTAGAAGCACACAGAAGTTGGGCCGTCGACTAATGGTAGGTTGAGGCGTTTAGCGGGCGTGAGCGAAGCGGGAGCCCGCTGCCGAAATCCTGAGCGAAGCGAAGGATCTCTCTTACCACGGACTACGAGGGCCGAAAGGAAGTTGGGCCGTCGACTAATGGTAGGTCAAGTGCCTTTGGAGCACTTTGTCTAGGTTCGAATCCTAGCGGCCCAGCCAATCAATCAGTTCTCAGTTGCCAGTTCTCAGTTCTCAGTCGAGATCATGGAGCCCCAACGCCGAGAACTGAGAACGGGAACTGAGAACTGCCTATGGCCACAGTTGCAACCACGACTGCCGAAAAACCGATCGTCGAAAAAACGATTGCCGAAAAAACCGTCACGGAAAAAAAGCCGGTCACGGACGAGAAAACTGAACGCAAGCCGCAGCGCGCCCGGGTCGACGACCGATTCAAGGTTTTCTGTGGAACCGCCAACGAGCCGCTGTGCGATGAAGTCTGCCACTTTCTTGGATTGACGCGCGGCCAGGCTCTGGTCACGCGCTTCAAAGATGGCGAAGCCTACGTGCAGATCCAGGAGAACGTGCGCGGGGCCGACGTTTTTGTGATGCAGCCCACCTGCCAGCCGGTAGACATGCATCTGATGGAACTGCTGTTGATGATGGACGCGCTCAAGCGGGCTTCGGCGCGGCGTATTACGGCGGTGATTCCGTATTACGGTTATGCGCGCCAGGATCGCAAAGACAAGCCGCGAGTGCCGATTTCGTCAAAGCTGGTGGCCGATTTGTTGACTACGGCGGGCGCCGATCGCGCCCTGGTTGTCGATTTGCACGCGCCTCAGTTGCAGGGATTTTTTAATATTCCGGTGGATCATTTGTTCGCTTCGCCGGTGCTGGTGGACTACTTCAAGAAGCTGAACCTGCCGAATCTCACGGTGGTTTCGCCGGACGCGGGCGGCGTGGAACGCGCGCGCTTTTTCGCGAAGAAGGTCGATGCGGCGCTGGCCATCGTGGATAAACGCCGCGTCGAGATGAACGTGGCGGAAGTGATGCATGTGATCGGTGACGTCAGGGGCCGCACTTGTTTGATCATCGACGATCTGATCGACACGGGCGGCACGCTGGTGAAAGTAGCGCAGGCACTGATTGAGAATGGCGCCAGCACGGTGTATGCCTGTTGCTCACACCCGGTACTCTCGGGGGCAGCGGTGGAAATTCTGGTGAACTCTCCGATCGCCGAGGTGGTCGTGACCAACACCATTCCTCTGAGCGAAGCGGCGCGGCAGGTCTCGAAGATCAAGGTGCTCTCGATCGCGGGCCTGATTGGACGGGCGATTCAGTCGATTCACGAAGAAACGTCAGTCAGCAGATTATTTATTTAGAACGTCGTCGTTCGCTATTCGTCGTTCGCTTTTCGCCCTGAACGACACAGGGTTTTGCGAACAGCGAAAGGCGAACGACCAACAGCGCGACAGCGAAGGATGGAAACGGAATTATGGCTACAGCAACCGATATCAGCGTTCTGGAAGCGCAGAAGCGCGAACCAGGCACCAAAAACGCCGCTCGGCGCGTGCGCGCCGGCGGGAAGGTTCCCGCGGTAGTTTATGGAGCGGGAAAAGATGCAGCTGCGGTCGCAGTCGACCCGCGGCAGGTGCTGCGCATTCTGAAGTCGGAGAGCGGGCACAACACTATTTTCGATCTCGCCCTCGATAGTGATCGCGTGAAGGCCATGATCGTGGACTGGCAGTTCGAGCCCATCAAGGGAACGCTGCTCCACGTCGACCTGCAGCGCATTGCCATGGACAAGAAGCTCACGGTCACGGTTCCGGTCGTGCTCAAGGGCGAGGCCGCGGGCGTGAAGACCGAGGGCGGCATTCTTGAGCAATTGCTGCGTGAGATTGAGATTGAGTGTCTTCCGGCCGACATCCCGAAAAACATTGAAGTCGACATCAGCCACCTGGTGTTCGGCATCGAAGTGCGCGTGAAGGACCTCCCGCACGATCCGAAGTTGAAATTCCTGACCGACGAGAACCAGATGATCGCGCACATCACCACGGTGAAGGAAGAAGTGGTGGCGGCTCCGGAAGTGGTGGCGGGCGAGGCGGCAGCCGCACCGGCGGAACCCGAAGTTATCAAGAAGGGCAAGCAGGAAGTCGAGGGTGAAGCTGAGGCCGAAGGCGATGCCAAGGCCAAGGCCAAGCCCGAGAAGGCCGA
>JBEKED010000261.1:0-5573 GCA_050014035.1 Terriglobales bacterium
AAGCAGATGCAGTCGAAGACTCCCATGGTCATCGTGCTGCGCGATGGGGAAGAAGTCCACGGCTACATTGAGTGGTACGACAAAAACTGCATCAAGCTGAACCGCAGCGGCGCCGCCAACCTGATGATCTACAAGCCCGCCATCAAGTACATGTTCAAAGAAGGCGAGAACGGGCGGAAGTAGTAAGGGCAGCTCTCAGCTCTCAGCTCTCAGCTCTCAGTTTTCGGAACTGAATTCCGGAGCGCCCTATCAACCTCTTCTTTGATCCACAGGCTGCTCCCGTGGAAACCCACCCTCATCGTCGTACGGTTATTTGGGGTCTTCTCTACTTCTTGGCGTCTTTCTATGTTGGGGGCGTCATGGTTGGCGGCATCGCCATGGGTTGGCTCGCGTTACATGCCTCCAGCGCGCCGATTCGACCTTACGAGGAACGCAACGCGCGTGCCGCGGCGCTGTCGAAATCGGTGGAATTTCGCGACGTCGAGATCACCACTCCGGATGCCGTCATCCTGCGCGCCTGGTATATGCGCCCGCAGGAGGCAAGCGGCGATGCCGTGATTCTGCTGCACAGTATCAGCGGCAATCGGGTGGAGATGTACGATTACGGCAACTGGCTGCTGGAGAATCACTACAGCGTCCTGCTGCCCGATGAGCGGCATCACGGCGACAGCGGAGGGTTGTCGACGTACGGGATCAAAGAAGCGGACGACATTCACCGCTGGGTGGATTGGATTGAAACGAATAAGCCGGCGCGATGCGTGTATGGACTGGGCGAATCCACGGGAGCAGCGGAATTGCTGGAGTCGCTGCCGCTTGAGTCCAGGTTCTGCGCGGTCGTGGGAGAATCGGCGAATGCCACATTTCGCGAGGAGGAATACACGCGGTTGGGCCGTCTGTTTCACACCGGGCCGTGGCTGGGTAGAACGTTCTTCCGTCCGATGGTGGATGTCGGATTTCTCTTCGTTCGTCTGCTATACGGCATTAATTTGGAGGCAGCATCTCCCGAGCAGGCGGTGGTGGGAATTAAAACTCCGATCCTGCTGATCCACGGGCTCGATGACGCCTATATACCGCCGTATAACTCGGATTTGATCCAGGCAAAAAATCCGGCGATTGTGGTTTGGAAAGTGCCCGGTGCCGTTCACGTCGGAGCGCACGCCGCCGCGCCGCAAGAGTTCGAACGCAGAGTTCTGGAGTGGTTTGCGGAGCACTCGGCGGCTGCCAAACCAACGAGTGCTCCAAGCTTGAACTGATAGCTGAGAGCTGGAAGCTGCTTCTACAGCTTCGGCAGCACGATCCCCTTCTGCGCCTGGTATTTGCCTTTGCGATCTTTGTAGCTGGTTTCGCAAACCTCGTCGGATTGGAAGAAGAGAATCTGGCAGAGGCCTTCGTTGGCATATATTTTGGCCGGCAGCGGCGTGGTATTCGAAATTTCGAGCGTGACGAAACCTTCCCACTCCGGCTCGAAGGGCGTGACGTTCACGATGATGCCGCAACGGGCGTAGGTCGACTTGCCCACACAGATGGTGAGCACATCGCGCGGAATCTTGAAGTACTCGACTGACCGCGCCAGCGCAAATGAGTTCGGCGGCACGATCGCGACATCGGCGTTCACGGTTACGAACGAGCGCTCGTCGAAATGCTTGGGGTCGACGATCGTACTGTTGACATTGGTAAAAATCTTGAACTCGTCAGCTACGCGTAAGTCGTATCCGTAGCTCGACACACCGTAGGAAATCACTCCCGCGCTCACCTGCTTTTCCGAGTACGGATTAATCATGTCGTGCTCTTGCGCCATGCGCCGGATCCAGCGGTCACTCTTGATCATGAAACCCCTTTTTGATTTGGTAATTGGGTAATTTCGTAATTTGGCAATTTAAAAGCGGATCGCGCGAGAGGGAATTACGGCCGCGACGGTTTTCAAATTACAAAATTATCAGATTACAAAATTACGAAATTTCTCTCGGCTGGTGCTGTCATCTTACGAGACAACAGGCCCGGTTGACAATCCGCCCTATCTCCCTTAGCATCAATAACTTGAGGAACGCTAATCCTTGGGAGACGGGGGCGACCCTTGATTAAGCTCGACATCATTAACGAAGTGGTGAACCGCACCGGGATCACCAAGACCAAGGCGGAGCTGGCCGTCGAAACCGTCTTTGAGAGCATGAAGAAGGCGCTCTCGACCGGCGACCGCATTGAACTGCGCGGCTTTGGCGTGTTCAACGTGCGTCCGCGCAAGACCGGCATTGGACGGAACCCGCGCACCGGCGCCGAAGTTTCCATTCCGCCGGGCAAAGCCGTCCGCTTCAAACCGGGCAAGGAACTGCAATCGATTGACTAACCGCTGTCGCGAGGTCAGAAGTCGAGGTCGGATGGCAGAGGTGAACACCCGCAACGAGTTTTTCGCCTCTGCAATTTGACCTCGAACTTCTGACCTCAGGTTCCTATGTCCGAACCCACGTCCTCTTTCCCGACCGCCCTTGAATGGGAGCAGCAGGTTCAGCCGCGGGTCTGGGTTACCCGGCCGCCGCGCGAGCGTTGGTGGTTGCACATTCTGCTGCTGGCCGCGACCTTTGTTAGCACTCTGGTCGTGGGGGCGCGTATCTACGCCAATTTCGCGCTTCACCAGCCCGCCTTCTCCTTCAACGATGAGAACATTCCTCTGTTTCCGATCGAGTGGATGTGGCAGGCTCCGGCGCGGCTGATGCATGGGCTCTCGTTTTCACTTACGTTGATGTTCATCCTGCTGGCGCACGAGATGGGGCATTACCTCTACGCCCGGCATTATCGCGTGTATGCCACGCCTCCATTCTTCATTCCGTTTCCGAGCTTGATCGGCACGCTGGGAGCTTTCATTCGCATTAAAGGGGTCATTCCCACGCGGGCGGCATTGTTTGATATCGGGATTGCGGGTCCGATTGCGGGCTTTATTCCATCATGCGTGGCTGTAATAACCGGCCTCTCGTTGTCGCATCCGCTCATGTTCAGAAGCGCCCAACTTGACAGTGAACCGGGATTTCCGCTGGCCTTTCATCTGGCGGCGCGGCTGTTGCGCCTTGACGTGCCGCTCAACACGCTATCCCTGCATCCGATCGCCGTCGCTGGCTGGGTGGGAATGTTTGCGACGGCACTGAACCTGCTGCCCGGCGGTCAACTGGATGGTGGGCACATTCTGTTTTCGGTGTTTCCAAAATTGCACAAGTGGGTTTCGCTGGCGGTGGTGCTGGCGCTGCTCCCACTGGCGAAATACTGCTGGATCGGCTGGGTGCTTTGGGCTGTCGTACTGTGGCTGACCAGCCAGCATCCATCGATTCCGAGTCGTCCAGAGCTTTCCACGGCGCGAAAATGGTTTGCCGTTCTGGCGATTGCAATGTTGGGATTGGCGTTCACGCCCACGCCACTCACTGGTGCTTCGGGAAGGGAGAAGTGGCCGGCCATCCGCGAGGGAAGCCGAGATGCGGTGCACTATCTTGGCGACCGAATCCACGACAAGTCCAAGCGCAAATAATTGCTGAGCATACTCAGCGGAGCGAAGCAACTCTGCGTTCCAGCGCTTCGCGAACGACTACCGACCAGCGACCAACGACCGTTCTACATAAGCCACACCGCATCGACATCGACAATCACCTGTGTGCGCGGAATTTTCCGCGCCGCCGCTTCCGCCAGCATCGACCGCAACAGCGCATTCATCTTCTCGCGGCTGGGAGACTTCAGAATGAAGTGATAGCGGAAATCGCGCTTCAGGCGCGTGATCGGCGCGGCGGCCGGGCCGAGCACGCGAATGCCTTCGTGGCGCGTCCTCTCGAACCACCGGCCCAGCTCGCCCGACCATGTTAGGGCTTCATCTAATTTCTCGCTGCGGATGAGTACATTGGCAATTGCGCTGTACGGCGGGTAGTGCATCCAGGCGCGGAATTGCAGCTCTTTTTCGTAGAACCCGGCAAAATCGTGACGCGCGGCGAACTGCACGGCATAGTGATCCTGAAAATATGTTTGCAGCACAACTTTTCCGGGAGACTGTCCCCGACCCGCGCGTCCGGCTACTTGTGTAAGCAGCTGAAAGGTTCTTTCTGCAGCTCGGAAATCGGGCAAACCCAGCGCCATATCCGCTCCGATTACGCCGACCAGCGTCACGCCATGAATGTCGTGCCCCTTTGCAATCATCTGCGTTCCGACCAGCATGTCGAGCGCCCCTTCATTCAGCGCGTTCAGCGCATGTTCGAAATCCTCACGCCCGCGCACGGTATCGCGATCGAGGCGCCCGATTCTTGCTTCAGGAAACATGCCGTGCAGTAATTCCTCAAGCTTCTCCGATCCCGTCCCGACAAAATACACGTACTCGCTGCCGCAGAGAGCGCACTTATCGGGGATGCGCTCGACGTGGCCGCAATAGTGGCATTCCATCTTGTGCTCGCGCTTGTGGTGGGTCATGGAGACGGCGCAGTTCTTGCATTGCAGCGTCTTGCCGCAGGCGCGGCACAAAACGACAGGAGAATATCCGCGCCGGTTGAGCAGCACCATGACCTGCTCTTTTTTCTCCAGCCGTTCGCGGATTTCCTGCGCCAACTTGCGCGAGATCACCTGCTCCTGTCCCGTCTCTTGAAACTCCTGCCGCATGTCGACAATTTCGACTTCGGGCAGCGGGCGCATTTCCACGCGGTCGGGCAATTCCACGAGCGCGTATTTATTTTTCTTAGCGTTGTAATACGACTCGAGCGAAGGCGTAGCAGAACCGAGAACGACGACTGCCCCCGCCATCTTCGCGCGCATCACCGCGACATCGCGCGCGTTATAGCGCGGCGTCTCTTCCTGCTTGTACGACGAATCCTGCTCCTCGTCGACGATGACCAGGGCAAGGTCGCTCACAGGCGCGAATACGGCCGACCGTGTCCCTGCGACCACCCGCGCTTCTCCGCGACGGATACGATGCCACTGCTCGGCCCGCTCCGCGTCCGACAAGCCCGAATGCAGAATCGCAACTTCATCACCGAACACCTGGTGCAGATCCGCCGCCACCGCCGGAGTCAAGCCAATTTCAGGAACCAGCAGAATCGACGACCGGCCTTGCTCCAGCACCTTGCGCATGCAGGCGAGATAGACCGCGGTCTTTCCCGAGCCTGTGATGCCGTGCAGCAACAGACCGGCGAACTTGCGCGACGCCACGGCGGCGTCAATCTTGGAGAGCGCTTCTTTCTGCGCCGCGCTGAACTCAAACTCAAAGGGAGACGGCCGCGGTTTGAGCCTGGAAGTGGTAAAGTCCCGAGGCTCGTCCACGACTTCGATCAACCCGCGGCGCACCAATGTACCAAGGGTGGTGCGCGGGACATCCAATCGGCGCAATGCTTCGACGGGAACTCTGCCACCTGCCGCCGCGAGCGTTTCGACCAGAGTGCGCTGGTTCGCGTTGAGCTTCTTCGAGGGGCTGGCCGTGCCCGTGTGGTGACGGGCCTCTGGCCCGTCCTGCCGGGCGGGGACGTCCGGTGCTCCATCGGCAGATTCTCCGGGTTGGGACACGCCAGTCTCCACGCTCCGCAGAACGGCTACCTTCACCAGGCGCGCCGAATCGCGCG
>JBEKED010000262.1:0-5528 GCA_050014035.1 Terriglobales bacterium
CTGGGCTACTCGCATCCGATTGAATATCCGCTGCCCAGTGGCGTGGATTGTGCGGTGGATGCGAAACAGACCAAGTTGACCCTGAATGGAATCGACCGCCAAAAAGTAGGCCAGGTGGCGGCCGAAATGCGGTCGTTGCGTCCGCCCGACCCGTATAAGAACAAGGGTGTGCGTTACGCCGGCGAGCGCTTGAAGAAGAAGGTTGGAAAGACAGGAGCAAAATAACCGCTGTTCGCTGTTCGTCCTTCGCTGTTCGTTGAGCAGACCCAAGGGGTTAGCGAAGAGCGAACGACGAGCGACGAGGTTTTAATTATGCTGAGAATCAATTCCAAGAACCAGACGCGCCAGCGGGTACACGATCGTATCCGCAAGAAAGTGATGGGTACGCCGGAGCGTCCGCGGCTGAATGTGTACCGTTCGCTGAACCACATTTACGTGCAGTTGATTGACGACCTGAAGGGCGTCACGCTGGCAGCGGCATCGACGGCTGACGACCGTAAGAACAAGGACGCGCGCGTTACCGGCGGCAACGTGGCATCGGCAAAGGTGGTTGGGAAGAAGATTGCCGAACTGGCCAAGCAGAAGGGCTTCACGAAAGTGGTCTTCGATCGTGGCGGCTACATCTACCACGGCCGTGTCAAAGCGGTGGCCGATGCGGCGCGCGAAGCGGGATTGCAGTTTTAGATTTGGTAATTTGGCAATTGGGTAATTTTGTAATCTGAAAAGCCTTGGGTGCCTTTTCAAATTACAAAATTACCCGATTACAAAATTACAAAATGGAAATGAGATTCCAGAATGCCAAGAGTTACCAAAAAACTCGATGCGGGTTCGTTCCAGTTGAAAGACCAGGTGGTGTCGATTAACCGCGTGACGAAAGTGGTCAAGGGTGGCAAGAACATGTCGTTTGCGGCGCTCGTCGTTGTCGGCGATCCGACGGCGGCGGTCGTGGGTTTCGGATCGGGTAAAGCCAAAGAAGTTCCGCAAGCCATCCGCAAGGGGATCGAATCGGCGAAGAAGAACCTGATGCGCATCAACCTGACGCAGACCACCGTGCCGCACACCGTGCTCGGGCGTTTTGGCTCGGGCATGGTGCTGCTGAAGCCGGCTCCCGAAGGCACGGGCGTGATTGCCGGCGGAGCGGTGCGCGCGGTGATGACCTCGGCGGGAGTGCAGAATGTGCTGACCAAATCGATTGGCACCAACAACCCGCACAATGTGATCAAGGCCACGTTTGCGGCGCTGAAAAAGCTCAAGAACCGCGAACACGTAGCCGAATTGCGCGGAAAAACGGTAGAGGAGCTGTAGTAACAATTTGCAATGGGTGATTTTTAATTTGCAATTCGTGAACCTGGGGATTTGAAAATTGCCAATTACAAATCACCAATCGCAAATTCTTAAGGAAGTGAAATGACAACCAAGACAGCAAAATCGGCGGCGAGCGGCAAGATCCAGTTGAAGTGGGTGCGATCGGCAATCTGCACTCCCCTGAAGCACAAGAAAGTTGTGAAGGGTCTGGGGTTCACCCGCCTGTACCAGGTGATTGAGCGGCCGGATACGGCTGCGATTCGCGGCATGGTCAGGAAAATCCCGCACTTGGTGGAGATCGTCGAAGGGTAAAAAGCAGGTCCTTCGCTTCGCTCAGGATGACAAGGGTTCAAAAAGTTTAGAGAGACAGTCATGAATCTATCGACAATACGGGCACCCAAGAAGGCAACGGAAAAGAAAAAGCGCGTCGGCCGCGGCATGGGCTCCGGCATGGGCAAGACTTCCACGCGCGGTCACAAGGGGCAGTGGTCGCGCTCGGGCGCGCGGCTCATCCGCGGATTTGAAGGCGGGCAGATGCCGTTGCACCGGCGGGTCCCAAAGCGCGGCTTCACCAACATTTTCCGCGAGGAATACGACGTCGTGAACCTCGACCGCCTGGCTACGCTCGACGAAACCGAAATTACCCCCGAAGTGCTTAAGAAAGCGGGCATCGTCGATGGCCACGCCCCGGTCAAGATTCTCGGCAACGGCGAACTGAAAACCGCAATCACTATCCACGCCCACAAGTTTTCGAAATCGGCGCAGGATAAAATTACCAAGGCGGGCGGCAAGTTTGAGGTCTTGCAGTAATGGCCGACATTGCAATCTTCAATAAGCTGTCGAACATCTTTAGGGTTCCCGATCTCCGCAAGCGCGTGTTATTCACGCTCGGACTGCTGGCCGTGTATCGCATCGGCGGCCACATTCCGACGCCCGGCATCAACGGCGACCGCCTGGCGCAGTTTTTCGAACAGAACCGGGGCTCGGTGCTGGGTTTTGTCGATCTTTTCAGCGGCGGCAACTTGCGCCGTCTCACGATTTTCGCTCTCGGCATCATGCCGTACATCACGGCATCGATCATTCTGCAGTTGTTGACGGTAGTCTATGAGCCTCTCGCCAAGCTGCAAAAGGAAGGCGAAATGGGCCGCAAAAAAATCACCC
This sequence comes from Terriglobales bacterium, assembly GCA_050014035.1. Lineage (GTDB taxonomy): Bacteria > Acidobacteriota > Terriglobia > Terriglobales > Acidobacteriaceae > Acidiflorens. The sequence continues at coordinate 2,467 of JBEKED010000262.1, forward strand.
AGTGGACGCGTTATCTCACGGTGGTTTTGAGCGCGGTGCAATCCTTCGGCATTGCCATCAGCCTGCAGAAGGCGGGCGACTTCGTCAACACTCCCGGCCCCGGCTTCATCCTGATGACCATGCTTACGCTGACCACGGGCAGCGCCTTCATCATGTGGCTGGGCGAGCAGATTACCGAGCGCGGCATCGGCAACGGCATGTCGCTCCTGATCTTCGCCGGCATCGTGGTAGGCCTTCCCCGCGGCGTAGCCGACCTCTATCAGAAGGCAAGCACCTCGGCTTGGGGAGTCTTCACCGCTCCCGCCATCCTGATGCTCCTGGTGCTGATGATCGCCGTGGTTGCCTTCATCGTCTACGTCGAACGCAGCGAGCGCCGTATTCCTGTGCAGTACGCCAAGCGCGTAGTCGGCCGCAAGGTAATGGGCGGGCAATCCACCCACCTGCCGCTGCGCGTGAATGCCGGCGGCGTCATGCCGGTGATTTTCGCTTCATCGATTTTGGCCTTGCCGCAAATGCTGGGCGCCGCCTTCCACAACAATAAAGTCGTCGGCCCCGTTTTGGACGCCATGAAATGGGGCGAGCCACTTTACACGTTGCTCTATGCCATGGGCATCGTGTTCTTTGCCTACTTCTATATCTCGATCGTGTTCAACCCGAACGAGGTTGCCGACAACATGCGGAAGTGGGGCGGCTTCATCCCCGGCATCCGCCCGGGCAAACGCACGTCGGACTTCATCAATGACGTTCTCACGCGCATCACGCTGGTCGGCGCGCTCTACCTGATTCTGATTTCGCTGATTCCGGAGTGGATGATTGCCGGGATCAAGCTGAATCACCTCCCGCTCCTCGGCCGGGTCTTTGAGAACCTGCCCACCTGGATGACGAACGGCTTGGGAGTGAATTTCTATTTTGGCGGAACCTCGCTGCTGATCGTAGTCGGCGTGGCGATGGACACGGTTACGCAGATCGAGGCGCAGCTGATCATGCGCCACTACGACGGCTTCACGCCGAAAAGTGGGCGCCTCCGCGGACGCCGGACTTGGTGATCCCTTTCGATGACCAACCAGTCGGCAAACGACGCCGCGCAGAAGAGAAGTAAGAAGATTGGGCCGGTGATTCTTCTCGGGCCTCCCGGAGCGGGGAAGGGTACGCAGGCCAAACAGATCGTCGACCGTTACGGTATTCCGCAGATCTCGACCGGTGATCTACTGCGGGATCACGTGGCGCGCGGCACCGAACTGGGGCTCGAAGCGAAGGCGATTATGTCGCGGGGCGAGCTGGTTCCCGACGACCTGATGTATGGCATCGTGGCTCACCGGCTGCGCGAGCCCGATTGCCGGCGCGGATTTGTGCTGGATGGCTTTCCGAGGACAGCTGCCCAGGCAGGGTGGCTCGATGCCTTCCTGGAAAAAGAGGTCTTTGACAACCCGGAAAAGTTGGAGAAATGTCCGCCGATTGTGATCCAGTTGCTCGTAGACTATAATCAATTGCTGCTGCGGCTTACTGGACGGCGTTCGTGTCCCACCTGTGGACGGCTCTATAACATCCACTTTCAGCCACCTCGCGTCGATGAGTTGTGTGATTGTGACGGATCGAAGCTGGTCATCCGCGACGACGATCGCGAAGAGGTGATTAGCGAGCGCTTGACTGCCTATGAGACGCAAACCCGGCCGGTGGCGCAGTACTACCGCGCGCAGCGGCGGCTGATCGTGGTCAATGCCGATCGCACCCCGGAACAGATCACGGCCCAGATTTTCGGCGTGATCGACAGTCATGGCCAGGATGCGCGCTAGGACCCGATTGGGTCGGGCCAGGATGTGGTTTTGGGTAGGGCACGGCTTTAGCCGTGCCGCCATGAGCCAATCAAGACGTGGGCTTTACTCCCTGAGGGCCGACCAGCCCGAGGATAGCGAGCGAAGTTAGAACCAATTATGAGCTTTGGTGAAGCCCGTATCATCCGCAAGTCGCCGGAAGAGATCGAGAAGATGAGGCGCAGCGGCCAGATGGTCCGCCAGGTTCTGAACCACCTGAAAACGGTAGTGGCGCCCGGCGTTACCACCATGGATCTGGAGAAGGCCGCCGAGAAGATGATTGCGGACTTCGGAGCCACCCCGGCGTTCAAGGGATATTTCGGTTATCCCTGTGTGCTGTGCACTTCGATCAATGAAGAGATCGTGCACGGCATCCCGTCGGAAAAGCGGGTGCTGAAAACGGGGGACATCGTCTCCATCGACTGCGGCGTGGTCTACGACGGCTATTACGGAGACGCCGCCATCACCCTGCCGGTAGGCGAGTCGCTGGCCGCGGAGTTAAAGAAGTTGCTCGAAGTCACCGAGGCGTCGCTGTACAAAGGCATCGAGCAGGTAAAGATCGGCAACACCATAGGACACGTGGGCTCGGCGATCCAGAAGTTGGTCGAAGCCAACGGATTCAGCGTAGTGCGGGATTTTGTGGGCCACGGTATAGGGACCAAGCTGCATGAAGCGCCACAAATTCCGAACTTCGGCAAGAAGGGTCAGGGCGCGGAGTTAACTGAAGGCATGGTGCTGGCGATCGAGCCCATGGTGAATTCGGGAGGGCCCGAAGCCAAGGTGTTGAGCGACAAATGGACCGCCGTAACGGTCGACGGCAGTTACAGCGCGCACTTCGAGCATTGCGTAGCCGTAACCAGAAAAGGCCCGATGATTTTGACCCAGTAGAGGCTCTTAGCTTTTAGCTGTTGGCTTTTTAGCTAAAGGCCAAAAGCTAACAGCTAAAAGCTGCTTTTAAGGAGTCGATGAGTAAAGAAGACGCGATTGAAGTTGAGGCGTCTAGCGGGCGTGAGCGAAGCGGGAGCCCGCTGCCGAAATCCTGAGCGAAGCGAAGGATCTGCCGTGATAGAAATTCAGGAGGGTAATGAGTAAAGAAGACGCGATTGAGGTGATGGCAACGGTGATCGAACCGCTGCCCAATGCCATGTTCAAGGTGGAACTGGAAAATAAACACCAGGTTCTGGCGCACGTTTCCGGCAAGATGCGGAAGAACTTCATCCGAATCCTGCCCGGAGACAAAGTCGCGGTCGA
>JBEKED010000263.1:0-5516 GCA_050014035.1 Terriglobales bacterium
CAAAAGCGCGTCTTGCTCCTTGCCGCGCATGCTGCTGGCTACATGTTTTGCAAGCCAGACGGAGTAGCCGCTGAAACGGTGGTGCGCCATCCGATAGGCCAGCAGGTCAAGGGCTTGATGCAGCGAGTACCTGTGGACGACATACCAACTACTGCCTGCACAAAGGGCAATGGCAGCTAGAAGAATGAGGTGTTGAGAGTTTTCCGGATGCACCCAGCAGAACCATGATGGATGCGATAACCGGGCAAAACCAAGGATCGCGATGCCTGGCAGCAGGTACCTAAAGATGCGCTCTAGTTCTTTACCGATTTGGCCGACCCAGCTTTCATCAGCCATAAAATTCCTCTCCTTAGCTCGCTAAACGTACAGATTACTGGAGGGTGGATCGCCCTAAAGGCGAAGTATAGCGCGGCTTTGTCTTTTGACATTGATTCAAATAACTGGGGTCTTGCCACTTCTCGCGCTTTTTGAGGCCGGGAATTCCGTCTGTCAAATCGATCGACCATTTGAAAAATCTTTCATTGCCTTCGCCACCGCCATGGCAGCATATAATTGTCATATAATAATCAGTGAGGACTCTCATGCTCGATACCCGTGAAATCCACTCCTTGACCGATTTCCTGCGCAACCATAAAAAGCATGTGGCGCGGCTCAAAAAGACGCGAGCTCCGGAAGTGCTGACGGTGAACGGCAAGGCCGAAGTCGTGGTGCAGGACGCGGCCAGCTACCAGTTAATGCAAGAGCGCTTGCACCGCATGGAAACCCTTGCCGCAATTCAGGAAGGAATGGCGAGCGCGGAACGCGGCGAACTCAAGCCCGCCGCTCAGGTGCTGGACGAGATGCGGATCAAGTATGGCCTATCGCGTTAGTCTCGCCGCACCCGCCGAAGCGGATTTGTATGCGGCGTTTGAACGCATCCGCGCGGCGGCTCCCTCGCATGCAGAGAGATGGCTCACGCGGTTGTTCGAGGCCATTTTCAGCTTGGACAAGCTTCCCACCCGATGCCCCGTCATCCCCGAGGCAAAAGAGCTTCGTTTTCCCGCCCGCCATTTGCTGTACGGCAAAGGCAACGGTGTCTACCGAATCATCTTTCATGTCCGGGAGGACGAGCAGCATGTGCGCGTCTTGCGCATCTGGCACGCATCCCGCGATGCCATCGCCGCGGATGATGTCGAGGAGTAGCCACGGTGCCCCAGGTTCGCGCCCCGGTTTTGGGCGCTAACCTGGGTACCAGTAACCAACTATTCCTGCGCGGTGCCAGCGACGAGCGTGTTGTTATCGTCTTCGAGCATCATCCACTCCTTGCCGCTGTTCACGACGACGGTGCGGAAGTTCATCGTGCCCAAAGCCGAGATGATCTGGGCTGTGCCCTGGCAGTTGTTTTGTTCCGTATAGGTGCTGCCCGCAACTGGGCTAACCGTGATCGTGCCGGCGACGCTAAAAGTTTCGCTGCCGCCGGTGATGTTTCCCAGTCCGTTCAGCTTTAGCTGCCCTGCAACCGCCTCTATATCAAGCGTCGGAAAAAGTGTGCCGAGAAAGTTCGTGGCAAGCGTCTGTGCGGCGCCGCTCAGTCCGCATGGGGTTGTTCCCTGCGCCATGCCAAAACCGGGTTGCGCAAAACCAGGGTCGGTCTGGATCATCTGAAAGCCTTTGTGAGTGTCATCAAGAAAAATGTTGAAGTGGGCGGGCATCGTGTCCTCGGTCGCAAAAGTCAGCGTGCCGGTGCAATTCGCCGCGATTGTATAGACGCCGTCGAAGCTGCCGAAGGTGATGGCCCCGTTGACACTCATCGTCCAAGAACCACTAAGGTTTCCCGCGCCATCGGAGCTCATCTGTCCAAGGACCGCGGTAATCGTCGCACCGCCCCCTGGCCTGCCATGGTAGTAACCGTAGACGCCTTTCAGAGTCGCGGGTGAACAGCTCGCCGACGCCGGCGTTGTTGCCACCATCGTCGCCAATAGAAGAGTCGAGAAAACCAGGGCCGGAAAACGCATTTGTTTGTCCTCCAGATTTCTAGCAGGAGTCACTTCGCCCACGGAGCCAAGGAAATCGAGCGCTGGACGGGTCGACTGGTGCGCTCTGCTGCGAGCAATGTTGATAGCGAGAATACGGGTTGTCAAGCGAAAATAACGAAAATTCATTCCCTGTCGTCAATAGCCTATCGCGTTAGTCTTGCCGTCACCGCCGATGACGTCGAGGAGTAGCCCCAGAGCACCCACTTGCGATCTAGAATGGGTCAAGCCGTTTGAAAGGAGCAAATCATGAATCGAGTCCTCATTACTGTCTTCGCTGGCGCTTTGCTATGCGTAAGCCTGACCGCACAAGCGCCGCAGCCGAACAGCGGGAGCATGCCGCAAACCCCGTCCGCCGGGCAACCAGCGGCCCCAACGGCTTCAACGTCGGCACCCGGCAACACGCCGCCCAGGCTCGCGCCCGGCAGCGTCCTTCCCGCACAGCTCACAAAAAGCATCGATGCAAAAAAGGCAAAGACGGGCGATGAAGTCGTGGCTAGGGTTACGCAAGACCTCCGAACCAACGCGGGCGTGCTCCTCGTGCCCAAAGATACGAAGATCATCGGACACATAACTGAAGTGCAGCCGCGCAGCAAGGAGCAGAAAGAATCGCAGCTCGCCATCGTGTTCGACCATGCTGTTTTGAAGAGCGGCGAAGCCATGCAGATGCCCATGACGATCCAGGCCATCATCGCGCCAAGGAATTCCGGCAGCTCCGCGTCCGGCAATCCTGGCATGGAGCCCGGCGGAACCTCGCCATCGCTTGGCGGGCGACCCGGCCCGATGGGAGGATCCACTCCAACGGCGAGCGTTCCAAAAGCTCCCGCCGACACATCGCCCAGTGCACCCGGGCAAACTCAAGGGGAACCGCCGATCACGGGAAACACACAGGGCGTAGTGGGAATCGAGAACTTGAAACTTGCGGCCGCCGCGGATGCGAAACAAGGGTCGGTGGTGAGCTCAGAAAAAAATAACGTTAAGCTCGACGATGGCACGCTGTTGCTGCTGCGCGTGAACTAGTAGCGCGATAGCCCTGTAACATGCTATGCTATTTTTTAGCATTTGTTGCTATGTCGTACAGGCGAGGGGCACGTGAACATTTCCCTGACACCGGAACTGGAACGGATGGTCGACGACAAGGTGAAGAGCGGACGCTATGCCTCCGCCTCGGAAGTAATCCGTGAAGGCTTGCGCCTTCTGGAAGAGCAGGAGCAACTCAAACAGCAGCGGCTTTCAGAAGTGCGCCAAAAGATCGACCGCGGGATTGAGCAGTTGGATCGCGGCCTCGGTATTCCGGGCCCTGAAGCCAGGGCGCGACTGCGACAGCGGAGAAGCGTGAAGTAGCGGCAATGTCTGTTTATGTGCTGTCTCCCGATGCACTGCAAGACTTGCGGGACATTTGGGATTTTGTCGCGCTCGACAATGAAGATGCCGCCGACCAACTGGAAGATAAGTTCTTTAGTGCATTCGAGAAGCTAGCCCACCACCCTCGGATGGGGCACTCTCGCCCGGACGTAACTGAGCGCGACGTACGTTTCTGGCCAACCAGTTCCTATCTGATTGTCTACCGCGAACGCTCGGAGGTATTAGAAATCTTGGCGGTTCTGCACGGATCGCGCGATGTTCCAGAAATAATCCGAAGAAGAGAATACCCGCCAGGCTAAAGTCTAAGTAGCAAATCTCCGGCCACAAAGAAAAAGAACACCACCGAAATCACTCCGTTCATGGTGAAGAATGCGGCGTTCAGCTTGCTCAGGTCGTCGTGGCGGACCAGCATGTGTTCGTACGCCAGGAGTGCCGCGACCACAACTACTCCCGCAATCGCCAGTTTCCCCAAGCCGAAGGAAACGATCAGCGCAACCAGCAGGCCGAGCATCAGGATATGAAATATTCGGGCGATGACGAGCGCGCTCCCGATTCCGAAATAACGCGGCACCGAGTGCAAACCGTGGCTGCGGTCATGGTCGTGATCCTGGCAGGCATAGATCACATCGAACCCGCCAACCCAGAACGTGACTGCGGCGGTGAGCAAAAGTATCCGCGGATCGAGCGAGCCGCGAACCGCAATCCACGCGGCTGCCGGAGCAATGCCGAGAGCGAATCCGAGAATCAGGTGCGACCAGCGCGTAAATCGCTTGGTGTAGGAATAAAGAAGGATCACTGCCAGCGCTACCGGCGAGAGCATCAGCGTCAGGCGATTTAACTGCGAAGCAGCGAGAACAAAAATTCCGCACGCGACCAGCACGAACACGCTCACAAACGACGACGTCAACTGGCCAACCGGCAGCGCCCGAGTTGCGGTGCGGGGATTGGCGGCGTCAATCGAAGCGTCGGCCAGGCGATTGAAGGCCATCGCGGCCGACCGCGCCGAGACCATGGCGACCACGATCCATGCCAGTTGCCGCCATGCCGGCATGCCGCCCGCGGCCAGCATGGCTCCGCAGAGCGCGAACGGGAGCGCGAAGATGGAGTGCTCCCACTTGATCATCTCCAGCGTGATCTTCAGATTTCGGAGGAAAGCCACGCTTGAATTGTAAAGCAGCGCTCAGCAGGGAGTCGCGATTGGCTGAAAAAAGTGGCCGGGCAAACGCTTAACCACCAAGGGCACGAAGGAACACTAAGGAATCGCCTGGAACGAATACCTTCGTGCTCCTTTGTGGCCTTGGTGGTTCATTGGTCTCCCGAGCGCGGTCCGAGACCCGCCGCTCCTTCCACCAGCGGCACAAAGCGACAGCCCTCCAGAATTTTGACCTCGGGCCGCCCGCCCGCTTTGCCAATCAATTGCAATACCTGGCTGGAGGACGGGCCCACCGGCACGATCATACGTCCGTTCTCGCGCAGTTGGCCGAAGAGCGCAGGCGGCATTTCGGGAGTTGCAGCGGAAACGATCATGGCATCAAAGGGCGCGCATTCTGCCCAGCCTTGTGTGCCGTCGCCGACTCGGATGTGTACGTTGCGATATCCCAACCGATGCAGCGTGCTTTCCGCCGCCGACGCCAGAGACGCGTGGCGCTCCACCGTGTACACATCGGACGCGAGCAGCGAGAGCAATGCCGTCACGTAGCCAGAACCAGTGCCGATTTCAAGGACGCGGTCCGCAGCTTGCAAAGCCAGATGCTCAAGCATCGCGGCCACGATGTAAGGCTGCGAAATAGTTTGATCTTCGCCGATCGGCAGCGGGTGATCTTCGTAGGCGCTCGGACGGGCGGACTCCGGGACAAACTCATGCCGCGGCACCTGGCGCATGGCGTCGAGGACGCGAGCGTCACGAATTCCGCGCTCCGCGAGTTGCTTGCGGACCATCGCTTCCCGCTGGCGCTCTGGAGAATCGTGTTGAAAGGGGAAACTCATGGCTTCTGCCGGGCCTGGACAGCCGAGGGCGGCCGTCCCTACGTGATTCAGTACGGACCTATGATTCCGCCAATAGTGCGGGCGGCGGGCGGTTCCGGCCGCGCCTTCTTTTCTTGCGCTTCGATCATGTCGAGATATTTGTAGGCCGATCCG
>JBEKED010000264.1:0-6150 GCA_050014035.1 Terriglobales bacterium
CTCTGCACCAGTAGGTTGATCGCCCCCGCCACGCAGATTGCGCCGAAACACAGAAATAAAATTAAATGAAACATAGTTTGCGTCAGTTCTAAATAAAGCTCAGAAGAACTTACCCGGGTACTGAGCTCGCAGAGCCACAACCAGCGCGGTGTACACAATGTTCGCCATCGCCAGCGGCAGCAGAACTTTCCACCCAAACGACATCAGCTGGTCATAGCGAAAGCGCGGCAGGGTCCAGCGCACCCAGACGTACAAAAATATGAAAAAGAAAACCTTCAGGCAGAACCAGAATACCGGCAACAGATCCTGCAAAATGACCGGACCAAAGATCGGCCCATTCCATCCACCCAAAAACATCAGCGTCGCCAGGCACGCGGCCGTCGTCATGTTGGCGTATTCGGCCATAAAAAACATGGCGAACTTCATCGAGCTGTATTCCGTGTGATAGCCCGCCACCAGCTCCGATTCCGCTTCCGGCAGATCAAACGGTGTGCGGTTGGTTTCCGCATACGCCGAAATCAGGTAAATGAAAAATCCCAGCGTCTGCCCGTGAAATATATTCCAGCGCGGAATAAATCCCCAGAACACTCCATGCTGCGCATCCACAATATCCCGCAGGCTCAGGCTTCCCGCCATGATCAGCACTCCCACCAGCGAGAGCCCGAGAGACACTTCGTAGCTCACCATCTGCGCGCTCGCCCGCAATCCGCCCAGCAGCGAATACTTGTTGTTCGACACCAGCAGTCCGACGTTCAAGTCGGTAATCTGCAAATAGGTGCCCCAGGGCCCCAGGTTGACCCAGTTGCCAAATGGAATCACCGAAATGGATGTGATGGCAAACACCAGCGAGATGGTGGGCGCTGCAATGTACAGCGGCTTGTAGACATGCGGCTGCGTCAGATCTTCTTTGAAAATAAACTTCGCGCCGTCGGCCAGCGGCTGCAATAGACCGAAAGGCCCCACCCGCGTCGGTCCCCAGCGGTTCTGAATGCGCGCCGACACCTTGCGCTCCAGCCACACGCTGTACGCCACCACCGTCAGCAGAACGCCAATCACGACCGCCGACTTGATCAACGAAATAATAAGAAACGTAGTTATGCTCATGCGCTCGTGTGGCGCGGGCGCCCTCGCCCGCGGCTGTTGCCGTTGCTGTTGCTCTTGCCGTTCCCCTGCCCGTACCTAGTCCGCCGCAACTTCTGCATCAGCGGATTTATTCTCAATAACCGAGTTCAAAGTCCTGGAATACCGTCCCAGCGTGCCCGAGCTGAACAAATCGTCGTTGGCCGGAGCAATCAACTCCGCCTTCTGCACCAGACCCGCCCCGCCCGCGGCAATTTCGAGATGCTCATCGTTCCCCGCCAGCAGGTTGACGCGCGAAACATCGTATCCCGCAACCACCCGCTGAATCTCGTCAAGAATCGCCATCGGATCGAAAGGCGTCATCTTCGGTTCCAGGTTATGCGCCTCGAGCCACACCGCATGGCGATCCGCTTCGCCCGACTGCGCCCCGCGCGTCTGCCCCATGTCGAAGTGCGTCCCGCTCCCAAACGGCACCAGGCCGCGCACCTCGAAGCCCATGGCGTCAGCAATGCGCACCATCATTTCGAAATCCGGTTTCGTATCGGAGACTTCGCCCGCTTTCTTCACCAGCTGCAGATCGCCGCAGGTGTTGGTATAAGTTCCGGTTTTTTCGTAGGCGTTGGCCGCCGGCAAAACCACGTCCGCGATGATCGCGGTTTCAGTCAGGAACATTTCCTGAACCACCACAAATGTTTTCTCAAAGATGAAAGGATCCACGCCCAATCGTCCGACCGGATTCGAGCCCACCACGTAAAGCGCCTTCAGCTTGCCGGCTTTCGCAGCGTCGAACATTTCCGGCAAGCTCAAGCCTTCCGCAGTCGGCAGACTGCCCCATTCCTTTTGGAATTTGTCCGCGCTGGCCACCGGTTCGTATCCCGGCAGCAGATCGGGATAAAGCCCCATCTCACTCGCTCCGCGGGAATTCGCGTAATCGCCCAGGCAGATCAGCTTGGCGCCCGTCAAAGTTGCGGCAAAACTTGCCAATTTCTCAATGTCCGGCCCGCGCAGTTCGGAGCCGAAGGCAATGACCATATTCTGCTCAGCGCGAATCTTGTCGCGCAGCGCAAGCCATGCCTCGCGCGCGGTAACGTCCGTCACCAGCGCATCAAGTTGCGCATCATCGCCGCCGAGGAAGGCAACTGCCTTCGCTTCGGCCCCCGCCGGAAGCAAACCAAATCCCGCTGCCTGCCGCCGCAGCTTGATGGGCGCAGAGTTGATCACGTAAAGCTTCGCCCGCCGCAAGCGAACGTTCGTCCGAATCTGCCATGCCAGCAGCGGATGCTGATTCGTGGGATCGTTCCCGATCAGCAGAATCGCGGGCGCATTCAAGACCTCGCGCATGGCTGCCGTCTTTCCCGGCTTGCCGTGCAGCGCCGCCGCCAGGGCAGGGAAGTCTGCCGTACGATGATGATCGACATTATTCGTCTTGAGCACGACCCGGGCAAACTTCGACAGCAGATAATTTTCTTCGTTAGTCGTGCGATTCGAGCCAATCACGCCGATTGTGCTCCCGCCGCCTTCAGCTCCGTCCCGCGCCTCGCGAAACCGCGTTCCGATCAACTCAAATGCTTCTTCCCAGGTTGCGGGTGTGAGCTTGCCGTTCTTCCGAACCAGCGGCTGCGTCAGGCGTTCCGCGTGATGCGCAAAATCGAAAGCGTAGCGCCCCTTCACGCACAGGAAATCGCCATTGATTCCGCTCTTATCGCGATTGTCGCCGCGCACAATCTCCATGCCGGTGTCGCTGCGCCGCACCCCAAGCGTAGTCTTGCATCCATCTCCGCAGTGCGTACAAATCGTGCCCACATGTTTCATCTCCCACGGACGCGTCTTGTACCGATAAGCGCCAGAAGTGAGCGCGCCGACCGGGCAGATGTCGATGCACATGCCGCACTCTTCGCATTCCAGATGGTCGTCTTGATCCGGAGCGCTGATGTTCGGAGCAATCACCGAACCGACGCCGCGATTCTGCACCCCCAGGGCCCAAACATCCATGCCCTCGCCGCAGATGCGCACGCAGCGGTAGCACAGAATGCACCGCGGCCGGTCGAAATAAACCACCGGAGACCACTGCTGCTCCTCGCGATGGTTCTTGATCTCCACAAACTTCGATTCGGGAGCGCCATACGAAAACGTCATGTCCTGCAGTTCGCACTCGCCGCCGGCATCGCACACCGGGCAATCCAGCGGATGGTTCCCCAGCAGCAACTCGACCATCGCCTTGCGCGCCTGCCGCACCTCATCGCTGTCGGTGGAGACGATCATGCCCTCGCTGACGCCCGTGGTGCAGGCGGTTTGCAGCTTCGGCATCTTTTCGATTTTCACGATGCACATGCGGCAAGCGCCCTGCAACGAGAGCCCGGGGTAGTAGCAAAAAGAAGGCACTTCAATGCCCGCGCTCTTGCAAGCCTCAATCAGCAGCGACCCCGCCGGAGCCGTGATCTTCTTGCCATCGACAGTGAGAGTGACGTCAGCCATTTTGTAATTTTGTAATCGGGTAATTTTGTAATTTGACTTCTATCGATTCCTACGCGCCGTAAAATGCGACGCTGTAAAAATCGCACTCAATTCATGTGCTTCCGCTAATAGCGATTCCAACTTCTTCAACGGGACAATGCCGCAATCGGAAAGCATCTCCAGCCAAAAGACGGTCTCGTCTGCCTCTTCGACTACGATACCAATTTTTGCAACCCATTCAGCCTTTGATCGGGAGCGGCAAGCCGCTCGATAGTTTGCTGCGACCGAGGTTCCGGACCGCATCAGTTGTTGCCCAATATCTGCGCATCTGTCTTGAAGGGCAGCGACCTGAAAACTCGTACTATCCTGACCGCGAAAGCCTTCGTACGATCCCGAAGGTCTTCCTGCTGCGACAACATCAGGTTTCACCTGATTCGAAAGTCTATGTTCTAAACCGCGCCGTCTTTGGGTTTCAAATTACAAAATTACCCGATTACCAAATTACAAAATTCCTTCTACACCATTACCGCCGCTCCCGCCTTCTCAAACGGGCACGGCCTTCCATCCAGGTGAGCTTCGAATTCCTGTCTGAACTTTTTGACGAACGCCATAGTCGGCATCGCCGCCGCGTCTCCCAGCGGACAGAAAGTCTTCCCCAACATGTTCTCCGCCAGGTAATAGATGTTGTCGATATCTTTCTTCAACCCGCCGCCCGCATGGAATCGCGTCAAAGTTTTTTCCAGCCAGTCGGTACCTTCGCGGCACGGAATGCACCAACCGCAGCTTTCATGCCGGTAGAACTTCATGGTGCGCAAAGCGAACTTCACGATGCAGGTCGTATCGTCGAGCACCACCACCCCGCCCGATCCCAGCATCGACCCCGTTTTCCCCACCGAGTCGAAATCCATGGCAACGTCGATTTCCGATGGCAGCAGCACCGGAGTTGACGATCCCCCCGGAACCACCGCCTTCAAATCGCGCCCGCCGGGAATTCCGCCGCCCACCTCATAGATCATCTTCTTGAGGTTGTATCCCATCGGCAATTCGTAAACCCCTGGCTTGTTGAGATGTCCGGCCAGGCAAAACAGCCGCGTGCCGCCGTTCTTCGGCGTGCCCAGTTTCGCGTACCAATCCGCGCCGCCCAGAATAATGTGCGGCACCGCCGCCAGCGTCTCCGCATTATTAATGACCGTGGGCCCGCCCCACAGCCCAACCACCGCCGGAAACGGCGGCCGAATGCGCGGAATGCCGCGCTTACCCTCCAGCGATTCCATCAGCGCCGATTCTTCTCCAACCTCGTACGCCCCCGCTCCACCGTGCCAGTAAACGTCAAGGTCGTACCCACTGCCAAAAATATTTTTGCCGAGGAAGCCTTTCGCATACGCGTCCTTGATCGCCTTCTGCATGATGACCGACAGGTAGCGATACTCGCCGCGAATGTAGATATATCCCGTATGCGCGCCGACCGCGAGCGACGCGATCATCACGCCTTCAATAATCGAGTGTGGATCGTGTTCGAAAATCAGCCGATCCTTACAGGTGCCGGGCTCGCTCTCGTCCCCATTGCAGAGCACATATTTCGGCTTGGCCGACTGCTTCGGAACGAACGACCATTTCATCCCCGTGCTAAACCCCGCGCCCCCCCGTCCGCGCAAGCCCGAATTCTTGACCTCATTAATAAGGTCGTCCGGCTTCATCGCGAGCGCCTTCTGCACGGCCTTGTAGCCGTCCAGTTGGAGATAGCGATCGATATCGGTAGCGCCCTGCCCAAAGCGCTTCGAAATCACGCGAACCTCGTCGGGATGGGAAACGAGAGTTGCCATTTTGTAATTTTGTAATCGGGTAATTTGGTAATTTGAAAATCGAAACCCAAGCGCTCTTAAATTACAAAATTACCCGATTACCAAATTACAAAATCCCTACTGCGTGCTCTTCTTCTTATATTCGTCTAAAACGTCGTCCATCTTCGCGGCTGTCAGGTTCTCGTGAAAATCGTAATTCACCTGCGCCGCCGGAGCCCAACTGCACGCCCCAATGCACTCCACTTCTTCCAGCGTAAACAATCCGTCCTGGGTAGTTCCTTTGTGGCCCACGCCCAGTTTCTTGGCGCAATGTTCCAGAATCTCCTCGCCGCCGCGCACCATGCAGCTGATGTTGGTGCACACCTGCACGTTGAACTTGCCGCGAGGCTTGGTAGTCAGCATCGAATAGTAGCTGATCACATTGCGCACTTCGAGTTCAGTCAGCGCGAGACGCCCGGCAATTTCCCGAATCGCTTCATCGCTCAGGTAGCCGATCTCGTCTTGAATGTAGAGCAGCGTCGGCACCAGCGCCGAACGCTCGGTCGGATAGTTCCCCAGCATCGTCTTAAACCGCGTCTCGAATTCTTCGGAAAACTTCACCGGTCGATTTCTCCCAGCACAATGTCGATGGACCCAATCGCCGCCACCACATCCGCCAGCAATCTTCCTTCGCACATTTTTGGCAGTGTCTGCAGATTCGCGAAGCAGGCCGAGCGCATGTGCACGCGATAAGGTTTGGCGGTCCCGTCACTCACAATGTAATAGCCCATCTCCCCGCGCGGGGATTCCACAGCCTGGTACACCTCACCCGCCG
>JBEKED010000265.1:0-5757 GCA_050014035.1 Terriglobales bacterium
TTGGGCGACGGTTCCTTGCGAAAACAGACAGCGTTTTACGCTGGCAAGGAGCCGTTATGGCGAAAAAGACCTCTAACTCTGTTCAGCCCTCCAGGGCAGCATCGGAGACGCGCCGGGTTGATAGCGATGGCAACGTAGTCGGCAACAAGATTCTGCTAAATCTTTCACGTGAAGAATTCGACCCGGTGCTTTCGAAGCTGGAATTGGTCCGGCTCAAGCTTCACCAGATCATTTATGAAGCCGGCGAGACCATCAAGTCCGGATACTTCGTGAATGACGGAGTGATTTCCGTGCTGGCGGTGCAACCGGACGGAAAGAGCGTCGAGATCGGCCTCATTGGCAGCGAGGGCTTCGCCGGTTTGCCGCTTCTGGTGGGCTACAGCAGCAGTCCGACCCGACTCATAACTCAGGGAGACGGTACAGCCTACCGTGAGACGCTGCGGCAGCTCGTCACGCAATTCCCACGGCTGGAACAGCAGTTGCATCGCTTCGGCCAGCGGCTCGCGATGCAGACCGCGCAAATCGCGGCGTGCAATCGACTCCATGAAGTGGGTGAGCGCTTGGCGCGTTGGATCTTGATGACCCAGGACCGCATTGTGTCGGACAACCTTCCCCTCACGCAGGAGTTTCTGGCGCAGATGCTGGGATCGCGTCGGGCCAGCGTGACGGTGGCGGCCGGTATCTTGCAAAAGGCGGGATTGATCTCTTACACGCGGGGAGCCGTCAGGATATTGGACCGGGAAAGACTTGAAGAAGCAGCGTGTGATTGCTACGGCATTGTGCAGCGGCAGTTAAAGGATTGGGAAGCGGAATCGAATTGAGACGGGCGACGGCCGCTCTGGAAAATGGCGTTCGCCACAACGGACAATGATAGCGCGCCTCGGACCGCATCCTTGACACCCTCGCCAGCGCTCCCTAGAATTCCATTAGGCGTGGTGGAATCTTAATCTAAGCCACTGCATCTAAAGTATTTAGAGGGGCAGTTCAGGCTCCGAGACTTGGGTGGATATGCCAGCAGGGCCAGCCGGCGGAAGAGAACGCGAAATCCTGACCGCCATCGTCGAGACATTCATTGCCAGCGGAGAGCCGGTAGGGTCGCGCACGCTTGCTCGCTCCAGCCGTGAAGGCCTGAGTGCGGCGACGATTCGCAACGTGATGGCTGACCTTGCCGATGCCGGATTTCTCGAACAGCCGCACGCTTCGGCGGGACGCGTTCCCACGGCGGAAGCTTATCGTTATTATGTCGAGCAGTTGAGTGGCGAAGCGCATCTCTCGCACGAAAACCAGAGCATAATCCAGGACACGCTGACCGGGGTCACCGACGTGCAGGAGTTCATGGAGCGCACTTCGCACGTGCTCTCCCTGATCTCACACGGTGTTGGCATCACGGTGGCGACGAGCGGACCGCGCAACGCGCTCGAGCACGTTTACTTTTCACGCCTCGCCGATCAAAAAGTGCTGGCGGTAGTGGTGACGCGCTCGGGAGTAGTGCGCGACCGCGTGTTGCGGCTTGATATTCCCCAGTCCGATCTCGATCTGGCGGCGCGCTACATCAACGAAAACTTTCGCGGCTGGACAATGGCCGACATGCGCGCCGAACTGGCTCGGCGGCTCGAACAGGAGCGCAGTGAGTACGACCGACTGATGAAGTCCATCGAACAGCTCTATCAGCAGGGCGCGCTCGCTTCGACCGATGACACGCAGGCGGTATACGTTGAAGGCGCTGCGAATCTGGTTACGGGGCACGAAGATCGGCAGCGTCTGCAGGAAATGCTGCGCACGCTGGAGGAAAAAGAAAAGGTTGTGAAGCTGCTAGGCGCTTATCTCGATACGCGGCAGGAAGCGGTGCGCGTGGTGATCGGGCTCGACGAAGCGCTGCCTGCTTCGAATTTGCAGAATTTCGTGCTGATTGGCGCGCCCGCGCGCGTGGGCGGCGAGGTCATGGGGTCGTTGGCCGTGATTGGGCCGACGCGGCTGGATTATCAGCATACGATGTCGGCGGTGTCGTACATCGCGCGCTTGTTCGACAAACTTTTGAATGAATCGGAGTGACTGAGCGGTATGGGTAAAGGAAATGGAAAGACCGATGCGCACCTCGATTTGAGAAGCGAGGATTTGAGAGGTGAGGATCTCGACCACGAGCTTCCGGCGGGGGATGACGACGAGGCTGCGTCGGGCGCGGCTGCGTCCAAGCCGGTAGAGACTGGTGTGGTCTCCGAGACGGAGAAGCTTAAGGCAGAACGCGACGCGTTGCTCGATCGCCTGGCGCGTCTGCAGGCGGAATTCGACAATGCGCGCAAGCGCGCGGTGCGCGAACAGCAGGAGTTTCGCGAATTTGCCGCGGCCGACGCGATCAAGGCTCTGCTGCCGCCGCTGGACAGTTTCGAGCGCGCGCTAAGAGCCGGCGGCGACTCCGGCGAATTGCGCAATGGCATTGAGCTCATTTACCGCCAGTTCCAGGATGCGCTGCAGAAAATCGGAGTGCAGCCGATCGCTGCGACGGGGCAAGCCTTCGATCCCCGCATTCACGAAGCCGTCGAAATGGTGGAGACCAGCGAGGTCCCGGATCACTACGTCCTCGACGAACTGCAACGTGGTTACAAGTACAAGGGCCGGTTGTTGCGTCCCGCCATGGTGCGGGTCGCTCGCAATAGCAGGGGATAGAACTAGTCGTTGGTCGTTAGTCGCCATTCGGAGATTAAAGTTCTGCTAACGACCAACGACTAACGACCGGAGAGTAACACCAAAACCAACGACCGAACATAACGTGGGGGGAGTTTCTGGCCGCAAACACAAAACGCGATTTTTACGAAGTGCTCGGCGTGACCCGTACGGCTACGGACGTGGAAATCAAGAGCGCGTACCGCAAGCTCGCAATGACGTACCATCCCGACCGCAATCCGAATAATCCGGACGCGGAAGACAAGTTCAAGGAGATTACCGAAGCCTACGCGATTCTCGCCGACGGTGAGAAGCGCTCTTTGTATGACCGCTTCGGGCACTCCGGCGTGGGCGGCGGCAGTGGAGGTCCAGCCGGATTCGATCCCGCCATCTTCCAGGATTTCGGGGACATCTTCGGAGACATCTTCGGTTTCGGCGACGTGTTCGGCCAGGGCGGGCGCCGTCGCAGCCGCGCTCAGCGCGGAGCCGATCTGCGCGAAGATCTGCATCTTGAATTTGATGAAGCCGTGTTCGGCACCGAGAAGCAAGTGAATGTCCGCCGTCATGAGACGTGTGACAGTTGCCGCGGCAACGGCGCCGCCCCCGGCAAGGCTCCAGTCGCTTGCCGATCGTGCAACGGGCGCGGGCAGGTGCGTTATCAGCAAGGCTTCTTCAGCATCGCTCGAACCTGTCCGACCTGCCAGGGCGCGGGTAGCGTGGTCACCGATCCCTGTCCAAAGTGCAAGGGGGAAGGCCGTTTGCTGCGCGAGCGCACGGTGGAAGCCAAGGTGCCTGCGGGAGTGGAAGACGGAACGCGAATTCGTTTTACAGGAATGGGTGAAGCGGGCGCGTTCGGTGGCCCGGCGGGCGATTTGTATATTGTCTTGCATGTCAAAGAACACGCCTTCTTTGAGCGCGAGGGCAATGACCTGCACTGCGTGGTTCCGATTTCGTTCTCGCAAGCGGCACTTGGCACAGAGATTCTGGTAACGACTCTGGAGGGAGAACACAAGCTGAAAGTTCCCGAAGGGACGCAGTCGGGAACCGCATTTCGCATTCGCAACAAAGGAGTGCCGGTGCTGAATGGACACGGCAAAGGCGATCTGTACGTCGAGGTGCGAATCCAAACCCCCGGCAAATTGAATAAGCGCCAACGCGAACTGCTGGCCGAACTGGGAGAACTGTCTCCGGTGGAAAATAAGCCGCAGAGCCGGTCGCTGTTGGGACGCGTGAAAGACATGTTTGTCTAGAAGCAGTTTTCAGCTGGCAGTTCTCAGTAGGAGCTTGTTCTTGGAGTTCCGCTTCAACCGGGAAGCGGAGATAGTGCTTTTGGAACCAAACATAACGTCGCTAGCACGGGGCCTTAACTGGGAACTGAGAACTGCCTCATGACACGCCGCCGCTGGATCGCCGACGAAGTAAAGGGAGACACGGCCGCTCTGGTGGGCGACCACGCGGCTCATCTCGCTCGCGTCCTGCGCGCCGAAGTGGGACAGGAGTTCGACATTGCGGCCGGCGAAGAAGTTCGCCGCGGAACCATCACGTTCGTCTCGTATGATCGTGTGGAGTTCGCACTCGACAAGAAGCCGCGCCGCTTGCGAAGGTCCAAACTGTCTGCCGACCCAAAAATCACGCTGGTCTTGGCTGTCTTCAAATTCGATCGCATGGAATGGGCAATCGAGAAATGCACGGAGATCGGAGTCGAGCGCATTATCCCTGTCATTGCCCGGCGGAGCGACGCTCATCTGGCGACAGCGGCGGCGAAGCGCCACGAACGCTGGCTCCGCATCGCTCGTCAGGCGGCCGAGCAGTCGCGCAGGGAGACGCCTCCTGAGATTGCCGCTCCCATCAAACTGAAAGCGCTTGCTGGAGACATTATTTCGGCAGACTCGGTGGACCGCATTGTGCTCGCCGAATCCGAAGAGGATGCGAGGCTCGGAGATGTATGGCAACCGCTGTCAACCGAAGCAGCGCTCGCGGTGGGTCCCGAAGGCGGATGGACCTCCGACGAACTCGGGTGGTTTTGCGAAACGGGATGGAAGACTGCCTCGCTCGGTAACACCATCCTGCGCGCCGAAACGGCAGCGATTGTCGCGACCGCCCTGGCGATGGAAGGGCTGCGCTGATTCCTCACAGCCTTCCACAACCAACCTCTGATATTCTCCCGCTAGTGAGTTCTCCAGTGGCGTCTACCGTCTTACCTGCGACGAAGATCATTCCCGATGAGCGCCAGCAACAGGCCATCGAACACATCCATGGTCCGATGCTGGTGATCGCGGGAGCTGGCACGGGAAAAACAACCGTCCTCACGCAACGCATTGCCAACCTCATTCGCGAAGGGCACGCCCGCCCCGGCGAAATTGTTGCGCTCACGTACACCGAGAATTCCGCCGCGGAGATGAAGGCCCGCGTTAAAGCGGAACTGAAGGGTACCGCCATCGGCGACTTGCAGGCTTGCACTTTTCACGCCTGGTGCAATGGACTGCTCCACCGTCGCGGCGCGGAGTTTGGTGTGCTCGACGAAAAGGACCTCTGGGTATTTCTCCGCCGCCGTATTCGCGATCTTCGCCTGAAGCACTTTGTGCGCGCGGCCAACGTCGGCCAGTTTCTCGACAGTTTGCTTGATTTCATGCGGCGTTGTCAGGATGAACTGATTGGCCCCGCGGAATACTCGCGCTACGTGCAACGCCTCGATCGCGGCGAGATTCCGTTGCCCAGAGTTGCGAGTTCCAAAAAACAGAAAGACTTGGAGCCGACCGAGATTCTAGAGCGTTGCCACGAAATCGCTCGCGTTTTCGCCACCGTCGAAGACATGCTTCACGCGAAAAATCTGGGCACCTTCGGTCACATGATCACCAAGGCCCATCAGTTGCTGAAGGACGATCCCGCGTTGCTCGAAGAAGAACGCCGCCGCACGCGCTTTCTGCTGGTCGATGAATTTCAGGACGCGAATTTTGCGCAGGTAGAAATTCTTTCGCTACTCGCGGGACCGACGGCGGATGTTTTTGTCGTGGGCGATCCGGACCAGGCGATCTACCAGTTCCGCGGCGCTTCGAGCGAGGCGTTCACGCTGTTCGCCGGGAAGTTTCCTGCGGC
>JBEKED010000266.1:0-5443 GCA_050014035.1 Terriglobales bacterium
AACCGTGAAAGTTTGCTCGTTTCCGCAATGTTCATCCAGGTATTGGTCAGCGTCAGTATCTGGGCACAATGCAAGCCGGGCGATCCCGTCGGACGCTTCGAAGGTTTTGCCGCCAGTGCTCAAGCCGGAAAGCTCGACGTCTCTTTGGAACTGTTGTGTGCGGATGGGCATTACGCTGGAGAGCTAAACACGCCGATCGGCGTCTATAAGGTAACTGGTGGATCGTTTGATTCAGGCAGTCTAAGACTTCAGTTCGCTCTCAACGGCGACAACATCACGATTGAGGCGAAGCTGGTCGGCGATAGCCTGCAGGGATCTTTCACATCCGGCGACGACAAGGGTCCAGTCGACTTGCATCGTAATGGAAATGAAGAGCCTTTCCCCGCCACCACCAGTGCCGACAACCTTTCCCTGACGCCGCGACAGTGGCGGGACGATCTTGCCTATTTCGCAAAGGAATTGCCGAAGCGGCATCCGGACGCTTTCGCGAACACGCCCAAAGACAAGTTTGAGATCGCGGTTGCCGAACTCGACGGAAAGATCGACCATCTGAATTCCGACCAGATTTATGTCGGCCTTGATCACTTGGCCAACCTGATCGGAGACGCTCATACCTACGTCGAGTTTCCCCACGACAACGCGAATCTCCCACTCGATATTCGCCGCTTCGGCGATGAATGGCGGGTCGCGATTGTCGCCCCCGGTTATGAACAAGCGTTGGGAACTCGCGTCATCGCGATTCAGAACCTGCCCTTGGCGCAGGCGAGAGCGCTGGCAATGACGATCACCCCCATCGCGGAGACGGCCTCGCTGAAAGACGCGCGGGTCGACGGTTTCCTCACGACCGGAATGGCGCTTCACGGACTGGGCATCATTCCAGACCGGAACTCCGCCCGCTATACCCTCGCCACCGAGGACGGGAAGCAGTTGGTTGTAGATTTCAAAGCCCTGCCTCCCGGACAGCAACCCAAATGGCTTCAGGTCGCTGCGCAACTCCCGCTCTCGGAACAGCCCGTCACCGGCAGCGCTGCCTGCACCTACCTTCGCGAGGCACGCACTCTCTACTGCAACGTTCGTTGGATTCGAAATCTTGCCGGGCCGGCGAAAGACATGTTCGAAACCCTAAGACGCGAGCACCCAGACAAACTCGTGATCGATCTCCGGCAGAACGGCGGGGGCGATTATAACGTGGGCTTGAAGCACCTCATCGAGCCGTTGCGGAAAGAAAAAGACATCAACCGCAAAGGCCACCTGTTTGTACTGATTGGCCCAAATACATTCTCGGCAGCGATGTCGAATGCCGCGCAGTTCCGCACTATGACCGAGGCTACGCTGGTTGGTCAATCCATCGGCGAAAGGCCCAACAGCTATCAGGAAGTGAAACAATTCACCTTGCCCAACTCTCACTTTGTCGTCCATTACTCCACGCGCTACTACAAATTCCTGGAGGGTCCAGACAATGTCATAGCGCCCGACCATGAGATTATTCCGACTTGGGAAGAATACAAGAGCGGCCACGATCCTGTTCTGGAATGGGTGCTGGCCGCGAAGTGAACTGAGAACCGGAGCTGAGAACCGGGAACTGAGATGCCGCTCCCTACCGCCGAATCAACGCCATCACCCATCCCGCCACAAACACGCCGCCCACAAACAGCACGAAGCAGTACACCCCGTACTTCACCTGCTCCACCGTCGAATTGCGCTGCGTAATGCCGAAGACGATCGACGTGAATAGCGCAAACACCACCGCCGCCGAAAAGTGCGACAAATTCAAATGAACGTTCACGGCTTCTTCCCCAGCGCAATGTGATGCGCATCCGCCGCCGCGATAAAATTCAAAAGTCCGGCCACGATCAGAAACGTCTTGCCGTAATCCGCCACCGCATTCGCCGCCATCACGTTGCCCCAATCCATGATGCGCGCCAGAAAATACAGCGCTCCCGCGCCCACATCGCCAATAAAGCCCAGGATGTCGAGAATGTCGCCGCCATTCGGCTGGTAAATCCGCCCCTGCATGCCCAAGCCGATCACAAACATCGCAACCACCGAAATCAGCAGCAGAACGCCGCGCCCGTAGCGCTTCAGCAGAAAGTGTCCGCCGCCCGGAATTAGCCAGCCCACAATCGGAGCCACCACCGCCATGGTCGTGAGCGGATACTCCGGCGCACTCGCCGTTTTCTTGCTTTTATCTGCTGTCGGATTGGCCATTCAGATGGTCACGATCTCTCGTTGAATTTTACCAGTGACCTCGGCGCTTCCCGGCCGCACCAGCACGTCCACCTCCAGCCGCACCCCAAATTCAGGCAGGTAGATGCCGGGTTCAATCGAGAACAGGGAATTAGGCAAAATGCGCCGCTCGTCGTGAATTTCCAGATCATCCATATTGGCGCCGTTCGCATGCACCTCGGTCGCAATCGAGTGCCCGGTGCGATGAATAAAGTACTCCCCATATTTCGCCTGTTGGATGTGCCCGCGCACCGCGTGATCCACTTCCCATCCCGAAATCGGCCGGTGAGCAGAGACCGCATCCTGCACCGTCTTCACTCCAATGTCGCGCGCCTCGCTCACAATCTTGAAAATCTCCCGCTGCCGCTCCGACGGCGTCTTCCCCACAAATCCCATCCACGTAATATCGTAGTAAACTGCTCGCGGAGTATTCTTCTTCGCCCACACATCCAGCAAAACCAGATCCCCTTCGTGAATCGCCACCGGATGCTTCGCGCTCGTCTCATAATGCGGATCGCCGCTGTTGGCGTTCACGGCCACAATCGGACCATCGTCGGTCACCATGTTCTCGCGCGCGAACGCTTCCATGAAAAACTGCTGAACCTCATGTTCGTGCGTGCCGCCGTTGCGCACCCGCCGTCCAATTTCCTGGAAAGCCGCAGCCGTAACCGCGTCAATCACATCGCGCGCCGCAAAGTGCGACTTGATCTGTTCTTCCGTCAGGGTCGCTTCAAACTGTGCGATCAAGTCCGCCGCGCTCACAATATTCTTGCCCAGCCCGCGGATCATGTCCGCCGTCCCCGCATCCACCATCGAAATCGTGAACACAAAATTGTTAGGCGAATATTGCATCGCCACATCGCGATGCGTCGCCAGCATCTGCTTCAACCCATCGAACAATTCCTGCCACCCGGCATACTGTTTCTTCGCTCCGGGCAAGGTGTCGAGGTGTCCCGACTCAATCTTGTGCACCAGTTTGACGGGCTCGCCCTTGGCAGGAATCAGGTAGTACCAGCGCCGCGTCACCATCAGCCCATCCGGCAGCCCCAGCACGCGGTAAGCGATCGGGTCGCGATGGTGATGATCGTAGAAAAGCCAAGCGTCAATATTGCGCTCGCGCAGGGCGTTCTGAATGGCGGATAGTTCCATAATATAAGAAGAATTATTCTACACGACTCATCGGAAGGTCAGAGCTGCCCCGCTTTTTTCAGCGCAGCCTCGATGGTGGCAAGGGGCAGCAGCAGAGACAAGGGCGCGTCCAGCAGAGGCACAGCACCGTAGCTGGCATACCACGCCGCGACCCTTTCGTTTTTTGCGTCGATGACAAGCACGACGCCACCCACTTCTGCCGATGCCAGCAAGCAGCGTCGAGCCGCTGCGAGCAGAAGCTGTCCGCCGAGTCCTTGCCCTTGTAGTTTGAGGTCCACGGCCAAACGCGCCAAGCGGAACCCACGCACGTCATGGCGGGCCAGTCCGCGACGTACGATCTTCGGCGTGCGGGCGTATGCCACCGAGGCGGTGCTCAGACTGTAGAATCCGAGGATGGTTTCGTTGTCGGCGTTGTCAATCGCAAGGAACGTCTTCGCACCGCCTAACTCGTGGCTCCTGCGGGCGTGACGTCGCAAAAATTCGTTTAGCGCATCCTCTCCGCAATCGAACCCTTCCCGGTCATGTTTCTTGCTGATCGGTTCTTCGTGCCATGGCGGCATCATAGCCGTTTTGGTAAAGCCCGAGCCGAAGCGAGGAGCTTCGCGTTGGGCGCTGGTGGATTCTCCAGCAGGTGCAGAACCCTGCGACTGTCTCTCTGCGAGAGTTTCATATGATCGGCTTCCGCGATGACGGCTTTGGCGGCACGTAATGCGTGGCGCAGGACAAAATCGGTCAGGTCAGTGTGATCGAGGGCCACCGCCCGCAAGAGCAGAGCCTTTTCCTGGGCCCCAATCCGCAAGGACATTCGGCTGTTGTTTTCGATCGCTATTCTGGGCATGGCTGCGTTGCTTTCCGTTTGTACACATTCAAATAGTACAAAAAATAGAGAGGACAGTCAATAGCCGCGAGGCAGACATAGTTGCAACCGTAGGATCACGGGTGAGGGTCGGACGCCCAGTACCCTGAATCGCCCTCCAAATCGCAGTCGGTCCTAGCTCTTGAACGGATTGAAAGTCCGCACCTCAAGCTGCCTGAAATCTCGTTCATTCCGGGTCGCAACAGTCAAACGATGAACCCGCGCCGTCGCCGCAATCATGGCGTCTTGCAGACGCTCAGGAGGTTTCCTATCCATAATCCGTCCCCATTCGCGAAAGCAAGCAACATCCATCGGGAGCACGCGGTGGACCGCCGGCACATGGTCAACCCAAGCCTCCAGTTCGCTCGCTTTCAATGGATCTTGCCGCCTGGTCCGCTCAATCCCCACCTGCAGTTCTCCCAGCGTTACGGCGGAAACGAATAAGCTCGCCTCCTCGGCGGCGCTGAGCCAAGCCATCACCGCTCCGTGGGGACGCGCTTTTCGCAGCTCGGAAACTACGTTGGTATCCAGCAGGTATTGATTCACTCAAACTCCACCACGGGTCGGCTGCGCACCTTGCCTCTCTTGTATGTGAAGTTGTCCCAGCGAGGCTCGGGAGCGAGCAGCCACTCCTTCAAGCCAGGCCGCGCCGCCTTTTGCAGTCTCTCCCATTCTTCGATCGGCACCAGAACCGCAGTCCTCACGCCGCGCCGCGTGACCACCTGTGGACCCTTCTTGATAGTTGCATCCAAAAACTCACTGAAACGCGCCTTCGCGTCTTGTACCTGCCACGTAGCCAAGCTGCCCCTCCGCTTTCACTTTCATCATACTGACTAGTCATCTGACTAGTCAATTCCCAGTATCAGCGTGGGTGCCCCGCCCTAACGTCGCTCCTTTTGTGACGTTAGAGCCTGCCCTGAGCGAAACCGAAGGGCTTGGATTCCACGGAAGCGTCGAACCAGGTTCTTGCCTTTGATTTTGTTTCGTATCAGGGTATCGCTTTAACAGTTTGGGGACAAACGCCGATTTTGGTCTCGCTTTTTGGTGGCGCAGCGGTTTACCGCTTTTGATTTTGCTTTTGGGTGGCGCAGCGGTTCACCGCTGCGATAAAAGCCTTATTTTCAGTGTCGGCTTTAGCCGCTGAGGGAGCGATGCGGCGTGCGACCGAGTGTCTCCGCAAGCTGCTTAGCGTGCCCTACCGAGCCGAAAAAG
>JBEKED010000267.1:0-5434 GCA_050014035.1 Terriglobales bacterium
GCTGAAATGTCCTCACGTTAAGATGCAAGGATTTTTGTTGCGGCGGAATGCCGAGCTCGTCGGTTACTTCGTCATT
Source organism: Terriglobales bacterium (assembly GCA_050014035.1). Classification (GTDB taxonomy): domain Bacteria; phylum Acidobacteriota; class Terriglobia; order Terriglobales; family Acidobacteriaceae; genus Acidiflorens. The sequence continues at coordinate 77 of JBEKED010000267.1, forward strand.
GGAAACGCAGGGTGGGAGACCAGATTACTCGACCTCGTGGTGGACTCGGCAAGCACGGATGATTGGAATCTTGCCGGCGCGATGGTTACAATGGCGGCCCGGCTCAATCCAGAAGCTTGCCGAATCCGAGCCCAGGCTTCGGTTCCGATGCTGAGCGAGGCTCTGGCGTGGAACGGTTACTGGCGCCAGTACAAGCAACCGATAGCGCTTTACGATCCTGTGAATTTACTGGGCGAGGCTTTGCCGGTGGATTTTCAATTCTTCGACGGAGATTACGGCTACTGAAAGAAAGTCGCGCTAACGATATGCGGGTTTGGAGTCGCGTGAGCCGTATTACAATTCTTTCGGCATCGACGCGCCAATAGACGCAACATGAGATTCGTCAGTCCTGCTCTAAAACACGTGCTCTTCCCCGCGCTATCCGGGAGCGGCTACCTGCGCTACTGGGCGCCAGCCGATCCAGCGATCGTGACCTACCATGGTGTGTTCCCCGCCGGATACAAAATTCGAAATCAGGCTTTGGATGGCAACCTCGTCTACGCGGACTCGCTGCGACGACAATTGCGGTTCTTGAAAAAGCACTATCACGTAATGTCCCCGGACGATTTTGTGCACTGGTTCGAAGGGAGGCTTTCGGTTCCGCCGCGCTCGATCATGTTGACGTGTGACGACGCGCTGCGGAACGTACGAACGGAAATGGTGCCCATTCTTCAGGAGCTCGGGTTGACCGCCTTATTCTTCGCGACCGGCGCGTCGGCGGGCGACACGCCATCCCTGCTCTGGTATGACGAACTTTATCTGATGTTGTTGGATGCCAAAGGAAACGTCGTTCTCCAACTCCCCGAAGCTGGCGTCGATTCGTGTGTCATTGCGTCCCATGCTAGACACTCATGTTGGTGGAACCTGGTCGAACGGCTTTCCCAGTTCGATGGAAAACTTAGACGCGAATTACTTGATCAAATTCGAGACCAGCTTAAGCTCCCCGAAAACTGGAGCGAGCAGTTCTTCGACGACCCAGTTCTTGCCGCCAGATTTCTCATCCTTGACATCGGCGAACTAAGGCAACTAACCGCCGCTGGAATGAGTGTGGGCGCCCATACGCTTTCGCATCCGATTCTGGCGCGCGCACCGGAGGACTTGGCGTGGCGAGAGATCTCAGAAAGCCGCCGCGTGCTCGAAACGGCCCTTGGACAACCGATTTGGGCTTTTGGCTATCCCTTTGGGAATGCTGCAACGGTGACCGCACGAGATTATCGGCTCGCGCAGCAAGCTGGTTTCCGCTTCGGCTTCATGAATTTTGGAGGTCGAGTTGATGCGAAAGCCGATCGGTTTGCCTTGCCACGCATTCATGTCACAGCCGACATGCAGTTAGCGGACTTTGAGGCCCACGTTTCGGGCTTCTACGATTCCATCCGCCAGCGCCTGTTGGGTGCTGAGGTGGGAGCTCGGAGGATAGGGTGAGAGCGATTATCCGCTGTGTCGTATGTGCATCACATCCCCATCCTGTACGATGTAGTCTTTGCCCTCGAGTCGTAGCGTGCCCTTGGCACGAGCGTTTGCTTCCGAACCCGCTTCCAGTAGCTGATCCCAGCGAATGGTTTCCGCCCGGATGAAGTGCTTTTCCAGGTCGGAGTGAATGGCGCCAGCGGCGTTCTGGGCTCGCGTGTGCAGCGGAATGGTCCAGGCGCGGCATTCGTCTTCGCCGGCGGTGAAAAAAGAGATCAGCCCGAGCAGGTGATAGCTCTTGCGGATCAGGCGCGAGAGGCCGCTTTCGGTCAGCCCGTAACTGCCTAAGAATTCGGCTGCGTCCTCATCGCTCATCTCCGCCAGTTCCGCTTCCACTTTGCCGCAGATGGCGCTGGCTCCGGCATTCGGACGCGCGGCTACTTCGGTCAGCTTATATCTTCCCGCTGCCGCTTCGAGATCCTTGCCGAGTTCTGTGCTTTCGCCGATATTGAGCACGTAGAGCATTGGCTTCTCGCTCAGAAACATGAAGCCGCGGATGCGCTTCTTGTCGTCCGGCGTCATCTCCATTTCGCGCAGCGGCTTTTCGGCTTCGATCTGGGCTTTGGCTTTGATCAGCAACTCGTTTTCTTTTTCCAGTTCCGGCGTTTTCATTTTCTTTAAATCTTTTTCCAGGCGTTCCAGCCGCTTTTCGATCTGACCCAAGTCGCTCACCATGAGATCGAATTCGACATTCTTGATGTCGCGCAGGGGATCGATCGGGCCGACGTGCGGAATCTCATCGCTTTCGAAGGCCCGAAGAACGTGGATGAGCGCGTCCACCTGGCGCAGATGGCCGATATAGGCGGTCTCTTTCAGAGCGTCCTGGCCAATGGCGCCAACGTCGACGTATTCAACCGAGGCATGCGTCAGCTTCTTGGGGTTGTAGAGCGCGGCCAGTTTGTCGAGGCGCTCGTCGGGGACTTTGGCGACTCCGATGTGAGCCTCGCGCGGATTCGCAAGCGCATGCTCGGAAAGATTCGCCTTGGTCAGAATACGAAACAAAGATGTCTTGCCGACCTGCGGCAGACCGATGATGCCAGATTTCATGATGAGTTCTCGGTTCCCAGTTCTCGGTTCTCAGTTGAAGCAAAAGAATAAATCATTGCGGGCGAATAGTCGGTGGAGCGACGGGCGTCGCGCCGGGCGGGAGCCTGCCCTGAGCATACCGAAGGAACGCCCGGCGCTCCGCTAACCGTTAGCGGAAGGTGTCCGCGGTTGCATACACTGCCACCAGGCCGAGCAGAAGCACGGCCTGCTCGAACTTTTCTGACCACACGTGCAGGCGGTCAAATTCGCGGCGTAGCGGATTGTCCAAGGGCACGTTATCGATGATTCCAACTTCGGCGCGCAGGGTGTGCATTTTCGGAGAAATCGCGAATTGCGAAATCGCGGTCAGCAGCAGCATCAGCACGATCAGAAGATGCCGTCCCGCCAACGGACGCGCACTCCCCGTGGCGAAACGGCTGTGGAGCATGGACGCGATCAGAAAAACAATTCCGGAAACGATGCCCATGTAGTGCAGCAAATCGAGCGAATGGCCAACGATCGATCCCGCCACATGGCGAGTGGGCAGAAGTCCGGGCGAAAAAGCGATAGGCGCTTCGACGAACGCCAGAAAAATAATGCCGCCGATCCAGACCACTAGCGACAGGAGCATGAGAAAGCGAAGAAATGACATGAGCTGAATTATAGTTGCGCGAAGATAACTTTCACTAAATTGTCATTCTGAGCGCAGCGGGGGATCTGCTTTTTGTTGCGGACTGCAGATCCCTCGCTTCGCTCGGAATGACAAATCCTTTAAGAGTCTTTCAATCGGTGTCATCATCCATTGCGGTGCAGACCAGTTATCCACAGCCCGAACCAACGCGGTCACTTACCCCTATGCGCGCGACTATTTACGCTCATCCTTCCCCATAGTCCGGAGGGAATCATCCACATGCAGGGTTCGTTGAAGGCGACCGACGTTAATTTCATTTCCTTGCAGTCGGCAGTCTTTTGCGTGCAGTGTGAATTGCTCAGCCAAAACAATACGCCGCGGTGTCTGGCTTGCGGCAGTGCGGCGGTACTCAGCCTCTCGCGCGTGCTCGGCGGCTCGCTGCGCGGCCAGCAGACAGCGCATCTCATCGCGGATGCGGAACTGGACCGGTTGGTGCGGTCCCTGCTTTACACCGTCCCGCAGGCGGCCGAGATCGGCGAAGAGCAGGACGAATACCGTACCGGCGATCACATCGAGCTTCCCGCAGCGGCTAGTTTCTCCACGCGTCATCGCATGAGGCCCAGGCATCACGGGCCGCTCCCCGCGCTGCATCCACTCATCAACGCGGGAGAGATCGATCTCGAGCCGGGCATCAGCATCATCGCGGAAAAAGCGCAGACACTAACCGGAGCGACTGGAGCTGCCATCGCACTGCGCCGCGGCAACGAAATTGTTTGCCGGGCACGCACTGGGCGCACCGCTCCCGATATCGGAGTGCGCCTGCAAACCGACAGCGGACTCTCGGCCGAATGCGTGCGCACGGGCGAAGTGCTGCTGTGCAACGACGCTGAGTCGAATCCGCGGGTGGATTGGGCGACTTGCCGGGGCATGGGGGTGCGCTCGATTCTGGTGGCTCCGCTGCGGCATTTTCGGCGGACGCTCGGAGTTTTTGAGGTGCTGTCGTCGACGCCGCACGCGTTTGACAACAATGATGTCGCTACTATGCAGTTTCTCTCCGGGATGATGGTGGCTACGATCTCGCGGCTTTCTAGTTTGCAGCCGGCTCCGCCGGTGGCGTCGGGCGAGTAACTTCATCCTACGCGGCGGACTTGTCCTCGCCCGCTCTCCTGCAATGTTCCAGTAAAACTGAATCGCAACCCCCGCCCTCGCTATAATGAAGGCGAGAGATAAGCCAATGAACACGTCGCAGAGACGTCTGTTTGGTATGGTCGGGAGGAAGACTCGCGGCACGGTAGTCTTGAACTACGCAGGTACGCCGCAGCAGGAGTACACATGGTACGGGGAAGCATTCCACGAAGCTGGGAAATCTCTCGTTGAGCAATTAAGGAAAGACCCGCATTTCGGGGCACCGCCAGATTCGTTTAAGGCTGTGCCAATCATGCACCTGTACCGTCATGCCATGGAGCTATATCTGAAGGGCATCGTCGTCATGGGCGGCGCGATTCTTCCGCTGCGCGGACAAACCAAGATAGACGACGAAATCTTCAGCACCCACGGGTTGCAGCGCATACTGCAAGATGTTGAGCGAATCTTCGAAGCGTTCGGATGGGATTGGAATTTTGAGTTGGAAGCCTTTCGGTCTATTGCCGACTTTCGCTCCGTCATCGGGCAGCTTGATGCTGTGAAGGCGGATGCCTTGCGTTACCCCACTCTCAAGGATGGAAAAACGGCAGCGCTCCAGAGTAATTTTCGCTTCAATATTTTTGAGTTCTGTGAAACCTTGGATCCGATCTACCCTGTTCTCGAGGGTGCTGCATATGGTGCCTACGAAAGTTTGCGATTTGAGTATGAGCAGACCGCTGAGGCATGGCAGCGTAATGTGGAGAATGCTTATTAGGCAGGGGTAGCGCCATAGGTCCGACTTGTGGGAAACTGCTCGTATGAGTGAACAAATTTGCAAGTGTGGCCACGCAAGAGCACTTCATCCCACTTCATCCCAATGGGCCGTGCACAGGTAAAGTCCCTTCTCCAAAACTCATTCCCTGCGAATGCAAAGGCTTTATTCCAGAGGACAGCCGAACATCGCGTAAGGGATGAGACCAAACGACTTCACAAGAACCTACTTTGGGATAAGGGTGAAGGGCATACGCTCCACTTTCTTCACTTCACATTTCTTGCAAGTGTATTTGAAATAG
>JBEKED010000268.1:0-13146 GCA_050014035.1 Terriglobales bacterium
CGCCCAGTCCGAATCGCTCAGTGGACAGCAATTTGCCCGCTACTGGTTTCATGCGCGTTTTCTGCTCGTCGAAGGTCAGAAGATGTCCAAGAGTCTCGGCAATTTTTATACTGTCCGAGACCTGATTCTGCGCGGCCACAAGCCGTCCTCGATCCGCTGGCTGCTGACCCAGGTGCCCTATCGCAATCAGCTGAACTTCACTTTCGAGGGCTTGAAATCCGCCGCCAGCTCGGTGGAGAAGTTGCGCAATTTCCGCTTTCGGCTCACCAGCACGCAGTTCCCCCCGGGCGCGACGCCCCAGATGGCGCAGCTAGCGGACGAAACCATAGCAAAAATGAAGAGCGCCCTCGACGACGACCTGAACACTGCCGAAGCGCAAGCCGCCATGTTCGACATGCTGCGCAAAACCAATACCGCGCTAGATGCCACCAGATCCGGCCAGGACCACTTCCGTCAGGACGACGTGGGGCCCTTGCTCGCTGCGCTAGAAAAGTTCGACGAGATATTTAGCGTACTGAAAGATGACGACCAGCCCAAAATGAAAGCCATCCTGGACTGGGCGAAAGCCGAAGGCCGCGAAAAGGAAATCAGTCCCGAGTTGCAGGAGATTGCCGGGTCCGCCCAACTCGCAGACGAACAAGTCAACCAAAAACTCGCCGGAATGGAAGCAGCGCGAAAAGCGCGCAACTTTAAAACTTCCGACACGTTGCGCGCCGAACTAACCGCCGCCGGCATCATCGTAGAGAACACAAGAGACGGAGTCCGCTGGAGAAGAAAGTAGGGTCGGCATCTTGCCGGCTTTCAAAACGATTGTCACCCTGAGCGGAGCATGCCCTGCGACAAACGCAGGGCATGCGGAGTCGAAGGCCCCCTACGCAGCCGACTACTCCATCCGGGCCTGCGAGGCGTTCTCCCCGAAGCGCGTTTCCATGGTCATGGCTCCGCGACTACAATGTCCAAATTACAAAATGCTCTCCCTCTACGACTACCTCCGCGAAGCCGAACAGGCCCACGGCCATCTCTGCGCTGGACAGGTCCTCGGCGTGCGCCTGGCCATGCTGGGCCTCGCGAAGCTCGGCATCGAAGACCCGCGCCGCAATAAAGAAGACCGCAAGCGTCTGGTCACCTTCGTCGAAATCGACCGTTGCGCCACCGACGCCATAGCCGTTGTCACCGGATGCCGCCTCGGCAAGCGCGCTCTGAAATTTCGCGACTGGGGAAAGATGGCCGCGACCTTCGTCGATCTCGCTTCGCACGTCGGCGAGGACGGGAAGGGCACGACTTTAGTCGTGCCGTCTCAAGCTTTGACCAATGCGGCTCTAGCCGCTGACGGACAACAGTCGCCATCCTTGAACGGTGCTGCAAATTCTGCGGACCACTGGTACCGCGCGATCCGCATCGCCGCAAAAGAATCCTCCAAGGCGCTGGCGCGCACAATGCATCCTGAAATCGAAAGCAAGAACCAGCAGCAGATGCTGGCCTATCGCGAAATCGCGGAGGACGACCTATTCACGGCACAGTGGGTAAAGGTCGAACTCCCCACCGAGGAATTCCCCGGATACAAAGGCGAGCGCATAGTCTGCGCCGAGTGCGGTGAAGGAATTAATTTCCGCCGCGAGGTGGCGCGCGACGGTCGAGTGCTATGCAAAGCGTGTGCTGGGGAAACCTACTACAAGCTCTTGTAAGGCCGGGCAAGGTGAGAATGAAAGCATGGCGATCGATGATGCCGATTACATCGCGGGTCTCCAATCGGTTCTCCCAGTGGTCGAGGCGAACTTGAACCCATATTCGGTACCCTGCACGCGGCGATTGTTTACACTTTGTTTACATCTTTCTGACAACTTGGAATCGGAACCGGAATACAAGTCTTGCGTAGGCCAACTGACTGTCATCTCCCTTGGCCAACCAATAAGGTGGAATCCATGAGCGCGAAAACTCTGTTTGCGATTTCGATTTTGTCCATCGTCTCGACGGTTTACGCTGCCGCTCAGCAACCGGTGCCTGTCCACACTTTTGTGTGCAATGGTGACGAGGGTCAAGGCGGCTGCCCCAACGGCGGCGTGCCTACTTCGATCATTCAGGGATCGGATGGAAACTTCTATGGCGTCGCCAGCGAAACCCTGCAGCAACCGGAAGAAGCTGGTGGATTGGTGTTTTCACTTACGTCTTCAGGTACCTTCACTGTGTTGTATGAATTCGAACTGGGGCAGGGAAACAACTTTCCCAATGGACAAGATCCGGTTCAACTGGTGGAAGGTTCGGATGGCATGCTGTATGGCGAAACTGACCTCGGCGGAGCGAACAATGCCGGCACTGTTTTCCGGCTCAACCGCGACGGGTCTGGGTTCCAGTTGATTCATTCTTTTTGTCCCAGCTGCGGTGATGCGTACGACCCGCTGGGAATGGCGGCCGGCGCCAACGGCGTTGTCTACGGCGCGACGTTCTACGCCAACGCCTCAGAGTGCGAATGCGGGTCAATTTTTGGCGTGGACGTTGCGTCTGGTGCATACAAGATTGTGAAAGTGACGCGGAGAGCACCATCCAACCCGGTTGCCGGGAGCAACGGGATGCTGTATTGGACGGTCGGGGGAAATTTGTCCATTTACAACGAAACTACTAGGAAGATGCACAGCATTCATCTGAAGCTGCCGAAGGGCGTCGACCACTTCGCGGGCGCGGCTGCCTCCCTTGTTTTCGGCGCCAACGGGAACCTCTATGGGGTTTATGGAGTGTTAGGGCAAGGTACGGGCTTATTCGAAATTCAACCAGACGGCAGCAATCTGGTTGTGTTTCCGGCCCTTCAAAATGTGTTTGCCGGAACCACCAGCGGGTTGGTGCTGGGCAGCGACGGAAACTTGTGGATGGAACAGAGCGGAGCAGCGGCTGGTTACGGAGAACTCCTGACTTTCTCCCCTGCCGACGGAAGCCTGATCCAGACTCTAACCCCGTTCTCGCAGACATCCTCGGTCGGCGGTTATCCGGACGACCTTATTTCTGCCGCGGACGGAAGCTTGTGGGGGCTGACGACATCTTATGGCGATGCTCCGCAGGGTTCGTATGGGGAAGGCGTGGTGTTTAGCCTGACACCGCAGAATTAGAACGGACCGGATCGATGCCAGTTCGTGCCTGGCCTCCTGTCGGGGCACGCTTATGACGGGCGACGGGCCACGACTAGCGACGCTTCTATCGACTTGGCAAACGACGGAAGATGAAGCGCGGGCAACTAGCGACTTCGCTCGTACGCGTGCGCTATGCACAGGAGCGTAGCCTCGTCAAAGTGCCGAGCAAACAACTGCAACCCAATCGGCAGCTTCTCATGATTCTCGCCGCACGGAACTGAAATCCCGGGAATCCCCGCCAGATTAGCGGTCACCGTATAGATATCGGCAAGATACATAGCCAGCGGATCATTCACCTTCTCCCCTAACTTGAACGCTGGAGTAGGGCAAGTCGGCGCGGCAATCACATCCACTTTTTTAAAAGCCTCGTCGAAGTCGCGAGTCAAGAGCGTGCGCACCTTCTGCGCCTTCAGATAGTAAGCGTCATAGTAACCCGCGCTCAGCGCATAAGTACCAAGCATAATGCGCCGCTTGACCTCCATGCCGAATCCGCCGTCACGGGTCTGGCGATACATTTCAGAAAGCGTGTTGGCCTTGGCCCTGAAGCCGTAGCGCACACCGTCATAGCGCGCCAAGTTCGCCGAAGCTTCCGCCGTAGCCACAATGTAATACGTGGGAATCGCATACTCGGTGTGCGGCAACGAAACGGGCACGACTTCGCATCCCAACTCAGCCAGCTTCTGAATCGCGCCCTCAACCGCCGCGCGCACCTCAGCATCGAGCCCCGCGCCGAAGTATTCTTTAGCCATTCCAACTTTCAAGCCCTTCACCGGCTTCTCAAGTTCAGCCACATAGTCGGGCACGGGCACTTCCGAGGAAGTTGAATCCATGGGATCGCGGCCCGCAATCGTGCGCAGCACCAGCGCAACTTCCTTCACGGTTTTTGCGAACGGCCCAACGTGATCAAGCGACGAAGCAAACGCAATCAAGCCGTAGCGCGACACGCGTCCGTAAGTGGGCTTCAACCCGACCACGCCGCAAAACGACGCCGGCTGGCGAATTGATCCACCCGTATCGGAGCCCAGCGTTGCCATAGCCATCTCCGCCGCCACCGCGGCCGCCGATCCGCCGGACGATCCGCCCGGCACGCGGCTCTTATCGTGTGGATTGTGCACTGGCCGATACGCCGAGTTCTCGGTGGATGACCCCATGGCAAACTCATCGCAGTTGAGCTTGCCCAGAACAACCGCGCCCGCCGTTTCCAGGCGAGCGACGGACGTGCAGTCATACGGCGGAATAAAATTTTCTAGGATCTTCGAGCCGGCGGTAGTGCGCACGCCCGACGTCACCATAACGTCCTTGATCGCAATCGGAACTCCCGCCAGCGGCGGCAAAGGTTTCCCTGCCGCGGCCAGCGCGTCGATACGCCCCGCCTGCGCCAGCGCGCGCTCTTCGCACAATGTCAAAAACGCGCCAATCTCGGGATCTTCTTTTCTGATCCGCGTATAGCAATCCCGAGCCAGCGCGGTCGCACTCGTCTGCCGCTCTGCGATCTTCGTCCGAACATCATCAATCGTCATGGCATCAATCATCGCTGCCGGCGCTTGCTCTCGACCGCTATCTCTCAATCACCTTCGGCACTTCGAAAAAAGTGCCGTCCGTGTCGGGAGCATTCTTCATGGCAACATCGTGCGGCAGCGATTTGCGTAGCCCGTCTTTCACGTCGTCCCGGATGGCGTAGGCGAAGCGCTCGCTTCCCTGCCGCAACTCGTCGTTGTCTTTGTCTTTGCCATAGCGGTCGGAAACCTGAGCCATGGGCGCAACCTTATCGGTTTCCAGTTCGCCGAGCCGCGCCACATATTCAAGAATGGAGTTCAAATCGCGCAGCATGTGCGCACGCTCTTCCCCGGTCAACTCGAGGTTGGCCAAGTCAGCCACATACACAACGTCTTTGTCGGTAACTTTCATGAGGTCGCACTATATACGTGCGTCTTTCCACCTTCCAAATATGTGTGGCATTCCACCTTCAAAAGTTTGTCATCCCGAGCGCAGCGAGGGATCTGCAGTTCACCGCGAAAATGCAGCCTCTACGCCTTCACCACAAATTCAATTCGCTTGACGGACGCCGCAGAGTACCTGTTGATCAGGGCTAAGTAACGCGGCGCCAGGTGGGCGAGTTCCCGCCGCCATCCTGCATCGGCAACTTCCACCCGCAGAATCCCGTCGGAAAAACTCAGCGGACGCGTCCGGTCAGCGACCGCACTGCCGCACGCGATCGGCCAGGCCAACAGCGCGCTTTCGCTCTCTGGCGCACGATGAAGAGCTCTCGCGATCATGGGTTCGGTGAACTCCAGATCCGCGAATGCGATCGAAAGACCGGATTCGCGAATACGATCGGAAGAACGAGCGATCGGAAGAATGATTGTAGCATCGGAAAACGCCGCGCCTCGGTGACGTGCTTACGATGCGGCAGCCGCCGCTGCTGCTTTCGCTCGCTTCTTCGCCAGTTTGCGCAGGTGGCTCATCGAATACAGACTTCTTCGACAGCGCGGCGCACCGCATAAACAGGGCGCGTCATCCTCACCATCGTAAAGGTTGTAGTCGTAGGTCAATTCTTCTCCGGCCTCAATATCGCGCAAGGCAATAATCCACATCTTGCCCGCAATCTGATCGGTCTCGCAATTCGGCTGGCAGGAATGGTTGACGAAGGCGGCCACACCAAACCCGTCGATGATGCGTTTGCCGCCGTCCAAGCCGAATAAATACGTGTTCTCAAAATCGTCGTAAAGATCGTCGGCCTGTTCACAGGTCAGGTACTCTCCCACGTATTCCACGATCCGCGTGCCTTTCCGAATCGGACGCGCCGTATAGCAACCATAGGAGTGAATGCGCGATTGGCGAATGATGAGGGTCATAGTTCCGCAGAATCGGATTACAAAATCGCAAAATACATGCTCGCGGAAATTTGGAAATTTTGCAATTTGGTAAGTTAGTAATCTAGCGGTTTGCTGACGAACTGGCCTTTGCTCTTGCTTTTGGGTGGCGCAGCGGTTTACCGCTGCGATAAACGCCTTTTTTCGGTGCCGGCTTTAGCCGCTGACGGAGCGACGCGGCGAGCAACCGAGTTTTTCAGCAGCCTGCTAGAATGTGGCAGCTCGGTCGTTCCATAATGCACGCTTGAGCCGCGGGCCAAGTCTGGAGTGAGTTGCTTTCCAATTACGAAATTGCAAAATTAGGATATTACAAAATCCCATGGCCCATCAGCATCCACCGCGTTTTTTGAAAATTGTCGACGACGCCAAGAGCCGGGTTCGCGAAACCAACGTTGACGCAGTTAAAGCCCGACTCGATCGCGGCGAAAAAGTTATCTTGGTCGACGTCCGCGAAGACCGCGAATTCGACGCCGACCACCTCCCCGGAGCCGTCCACCTGGGCAAAGGCATTATCGAGCGCGACATCGAGGGCAAATATCCCGATCTGCAAACTGAACTCGTGCTCTATTGCGGCGGCGGGTTCCGTTCAGCACTCGCCGCCGATAATCTGCAAAAAATGGGCTACACGAATGTCATCTCCATGGATGGCGGAATTCGCGATTGGCGCGAAAAGGGCTATCCCCTGGAGAAGTCGCGTTAGGTTGCGCTTCAGTGCCTTGGATGCACTGCATGATGCGCGTTATTAAGATCGCGTGTCATTCTGACCCTGAGCTTGCCGAAGGGGAAGGACCTCTACCTCGCGCCCGCACCTCCAAGCGTCCGCTGGTTTGCATACCGCCCACTTCTCTGAAAAAATAAGCTGGGTACTGTGGGGTTCCCTGCAATGTCTCAAATTGGCAGCTTTGCGCTCATGCTGGCGCTCGGCCTGAGTGCGTATTCTTTCCTCGCCGGCTTCGTCGCGCTCTTCGGGAAAGATGCCGCTTCGGCTCGCCTCGGCGAGACTGCCCGCCGCGCTGGAATCGCCACTTTCGCCGCCGTCCTGCTCGCCGGCATCGTTCTGGTGCTGGCCGCCTTCAACGACGATTTCTCTATCGCCTACATCTTCCATCACAGCAATCGCGACCTGCCCGCCGCCTACAAGTTCGCCGTGCTGTGGTCGGGCCAGGAAGGTTCGCTGCTGTTCTGGTCGTTGCTCCTCGCCGGATATGGCTTCGTTCTTCGCTTGCGCTACAAAACCGATCAGCGTTTGTTCGCCTACGCGTCAGTAATTATCGCCTCCGTCCAGATCTTCTTTCTGCTAATTTTGAATTTTGCCGCGCACCCGTTTGCCATCGAACAGGGCGCGCTGCCCGCCGACGGCACCGGACTGAATCCTCTTCTGCAGTATCCCGAGATGGTCATTCATCCGCCCATGCTCTATCTCGGTTACGTCGGCTTCACCGTGCCCTTCGCCTTTGCCTTGGGCGCGCTCATCATGAAATATCCCGGCGAAAAATGGATTCACATCACCCGCCGCTGGACCATGGTGACTTGGTGCTTCCTCACCGTCGGCGTCTTTCTCGGCGCGCACTGGGCCTACGCCGTCCTCGGATGGGGCGGTTACTGGGGTTGGGACCCAGTCGAAAATGCCTCGCTCATGCCTTGGCTCACCGGCACAGCCTTTCTGCATTCCGTCATGATGCAGGAAAAACGCGGCATGTTGAAAGTCTGGAACATGGCGCTCATCTTCGCGACCTTCGAACTCTCCATGCTCGGCACTTTTCTAACCCGTTCGGGTGTGATCAGTTCAGTGCACGCTTTCGCGCAATCCTCGATCGGCACCTGGTTTCTGGTCTTCATAGGATTAAGCACGGCGGTCTGCACTTATTTCCTCATCGCGAACCGCTCGAATCTTAAGAGCGAGCACAAGCTGGAGTCCCTGGTTTCCCGCGAATCCAGTTTCCTGTTCAACAATTTACTTCTGCTCGTAGTCTGCTTCACCATTCTGTGGGGCACGTTTTTTCCCATCCTGTCCGAATTCGTGCAGGGACACAAAGTCACCGTCGGCCCGCCGTTTTTCAATCGCGTGGCCATTCCGGTCGCCTTGCTGCTCCTCTTGCTCACCGCCGTCGGACCGCTCCTCGCCTGGCGCAAGACTTCCATCGAAAGCCTCAAAAGAAACTTCCTCTTCCCTGCGATTGGATCAGTCGCCGTCGGCGGAATGATGATTCTCTTCGGCGTTCGCCCCTGGGAAGACCCCTCGTATTTCTACGCAACCATGGCCGCCATTCTCTCCGCCCTCGTGATTTTCACCGTAATCTCCGAGTTCGTTCGCGGAGGCCGCGTAATCGCCGGTAAGAGCCAGATGAATTTGTTTTCGGCCATGATCCACCTCTACCACCGCAACACGCGCCGCTACGGCGGGTACGTCGTTCACTTCGGCGTTGCGCTCGTGATCATCGGAATCCTCGGAACTCCGTTCAACAAAGAAGTTGAAAAAGAAATGGGCTTTGGCGACAAGATCAACATCGGCCCCTACACTCTGGTCTGCCAGTCCTACACGCAAGACGACAATCCCAACTACGCCAACGAGTGGGCGATCATCAACGTATTCCGAGGCGGCAAGCAGATCACGACCATGTATCCCGAGCGCCGCTTCTACAAAGCCAGCGGACAGCCGCAGACTCTCCCACGCATTTACCCCAGCTTCCGCGAGGATTTATTTTTGGTCACCGACGTCTATCTGGTCTACGAAGGCAAGAACGAGACCACGGGCAAACCAATTATCAAAGCGCACTTGAACCCGCTGGTCCCCTGGATCTGGATCGGCCTGATCATCATGGTCTTCGGCACGATCATAGCGCTAGTCCCCAACGCTGCAGCCGTGCGCGTAACCGCGACCACTCCCGTTCGCGAGCCAGCGCACGTGGGAGCAGGTGACTAAGATGAAGACCTCGACCTCTATTACTAGTTGTCATCCTGATGTTACGCGTTGTCATCCTGAGCGAAGCGAAGGACCTGCTTTTTTCCGCAGACTGAGAAACTCCCCGCGTCGTTGGCTGCAAGTCGCCACGCTCACGCTCGCGGTAATCTTCTTCATGGGCGCGGGAGACGACAGCGCCCGCTTCAAAGATCTCGGCCATCGCATGATGTGCACCTGCGGATGCGGCCAGGTCCTCCTCGAATGCAACCACGTAGGCTGCAAGTCTTCCGACAAGATGCGCGATCAACTGCAAGCCGCGCTCGACAAGGGCGGCAGCAATAATGACGACCTCATCCTGCAAGGCTTCGTGCAGGAATATGGACCGACCGTAATCGCCGCGCCCACCGCGACCGGCTTCAATCGCGTAGCCTGGATCATGCCCTTCTTAGTCTTAGCGCTCGGCGTAGCCCTGGCAGTTCACATCGTGCGCTCCTGGAAGAACCGCCCCGAACCCGCCCTGGCCGATGGCATCGTCATCCCGCAAGGCCGTGAACTAGACGAGTTCCGCCGCAAAGCCCGCCGGGAGACCGACCTATGATTCCTTTGATGTCGTCTCCACAATCGTGTCATGCTGAGCGAGGATTGAGCTTCGCAATCGCGGAGCTCAACCGCAGTCGAAGCACCCCTACCCCCGCCCACGGAAACTGTGGCGCGGACACTCCTGTCCACGAAAAGCCGCGATCTACGATGGAGTTGAGGGAAGCAAGCTTTGAAAAGGTCCGGTTTCACAGTTTGCAGAAAAACTCGCTTTTGTTCTTGCTTTTGGGTGGCGCAGCGGTTCACCGCTGCGATACCTGTCTTATTTTGAGCGCTGGCTTTAGCCGCTGGGGGACGACTGCGCCGACTGATCGAGTTTTTCAGCAAACTGTTCAGCCGGGCCGCGCCTCTACTACGTTTTCTTCTTTCCCGGAGAAGTCTACGCCGGAGAAGAAAAAACCCGTCTAGGCTATCTCCGCGAGCGCAAGGAAGCCGTCTACGAAAACCTCCGCGATCTGAATTTCGAATACAAAGCAGGCAAAGTCCCCGACGTGGATTATCAATCGATGCGCAACTCGCTAGAAGAAGAAGCGGCCGCACTCATGGCCGAGATCGCCCGCCTGGAGCAGGTTGCTTCATGCCCGGCTTAATAGCTATGCCTATACAATTGCATACCTGATCTGCTACCATGACTTTGCAGGCGAATGGCTTCGACTGGGACCGTGCCAACCGCGCAAAATGTGAAAAGCATGGCCTTTCTGTCGCCGACATTGAAGGCCTTTTTGCCCGCCCCCTGGCCATCCTCCCCGACGCAGCCCACTCGCAGCGGGAAAATCGCTTTCGCGCCATAGGCCGGACGGAGAAAGGGCGCGGCGTATTCATCATTTTCACGCTTCGGCGCCAAAGCAAGAACGAAGACCTTCTGATCCGGCCCATAAGCGCCCGCTACATGCACAAAAAGGAGATTGATGCCTTCGAAAAAGAAAATCCCGGCCTTTAAAAGCGACCGTGCCGCCGCGGCCTTCGTTGACCGCGCCGACCTTTCGCAATACGATCTTTCCGGAGCGCAGTTGGTCCGTTTCGAGATCAAGCGCAAAGACAAGTCCATCAATCTGCGTTTGTCCGAGGAACTTTTCGACGCGGTTCGCAAGCGTGCCGCGCGCGCCGGTCTGCCCTATCAACGGTTCATTCGTCTGACCCTCGAACATGCGATCAGCGCTCCGAAATAGAGTGCGCACCTCGCTTGAAGAGGAAGCGGCCGCGATCATGGCGGAAATCGCGCGGCTGGAGCATAGGCATTAGCATGCAACGCGCAAATGGTAATGACGATTTCGTCAGCGATGACATAGACGAAGCGATGTCCCAAGCTCTTGAAACGGTGCGCGAATTGGCCGTGAGTATTCGGGACGCCACCGTTAGCGATGAACACATTTGGTTCCGAAACCTGTTGCTAGGAATCCTCAACTCTGCACTGCTCGATTTCAGGTACGTAGAAATCGGCACGAAACAGAAGTCGCCGTATCTGGCGGCATGGAGCTGCCGTAATCTGCTAGAGCTGAAAGTGATCGCTAAGTATGCGCTGACTTCGATAAATAATGCGATCGATTTTAAGAACGACTTCGTGATTGATTCGAAGGAGTTTTATGAAGAAATGTCCAAATGGCACAAGGCAACACATTCCAAACTCCTCTCTGGATTGTCGGAAGTGATTGAACAATTCGACGGCCAGAGAAAAGAAGCTTTAAAAGGAGTGCTCCGAAGAGAGAACGGGCATGGCGCACAAACCAATGCTACAGACGCAGAAGCCGAAATGTTCAAACAACTAATCGCCGAGTTTGGTATTAAGGAGAATACTATACCGAAGAGGTCTGGAGAGATTGCGAAGCTAGTAAACCGGAGCGAAGAGTTCGCTCCCATGTTTAAGGTGTGTTCGAAGATCATGCATAGAACGGCTTTGTCGATAGCCTCGAGCGTGGTGTTAGGGGGGTTGGATGGAGTGATCCCTCTTTTGTCAAATACGGCTGCCTGCGAGTTACTCGAAATCCATGGGTTGATCAAAGAACACTTCTACAAGAGAGGAGTTCAACCTCCCGAGAACTGACCATCGTATGAGCAACCCGCTCGCGTCGACTGTGGGCAACAATGGGTGCGAAGTCTCGGTCGCATAGCTAGCAATTCGGAAACTTTATAGGAGCATTGCATTCGTATACTGGGCTTCATTTGTCGCACCGATCCAAAGGAGTTGATTTGACGAAACCCGCACGGTTCACGATATTGGCCGCTATTCTCGCATTGGCCCTAGGCTCATCCGCCGCCCAGACCCTAACCGGCACCGTAACCAACGGCACCACCAACAAGCCCGCCGCCGGAGACGAAGTCATCCTAATCAACCTGGCCAACGGCATGGATGTGGGCGGCACCACCAAAGCCGACAGCGCCGGAAAATTCAGTTTCAAAATCACCGTCCCCGGACCGCACCTCATCCGCGCCGTCCATCAGGGAGTCAACTATCATCAAATGGCTCCTCCCGGAGTCAACACAGCCGACGTGAGCGTCTACGACGTTGCCACCAAGGTCGCCGATCTTAGTGTCACCGCCGACGTCCTCCGCTTCCAGGCCGACAGCGGATCCATGCAAGGCATCCGCCTGTTCGTAGTCAGCAACACATCTTCTCCCGCCAAGACGCAGATGAACGACCACAACTTCGAGTTCTATCTCCCCCCCGGCGCAAAAATTGAACAGATTCAGGCCCGCTCGCCGAATGGCCAGCCTATCCCCGCTGAAGCCAAGCCCGAATCCGATAAAAACCGCTATGCGCTGGTCTTTCCGCTGCGTCCCGGAGAAACGCAGTTTCAGGTAGAGTTCACCCTGCCCTACTCCGGCGAGATCAAAATCGATCCCAAGCCGCTCTACCCCGCCGCGCACCTCGTCATAGTTCTTCCCAAGACCATGCAGTTCACCGCAGCAAATCCGTCCAGTTTCCAATCCATGCAGGATCCCACTCAGGGTGACAGCCAGGTAGAAGTCGCTCAACAGACCAAGCCGGGTCAGCCGCTGGCCTTCACTCTGAAAGGCAACGGAGTCATTACCGAGTCTCCCGGCGAAACCGCCTCAGGCGCAGCCCAACAAGAGCAGGCGCAGCCCCAGGGACGCGACAATCGTTCCGGTGCTAATGCTAATGCTAACGACAACCGCCCCGGCGGCGGACTAGGCGCGCCCATCGACGCCCCCGATGCTCTGCAGCAATATCGCTGGCCCATCCTAGGTGGATTTGCCTTACTGCTAGCGATTGGCGGATGGATAGTGACAAAACGTCAAAACTCGCCCTCGCCCCCTGTAGCAACGGCCTCCGCGAGCCCCGCGGTACCAAGCAGTCCTGCCACAACGTCCCGTCCGTCCCCACCGTCCGCGGCGCCGGCGGCAAAGCCGTCGATGCTGCTCGAAGCTTTAAAAGAAGAGCTCTTCCAACTCGAAGTAGAACGCAAGCAAGGCAAGATCACCCCCGAGGATTACGAAAAAGCCAAAGCCGCCCTCGACCAAACGCTAGACCGAGCGCTCAAGCGGCAGGGCTAGTCTGAATGGCAATTTAGGGCGGAAGACGGCCCGTGTAACGCGGACACTCCTGTCCGGGAACGCTCGCGTCCGCCACCAGCCCGTTATTAAGGCTAAAGCATTTATTTTAAGATGTTAGCTGGAAACCAACGAAAAAACCGAC
>JBEKED010000269.1:0-5366 GCA_050014035.1 Terriglobales bacterium
TGAAGGACCAGACCACATATCCCCAAGTCAACCGCAGATTCGGGAACCAGGTAGGATTGGCGGGAATCTGGCCTCCCAACGCGCGGACAAGAAGAATCATGAAGAGTAGCGCGGCAAACCCGATTCCCAGCACGACGCCGGCGTCAGCCACTTTCGGCATCCCGAGGCCAAGCCGATGAAGCGACGCCCACGACGGCCGCAGCGCGCCTGACCGATCCATCAACAAGTCTGTCACGACCAGAACCAGGATCGTGATCGCCGAGATGGCGGCCCAGCGGTTCCGAATCTCGACCGTCGACGCCCAGATGGCAAGCTCCAGGAAAAGAAACACGACGACGATCTGGCTCCAAACGAAGTACCAGCGGAAGGCAGTCGCGACCGCAGTGTAGGTTTTCGGCTCAACCGCCATTTCACTCATTTCTGTATTTTCCCATGGATCCGAGGGCGTCTGTCCCTACGCGAACGCCCTAAAACCAGAACGACCAGATTGCATCCACGCTGGCATGCGTGATTGCCGAGGCTGGCACGCGGCGTTGCTCGCGCCATGCTCGCCCATAAAAAATTCCAGCGATGCTCGCCAGGATGACGTAGCGCCAGTTGAAGTGCGCCGACCGTTTGTTGAAATGGGAGAGGCCAAACAACACCGCGGTAATCCCCAGCGCCCAGCGCCGTCCGACGCGCCGTTCGAGCAGATTCTGGACCCACGCGCGAAAGAAAAGTTCCTCGGGAACGGCGATGAAAATGAAAATATAGATCCAAGTCGGAATCATCGTCCGAATGAACGACAACCGCAAAGCGTGACCATGCGGATGGAGAAATCCCAGCGCCAATCCGAGCCCGAGAACCAGCGGCGCAAAAAGAACCAGTTCCCGCAGCCCGGTTTTCCAGTCGCTCCAGTGAAAGTGAAAGTCAAAGCCAGTGCCGCTGAGTTGCCGGATGGCGACGAATCCATACAAGCCCGCATCGACGAGAAGCAGTTTCCCCCATCCCTCAAGCCCGTTCGGCCACGCCCGCTCGAACCAGCGCAGATCAACCGCCAGGCCGAGCGTCAGCAAAATGATGGCATCCCGCCAATTGCCGCGTTGTTCAGGATCGGCGACAGTGGCCTGCGTCAGCAGCCAGGCGATCGCGACCGGAAGAATCGCGTAGAGAGCGCACCATTCCCAGGAAAACATCTGGTGCGAATAGGAAATTAAAACGTAAGGCAAAGCGCAAAGTACAGGTAATGCGGTACGGGTCGCTGCAGGCCAGCGAGCAACTGCTTTTCCCACGCGTTCCCCGGCCAATCCAAACACGGCTGCCGGCGCGAGTTCAAGCACGAGCACGGCAAGGGCCGCAGGCGTTGCGTTCTGCATGAAAACTATTTTAATTGGATGAACAATTCAGCAGGGGCCGGCTTGCAAGCGATTCGATCTCCCGCTCCAAAGCCCCGAATTGGCGAGCCGCCCATCGCAGGCTGTCATCATAACGTTCGACCCGGCAGTCGCTGAAAGAGATGGCCATGCCCACCAGATCGCCGAGGCGAATTTCAATGTCGCGGCGATAGCAGTCGTCTTGGCTGAGTCGGTCGATATCGATCGCGAGATGACATTGCGGCTCGCCGACCTGCCGGGCGATACGCCACAAAAAATAGAAAATGAAGTAGAGCGACCGCAACAGTTTTTCGTCTACACGCTTCGTGAGGAAGGCGTCGCGCAGGCCGGGCGAGTCGGGCAAAGCCGGCAAGTCAATTGCCGAGAGCAGCGGCGCCAAGGCGGGCGCGTCGAGGTTATGGCGGAGAATCACCGGGCCGCGTTGCAGAAAATAAGGATTGCCCTGCACGGCCTGACGCAACATCGACAAAAACTGGCGGCGCGGTTCGCGGCGGATGAAGATGTGCACGCCGGCCATGCGGGCACGGAACCAAGCCACTCTCATATCGGTGCGCACGAATCCGAAGACAGGGCGGCGTCCGCGGTGTGCGGCGAGGCCGGCCAAATCGGCAAGATAGTTTTCCAACTCCGGCAAAGAGTCATCGCTGGTGGCGCAGTAGCGCCCGAACGTGAGATGTGGGGGAAAACCAGGAATTCCGCTGCCCGCGCCGTTCCTGCCGAGCAGCGGACGAAACTCTTCCAGATACGGGGCGTCGAGCGGCGGGTGATTGGCAAACGACCACGGAACAAAGCGATCGACAACTTCCGGCGTCAAGCGGAAGAGATGTTCGTTGAGCGGTTCGAAGTAGCAGTAAGTATCGTGCCGCTGGCGAAACTTCGCCCACACGTAGGTGCTCGCCGCGCGCCAACTGGAATGCAGGAAGATCGCGTGGTCGCCCGGCAGCCTGTCTGGAACGGGTGTCATCAGCGCACTCCCGGCTTCAATCCATGGAGGCGCGCGGAATGGTCGCCGACAAATTCGTAGGGGCCGGTGTGCGTTAGCCGACTCGCGCCATCAAGCCAGATCTCGCCGCCGATCTTCCGCCAGCGCAGACAAAAGGAATAATCCTCGCTCAGGTACGCCCCGGTCTCAGGGTCGATGATGCAATCGAACAGCGCATAAAGATTGGAACTCTGCGCCGCATCCCCGCGCGTGCCGGAGATTGGCATACTATGCACCCGGCTAAAATGGGTTTCGGGATACGCGGCAATCATCCGCTCCAGCGCCCCGCGGCGGATCAACTGAAAGCCGCCGCCAGCATAAATTCCGGTCGCAAAATCCCCTTCCTGCTTGCGCTCTGCCTCCGGGCAGAAGGTTCCAACATAAGACAGTGCCGCCTGTTGCACGCTTTCGCCGCGCTCAACACAGCGTTGCGGAATGAAATCCCAATCGATCGACTTGAGCGGATAGAGCGCGCCGGCGAAGTCTCTATCAAATCGCAGCAAGCGCTCGACCTGCCGCGGCTCGAACCCAATATCGGCATCGACGAAAAGCAAATGCGTGGCCGCGGAATTGTCGAGAAAGGCGGCAACCAGGGTGCTGCGTGCTCGCGAGATCAGGGCGTCATAGCCCAGCAAGGATAGCGACACGTCGAAGCCCGCGGATTTCCCATAGCTTATGAGCCGAATCACCGACAACATGTAACTCTGCGCAACCACGCCGCCAAAACAAGGAGTGGCGACGAGGATCAGGGGCTGGGGCATAACTCCTCTAACGTTTAACACTGAACGTTGATCGGGTCACCTCACCGTATGGTCATCGCCATCTGTGGATCGGGTGATCGGGCCATCGGGTCATCTGGCCATCTAAGATCGAAGGCCCTTGAACTTCGATGACCCGATGGCCCGATGACTTGCCCGATCCCTGCGTCCGACACACCTCTATGTGATCTTAGTCACAGCCTGTCGGCAGCCAGACCGCCACAATAGTAGGCGGCATTCGTCGGGAGGCCCAGTGTTCAAAATCGTTCACGCCCAATTCATCGCTCCTGGAATCAAGCGTTTTGTCATCGAGGCGCCCCGGATCGCGCGCAAGCAGCGCCCCGGACAGTTCGTCATCCTGCGGATTTGCGAGCAAGGCGAGCGCATCCCGCTGACCATCGAGAAATCCGACCCGGAACACGGCACCGTCAACATCGTGGTGCAATCCATCGGCAAGACCACCAACCTGCTCAATTCTCTCGAAACCGGAGACAGCATTCTCGATGTCGTCGGGCCGCTGGGCAAGCCTTCGGAAATCGCAAGCTACGGTACGGTGGTGGCAATCGGAGGCGGCGTCGGAACGGCCATGGCGTATCCCACGGCCGCGGCCATGAAGCGCGCCGGCAACAAGGTGATCTCCATTATCGGAGGACGAAACAAAGATCTGGTCATCCTCGAAGACGAGATGAAGAAAGTGAGCGACACAGTTTTCGTCACCACCGACGACGGCAGTTACGCCGACAAAGGGCTGGTCACTGACAAGCTGCGGCAGTTGATTGAAAACGGAACGCGTATCGATCTAGTCCTGGCCGTGGGCCCGATTCCAATGATGCGAGCGGTCGCGGACATGACGCGCAAGGAGAAAATTCGCACCCTCGTCAGCCTCAATCCCATCATGATCGACGGCACCGGCATGTGCGGTGGCTGTCGCGTGATGATCGAGGGCAAGAGCGAGTTTGCCTGCGTCGACGGGCCGGAATTCGACGCGCATCGCGTTGACTTTGCCGTGTTAGTGCAGCGCAATGCCATGTACCGCGACGCGGAAAAGCGCTCGATGGACGAGTACCGACAGCAAGTGGAAGCCAAGAAACCGGAAGCGAAACAAGCTCCGACCGAAGTAGTGACGGCGGGCTGCGCACTGGAGGCGAAGTAATGACCACAGAGAAGACGGAAGAGAAGGTGAAGACGAAGTCGAAGAATCCGGTACCGAATCGCGAGCGCATCAAGATGCCACGGCTGCATATGCCGGAGCAAGCGCCGTCAGTGCGGGCGCATGAATTTACCGAAGTCAACCTTGGATATTCCGAGGAGTTGGCGCGACAGGAGGCCATCCGCTGCCTGGAATGCGCCAAGCCCACGTGCGTGAGCGATTGTCCGGTAGGCGTGAAGGTGAAGGACTTTGTGCAGTTGATCGTAGAAGGCAAGTACATGGAGGCGGCCGCAAAAATCCGCGAAGACAACGTGCTGCCCGCCATCACCGGACGCGTCTGCCCGCAAGAAGACCATTGCGAAGGCGCGTGTCTGCTCAAGAGAAAAGGCGAATCGCTCGGCATTGGATACCTGGAGCGCTTCGTAGCCGACTACGAGCAGCAACACTTCGACCTCAGCACGATCGTGAAAGCGCCACCGACAGGGAAGAAAGTCGCGATCGTGGGCAGTGGACCATCAGGCCTGACCGCAGCCGGCGATCTGGTAACGAAAGGCCACGCAGTGCACGTTTTCGAGGCGCTGCACGAAGTCGGCGGCGTGCTCGTGTACGGCATTCCAGAGTTCCGGCTGCCGAAGAAAATCATTCGCCAGCAAGTCGACTATATGCGCGCCATGGGCGTGGAGTTTGAAACCGATGTCGTCGTCGGACGCACCGTCACCATCGACGAACTGCTTGAAGAAGAGGGTTACGATGCGGTGTTCATCGGCACCGGCGCTGGCCTGCCGCAGTTCATGGGCATTCCGGGCGAGCATCTGAACGGAGTGTACTCGGCCAACGAATTTTTGACTCGCATCAACCTGATGCATGCTTACGAATTTCCTAAATACGACGAGCCCCTGCTCGATTTCCGTGGCAAGAACGTGGCGGTGATCGGAGGCGGAAATACGGCGCTCGATGCCATCCGTTCGGCGTTGCGTCTGGGTGCCGGAAAGGCGTACGTTTTGTACCGTCGCAGCGAAGCTGAGATGCCCGCCCGTATTGAGGAGGTGAAGCACGCGAAAGAAGAAGGCATCGAGTTGCATGTGCTGACCGCGCCAACCGAG
>JBEKED010000270.1:0-5335 GCA_050014035.1 Terriglobales bacterium
TAGGACTGCGCAATCAGGTCGGCGCAAGACTTGCTCACGTCGTAAGGATGCTTCCCCTGCAACGGCATATCTTCCTTATAAGGAAGCACCGTCTGGTCGCCGTAAGCCTTATCCGAAGAAGCAAGGATGACCGACTTCACCACCGGCGATCGCCGGCAAGCCTCCAGCAGATTCCAGGTTCCGCGTACATTGCTCTCGAAAGTTGAAAGTGGATTGCGGTTGGCGATGCCCACAATCGTCTGTGCCGCAAGATGGAAAACCACTTCGATCTCGTATTCACCCAGCACTCGTTCCAGCAGATAAGGACTGCTCAGGCCACCGCGGACGACATTAACGCGCTCTGCCAGTCCCTGGTGCACAAATTCGCTGGCCGGAACCCAGTCCCGTACCAGCGCCGTAATCGACGCGCCCTGTTCCAGCAGATGTTTCGTCAGCCATCCGCCCACCAGTCCCGTGGCGCCAGTAATAAAGACAGCACGGTCACGCCAGAAACCATTCTTCATTATTCCTGCCAAACCTTCCAGGGCGCCTGCTTCGCGCTCCACAACTGGTTCAAGTACTCATACTCGCGATAAGTGTCCATCGCATAAAAGAAGCCGTCATGCTGATAAGCCATCAACTGTCCTTCGTCGGCCAGCCGTTCCAGCGGCTCCTTCTCGAAGATGCAATCGTCGCCGCCAAGATAATCGAACACTCGACGATTGAGCACGAAAAACCCCGCGCTGGCGCGCCCGGCAATCTTTGCCTTTTCTTTAAACTTGGTCACGCGGCCAGCGGCGTTGGTGTCGATCACGCCGAACCGTGAACTCGGCGTAATGGTCGTGACCGTGGCCAGCTTCCCATGGCTTTTGTGGAACTCCACCAGCTTTCGGATATCCACGTCGCTCACGCCATCGCCATAGGTCAGCATGAAGAGATCGTCGTCAACGTACTTCTCAATTCTTTTCACCCGACCGCCCGTCATCGTGCTCGGTCCGGTATCGACGAGGGTGACCTGAAAATCCTGCTCGCCGTGGACGTTCTTATATTCGATCTTCGAATTCCGCCCGAGGCAAAGCGAAAAATCGTTGTTCATTGCCTCATAGTTCAGGAAATATTCCTTGATCATGTTGCCGCGGTATCCGAGGCAGAAAACAAAATCGGTAAAACCATTGTGCGCATACAACTTCATGATGTGCCACAAAATCGGACGGCCGCCGATTTCCACCATGGGCTTAGGCCGGTATTCCGTTTCCTCGCGCAAGCGAGTACCGAGCCCTCCGCACAGCATCACAACTTTCACGAAATTCTCCTGGCAGGCACTGGTGCAGTTTCCGAGGCAAAGGTCCGGATAGACCGCACAGATTTAATCTAGCCGGAGTGCATCGGAATTGCCAAGGTTACCACTAGCCCAACGTTGTCGCCTACGGTTCTGATTTCAATAAGTTGTAAAACGAGGTGCGAGCCGTCTGGCGATGGAAAGCGCCCGAATCGTGTGATTCTCCCCGCTGAGGGCGCGTTTCGTCCTCTGCCCCTGGCCTTCCATTGTTGGTTCGAGGCTCCAAGACCTTGCGAATCTTACCCTTAGTCCTTATGCTGGGCTGGCAAGGCAATTGCCCCTCAATGTCCGCAAATCGGAGCATCCTCCGAACCGTCAACTATGGAACGACCGATCCTCAAAGCAATCATTGTCGGAGCCGGGCCGGCGGGTCTCACCGCGGCCTACGAACTCTCCAAGCAGCAAGCTCCGGTGGTCGTCCTCGAGAGCGACCCTCAATATGTCGGAGGAATCTCTCGCACCGTAAATTACAAAAACTTCCGCTTCGATATCGGCGGCCACCGCTTCTTCTCCAAATCCCACGAGGTAGAAGACTTTTGGACGGAGATTGCGGGCCCAGACATGCTCGATCGTCCCCGGTCGTCGCGCATTTATTATCGTGGCCAGTTCTACACCTATCCGTTGAAGCCATTCGAGGCGCTGTCGAAGCTCGGATTGATCGAGTCGACCCTCTGCATGCTCTCGTTTATGGCCGCCCGCCTCAATCCCACGCGCGACCCGAAAACCTTTGAAGACTGGGTCACCAACCAGTTCGGCAAGCGCCTCTTCCGCATCTTCTTCAAGACCTACACCGAAAAAGTGTGGGGGATGAGCTGCAAAGAGATCTCCGCCGATTGGGCGGCGCAACGCATCAAGGGCCTATCGTTAGGTTCGGCCATCAAACACGCCCTTTTCACCGGCAAACCGAAAGACCGCAAGCAGATTGTGAAAACGCTGATCGACACCTTCCGCTATCCACGACTCGGACCGGGAATGATGTGGGAAGCGTGCGCGGAAAAAGTCCGCAAACTGGGAGGCGAAGTGCTGCTAGGCCGCAGAGTAGTAGGCTGCCGCTTCGACTCCACGACCAATCTCTGGCAAGTCACGGCGCGCACTGCCAACGGCGATTTAGAAAAGTACAGCGCCGAGCACTTGATCTCATCCATGCCCATCCGCGAACTGGTCGCGCAGGTCGAACCAAAGCTTCCCGAGTCTGCGCTACAGGCGGCGCGTTCGCTGCGCTATCGCGATTTCCTGACTGTCGGATTAATCGTGCATGACCGCGGCCGCTTCTCCGACAACTGGATCTACATCCACGATCCCAGTGTGCAGGTTGGCCGCGTGCAAAATTACAAGTCGTGGTCGCCCGAGATGGTTCCCGATCCCGGCTATTGCTCCTATGGTCTCGAATATTTCTGCTTCGAGGGCGATGGGCTTTGGACCACCAGCGACCGCGACCTGATCGATCTGGCGACGCGCGAAATTCAAAAAGTAAATCTAGCCGCCAGCGCGGACGTGGTCGATGGCGTCGTAATAAGGCAACCCAAAGCGTATCCCGTGTACGACGACACCTATCAGCAGCATGTAAACACAATTCGGAAGGTCCTCGACGAGAACTGTCCCACGCTGCACCTGGTTGGCCGCAATGGAATGCACAAGTACAACAATCAGGACCACGCCATGATGACGGCCATGCTGACCGCCAAAAACATTCTGGCAGGTGAGCGCAAGTACAACGTCTGGGCAGTGAATCAGGATGCCGAATACCACGAAGCGGGCGCCGTGGGTGAACATGTAGCGCGGGTCGAGACCCGTGTTCCAGTCAGAAACGTAGCCACCTCTCGCCTAGAGCACGACCGACCTTCATGCGAAATTTCACGCTGATCGACATGCTGGGCATCCTCAAGGCCTGCCTAGCCCTTTTCCCCTTTGTGCTCGCGCCCGGATATGTCGCAGGATGGGCTTTCAACCTCTTCGAATTCCGGCAGCGGCGTCCGATTTTGCGTTTGATTCTCGCACTCCCGCTCTCCATCGCTATCTGCCCGATGCCTACCTATCTACTGGCGCGGTTCTTCGAACCCGGGCTTTCGGCGTTCTATATCGTCGGGTTCGCCGCTTGCGCGCTGCTTTTAGCCAGGGAAATCCGGCGTACCAGTTTGCGCGCGGTTTCAAGATACACCTGGGTCGGTCTCGGCCTGATCGCGCTATGGGTGATAGTCGCCATCGGGTCGATGGTAGATCTGCAAATCGGCGACGAACTCTATCCCCCAATTCTCGCTTTCGATCACTCCACCCGCACCGCCATGACGGTCGCGATCGCCCGTCAGATTCCCCCGAGCAATCCTTTCTTTGCCAACGCCACGGCGCCTTTGCGCTATCACTATTTGTGGTTGCTGTTTTGCAGCCTGCCCATGAAGATTTTCCATTTGCCGCCGCGATACGTGGTGTACTCCGGCGTCGTCTGGTGCGGAGTGGCCCTGATTTGCACGATCGCACTGGGCCTCAAGTTCCTGGTGCGACTGCACGCGGATATCGAGCGGAAAACTTTACTGGCGGTTGGCCTACTCGCGGTCACCGGCCTGGATATCTTGCCGACCTTGTACCTCGGGCTCGCGCGCCATTTCTGGGCCGCGGATATGGAGTGGTGGAACGACGTCCAGATCACCTCCTGGGCGGACTCCATGCTGTGGGTGCCACATCACCTCGCCGCCTTGATTGCGTGTTTCGTCGCCTTCTTGCTGCTGCGCCATCAGGCCGACATCCATCGCAGGTGGGCTACTGCGCCGGTCATCGTAGCGGGACTGGCCTTTGCCAGCGCGGCGGGAATGTCGGTTTACGTCACCTTCACCTTTGTGGTTGCGATCGCCCTTTGGCTGCCGGTGTTGATCCTGCGCAAAGGCTGGCTGGAATTTGCCATGTTCGTGGCCGCCGGCGCGCTAGCCCTGCTCTGCGCCCTATCTTTCCTGGCTAGCCTTCGCGGTCCCGGAAGCGGCGAAGCTTTTGTAGGATTCGCGCTGCGTCCGTTTCCCCTCGGAATCTATTTACTCCACCAAATGGGTATCCAATTCCAAACGCCTCTCGCGCTGGCGGTCGGCCAAGTGCTGCTCCTACCCATTAACTACGGGCTTGAACTCGGATTCTTTCTCGCCGTCGCCATCCTGCGTCTGCGCCAGGTCATCCGCGGCAGCGTGGAGGCCAGCACCAACGAACTAGCCGCATGGACGCTGGTCGTCACCAGTTTCGTGATCGGCACCTTCATGCGTTCGAGCACCATCAGCACCAACGACCTGGGGATACGATGCTTTCTCCCAACGCAACTGATTCTGCTACTGTGGGCGGCGACGATGATTCATGAGGTCATGATTCATGGGGTCACTATTCATGATTGGTTTCGTCCTTCCGGCCTTCCCGCGCAACCCGCGCTGCGTTCGGGGCTTCGTGGAGTGCTGGCGATGCTCTTATTTCTAGGCATGGCCGGGACCGCCTATCAGATATTCATGTTGCGCATGTTTCCGGTTCTCGCCGATCGCGTGGGCATCAAGGGATCAACCTGGGTGGATCTGGACCGGCACTTCGGCAAGCGGGCGTATGCTCTGCGCTCAGCCTACGAAGTTCTCAATGCGCAACTGCCTGCGTCGGCCGTCCTGCAAAGCAATCCCTCCCGGCAGTACACAATCCTGCACTCGCTCTATTCCCGCCATGACGCCGCCGCCGGGGATGCGGAATGCGGGACAGACTTTGGCGGTGATCCGGCTCTCTGCTCCGTTCGTGTGAAGAAACTGACAGGCTTATTCGTGCTTCCCGATGGCAGCAACGTAGACGCCACCTGCCAGGAATTCGGCATCGATGCGCTCGTAGTGCAGGATTTAGACCGCGTATGGCGTGATCGCTCCTCTTGGGTGTGGAGTCGGCGCCCAATCGTCGCGAACGATTATGTCAGAGGTTTTCGATGTGGTACGGCCGCCTCTGGCATTCACCGTTAGCTAAGGTACAGGCAAGCGCACATCGCTATCCACGATTTGCTCGCCCCCAAAATTG
>JBEKED010000271.1:0-5297 GCA_050014035.1 Terriglobales bacterium
GCGTAGTACATCGGCGCGTGCGGCGCGGAACGGTCCCAGATCGCTGATGTCTACTTTATAAAGCATGCTGATCAGGCCGGCGGCGAGATGATTGCCAAACGCCTGATGCCAAGGCAAAGCCCCACGCACGCTCTGTTTCCCCAAGCGCGAACCCAGCGTAATATCGGCGCGTCCTTCAATGATGGGAGCCAGCAGAAGCGGCAGCTCCCCCGGTCGATCGCTGTAATCGCCGTCGAGGAACACAACAATGTCCGGCTTGCTTGCCCCACCCAGTCCGGTCAAACAGGCACGACCGTATCCGCGACGAGGCTCGTGGAGCACGCGCGCTCCCAGCTTGGCGGCGATCTCTGGAGTCCCATCGGTTGAATTGCTGTCGACGACCAGCACCTCAGTAACCAGATCCGCAGGCAGGTCGGCTAAAACGCGGCCGATCGACTGCGCTTCATTGTGCGTAGGAATGACGACCGACACTCGCACGTGATTTTCGCTTGGGATCACAGCCGCAACTCACCACCCGCAACTCACCACCCGCAACTCACCACCATGGAGAAGACGGCCAGCGCCGCGCCAGCCAGACGTCGACGCCCCACGTGCGACCGGCCCTCCCCACCGCGAGCGCCAGCGATGCGACCACTGGAACCAGCAACTCCCAAATCCACGACGTCCCCCACTCCGACACCCAAAGACTACCCAGATAGAGAAACGCAATAAATGCGGCCGGGCGCGTCAGCAGACCGATGACCAGCAGAGTCCCCAGCCCGATCTCAGCCACCGCCTGCATGGGAGCCGCCATCGCGGCGTGACTCGCCGCCAATCCCATCACCGCCTTCCACGCCGCCGGCGAGTGACTCGCCTTGATGTAATAGTTGATCAGCTCCGCATAGCCCGCCGGAGTGTACAGACCCTTTCCCAGGTTTTCGAAAAACACCCACACCAGCATCGCGCCAATCGTCATCCGAACCATTGCCAGACCGATTGCCGCTTGCGCTTGCTCGGCTGGGTTTTGCAACGGGGTCGTGTTCGAGTTCGTCATCATCGGCATCCTCATTCCCAACGAATGAATTCGAAGGAGGATATCTTAAGCCCTTCTGAATCTCCGTGCCAGTAGATGCAGGTCAGTAGTCCAAGTGCTTACTCTACTTTCCAATGCAGAAGCCAGAAAATGTCGACAAACGTCAATGTTTATTGGGATGGCAAATCCGACCACAGGCGTAGTCTCAGGCAGCGTCTTCGGAAACAATCAAATATCATGTGGAAACATTCAATCGACAGAATGGATTTTTTCAGCAGTATAAGGCGACGAATCAGGAGAAAACGCCTTCCAAGTTCGGCGACGAGACGTTTGACACGACCCCCAAAATTGTGAAGAATGCCTTTTTTTCGGGAGGAGTTCCATGCGTTGTGCAACGTTGCTGTTAGTGGCTGCGTTTTCGGCGGTGGTGCCAGGAATGGCGCAAAAAGCGACTGAGTTGCCGCCGGAGGATTGGCTGCGTGGAATCACGGCCGGCAGGAATGTAGTGGTCGATATGACGTACCCGGTGAACGAGAAGTTTCCGGCATGGCCGGGGGATGACCACGTGTTCGAGGCAAAAGTAAGCGCGACGATGGAGAAGGACGGATACTTCACGCGTAGCTTCTGGATGCTAGAGCACTATGGAACGCACATGGATGCGCCGGCCCATTTTCCGCCGGGGAAGATTACGCTCGATGAAATTCCAGCCGCGCATTTTTTCGGGCCGGCCGTTGTGATCGACGTTCGCGAGGAGACGGCCAAGGATCCGGATTACCGGCTGACGGCTGTGCGGGTTAGAAAGTGGGAAGCGGAGCACGGGCAGATTCCGAAGGGCGCGATCGCGGTGTTGCGGACGGGATGGGGTTCGCGTGTTCCCGATGTGGCGCGCTACCGGAATATGGACGCGAGCAAGGTCATGCACTTTCCGGGGTACTCGGTGGAGTCTGCGAAGCTGCTGATCGAACGCGGTGTGGTGGGGCTGGGGATTGATACGCTGAGCATCGACTACGGCGCCTCAAAAAACTTCGAAGTGCATCGTGTAGCCCTGCCCGCAGGACTCTACAACCTTGAAAACCTGGCGAACACAGAGTCACTGCCAGAATGGGGCGCGTATTTGATCGCGGCTCCGATCAAGCTCGCAGGCGGGTCCGGCGGGCCGGTCCGTGTGTTCGCGGTGCTACCTCCGAAGTGAGCACTGAGATAGCTGCGGTTATCGACGCCTTCGTGAAGCGAAATGAAGGAAGTTGCCACACTGGCGGTGAATCCCACCACTGGAATCGTTTCCGGATCGGTATTCGGTAACAATCAAATATCATGCGGAAACGTGCAGTCGACACTGAATAGCCCAAACTTGGGCTGATTATCAGTTGATTGAGCTCAAGCCGCTCCTATCTAGGTTGCCACGCGGCCCTGAATTTCCCCCGGCGTCAAAAAAGGGGTTTTCCGTGACTGAGTTTCGAGCAGTCGGGTCTCGCGATGCCATGATTTCTCAATATGTTGAGCCGTCTGCTCTTATGACTTCAATGAAAGACTTAAATGAAAGGTTGACCTGTTTGTGCGAGCAGCTTAAGATGCCGGAGCGCTTTCGATCACGGGCAGTCGGCCCTAACGCGGGAGTTTGCCTCGCGACGAATCTGCATAATCAGGAGCGCCGTTCATGGCGACTCAAAGATCCGAGTTCACCGTTCCCGTGGCGGAATTTGCCGCAGCTTTGCTGGCTCGGCCGGAGGTGAGCCTCCGTGCGCAAGTGACGGCCGAGCAAGTCGCGCAGCTCCTGCCGGACACGGCGGTCGTCGTGTACATCATCGAAGATCCGGACAATCCTGCATGGACACGCAAGGCGATCGCGGGCGAGATCGAAGTCGGCGGCACGCTGGAGTTTAGTGGCGGAACGCTGGGCGCCCTGGCGGAAAACAAAACGCTCATAGTATTCGAAGGTGGTGACCTGCAGCGCGAGGACTACGCTCACCTTGATATCCGCCGCACCGTGACTGCTCTCGCGTATTTGCCTCTCCTCGTGGACGAGGTTCTTTTCGGCGCCATTGAGGTGGTCAGCTACGAACAGCCGATTCCGGAGGCTATGTTGGAGGCGCTGAACCAGGTTGCCGAACTGGCTTCGCCAGCCCTCGCCGCCGCCCGGTCCTATGAGAGCGAACGCAATGCCAGTCTGCATTCGATCAGCCGCGTGACCCAGATGTATGACCTGGAAAAGGTCTTCAACTCAACCCTCGAGATGGATGAGTTGCTCGGCATTGTTACCAAGAAATTCCAAGAGGTGATGGGCGTCCAAGGTGTCAATCTGTGGATGGTCAATAACGACACGCTCGAACTGGTGAGCAGCGCTGGATTCGATCCCACCGTGGAGTTGGGCGGAGCGCAGAAGCCGGGGGAAGGCATTGCAGGGGACGTCTCCGACAATGGCGAGCCCGTGCTGATCGACGATCCGGCCGACGAACGTCTGCAGAATCGCAATGCCGGGCACGAAGACGCGGAGGTGTTCTCGATCATCGCCAGCCCTCTCATGGAGCACGACAATCTGGTGGGGGTGGTCGAGGCCGTCAACCGCCTGGACGGTGCCCCATTCGACGAGGACGACCAGTTCCTTCTGACCAACATCTGCGAAACCGCCAGCAATGCTCTCCACAATGCCAGTCTGTTGCAGGCGGAACGCAAAGTGGAAATCCTGGAAGCTCTGGTGAAGATCAGCGGTGAGATTACCTCCACCCTCGATCTAGACCGGGTTCTGGACGCGATTGTGAACGGGCCCAGCAGCGTAATCCCTTACGAACGAGCCGCCATCGCGCTCGAGCAGCGCGGCCGCTTCCGATTGAAAGCGATCTCGGGGACACCCAAGATCAACCCTCAGGATCCGAATGTAGAACGTCTGCAGGAGTTGCTCGAATGGGTGTCGCTGTCGCAGGAACCTATTTTCATCGTCCAGCACGGGGACGAGGTGGAGGACGAACGTCCCGAGACGCGTGCGAAGTTCGAGAAATACTTCGCCGAAAGCGGCATGCGAGCCTTTCATGCGCTACCGCTAGCTGATGACGATGGCACCGTGGGCGTGCTCTCGTTCGAGAGCAGCGACCCGGATTTCCTTAACACCGCCCATCTGGAAATGATCAAAGTCCTCGCCGGGCAGGCGACGGTGGCGTTACGCAATGCGTCGCTCTATCGCGAGGTTCCCTTTATCGGTGTGCTCGAGCCGCTGCTCGAGAAAAAACGCAGGTTCATGGCGTTAGAGAAGCGGCGGCGCACGGCCCTGGTGGTGGGTGGCGCGCTCGCCTTGCTATTTCTCGCGGCTTTTCCGTTGCCGTTGCGGGTGGACGGTCCCGCGCTAGTCACTCCCGCCCATAGCGCTCAGGTACAGCCGGAGGTGGCGGGCGTTGTTCAGCAAGTAAACGTGCGCGAAGGCGACTTTGTGCGGCAGGGCACGATCCTGGCTAGTCTAGGCGATTGGCGGTACCGCGCCGAATTAGCGGCCGCGCAGGCAAAGTACGAAACGGCAGTGTCGCAAATGAACCGGGCACTGGCCGCCAATGATGGCAGTGAGGCCGGAATTCTGCGGGCGCAAGCCGACTACTCGGCCTCCGAAGTCGCGCGCGCTCGGGAGCGCCTGGACAAGACGCTATTGCGGTCACCGATCGATGGCTTAGTCGCCACTCCACATATCGAAGACATGGTGGGGCGAAGTTTGAATGCGGGCGATGCCTTCGCGGAAGTCGTCGATACTTCCTCGGCGAATGTGGATGTGTCGGTCGATGAGAACGATGTTGCGCTGCTCAAGCCAGGTAATAAAGCTTCGGTGAAGCTTGAGGCTTTCCCCACCCGAACGTTTCGCGGAGACGTCTTCATCGTAAGCCCCAAGAGCCAGGTGGAAGGTGCTGAGCGTTTCTTCTACGCCAGGGTTCGCGTGGCTAACAACGATGGTCTCATCCGCGCCGGAATGCAGGGCCGGAGCAAGGTTACCACCGGGTGGAGCCCAGCCGGGCGGGTGCTTTTCCGACGCCCCGCGATGTGGTTCTGGTCAAAGATCTGGTCGTGGGTTGGGTGGTAATCGATCGACTGGTAATCGGTGGCTGGTAATCCGAAGGGGGACTATGACTCGATGTGGACTGGCTTTGACAATGGCAATGGCAATGGCAATGGCGACGATGCTCGCGGTCAGCGCCTGCGACACCGGCCATCAGCCGGCGACGGTGGTTGCGGCGCCTCCTTCCACGGCCACGGCGGAGAACGTTGCGCACTCTGGGCAGACCGCTGCGGAAGGCAGTTTTGTCGCTAC
>JBEKED010000272.1:0-5282 GCA_050014035.1 Terriglobales bacterium
TAGTGGACCTGCTTGATCGCTGCCTTGACTTTCTCCACTACGTTCGCCGGCAGTGGCGCGTAGCTGAGTTGGCTCGTCATTTTCTGGCCGTCGGTAACCATCCAGTTAAGGAAGTCGTCAATGATCTTCCCCATCTTGGGATCCTGGGCCTGCTCCGGAATCAGCAGCCAGGTAAAACTCGAAATGGGGTAGGCTGTCTTGCCCGGCGCGTCGGTGATAGAAACGCGAAAATCGGCCGGCATTTTTGGCGAAGAGGCAGCCGCCTCCGTCACTCCATCAAGCGAAGCCTTCACGAAATTGCCGGCGGCGTTCCTCACCGCTCCGTAAGTGATCTTATTCTCCGCCGCATAGATCAGTTCGACGTAGCCGATCGATCCCTCCAGTTGCCGAATCTGTCCCGCCACGCCTTCGTTTCCCTTGCCGCCTAATCCGACCGGCCACTTCGGCGACGTTCCCTTCCCCACCGTCGCTTCCCACTCCTTGCTGATCTTCGAAAGATAGTCGGTGAAAACAAAAGTCGTGCCGCTCCCATCCGAGCGGTGCACCACGATGATGGACTTGTCGGGAAACTTGACGCCGGGATTCGCCTGCGTAATCGCAGGATCGTTCCACTTCTGGATTTTGCCCAGAAAGATTCCCGCCAAGGCTTCCGGAGTGAACTTGATGTCGCCGCTAATGCCCGGCACATTGTAGGCAGGAACGACCGCGCCCAGCACGGTGGGAATGTGCAGGATCTTGGTCTTGGCTTCCTTCAGTTGTTCATCGGTCATCGGGCCATCGCTGGCTCCAAAATCGACCGTGCCGTTCAACACTTGCCGGATACCGCCGCCGCTGCCGATTGACTGGTAGTTAATCTGCACGTCAGGGTGCAGTTTGTTATATTCGCTGAACCACTTGGAATACATCGGATAGGGAAAAGTGGCGCCTGCCCCGTTTAATTGAGTTTCCGCCACAACCGGCAGCGCCAATGCGAGACCTGCCAACAGCAGTGCAATGCGATATTTCACGCGATGACCCTCTTTATTCTGAATTTACGTATGCCATTTTGTTTTAGGGTGCAAATGTTAAAGGAAGGTTACAGGAAAATGAATTTCTGGTGACTCCACATTATTTTCCAAGCACTTAGCGCGATGTGTTTCCGTGTGGATGGAACGTTGCTATCACGGCATCCTGGCTTTTGCGATCTTAGGTGCGAATTTCCCGCGCCTTGATGAAACTTCCAGCGCAAATTCGCAACTTCTGGCAAACTGCTTGACGGTGAGGTCCACCCTCTGTGAGTGACGAAATTCGTTATGCGCCGGGCTGGCCCGGTATCGAACCGCGCTGGACTTCGAGTGCCAAGACCGGAGTCGGCACCGCGCTCAACCTCCACAGCCGCGTCTGGTTCACCTTGAGTCACGGCATTCTCAACGAAATCTATTTTCCCCGCGTGGATCAAGCCTGCACCCGCGACTTCGGCCTGATTGTCACTGACGGCCATCAGTTTTTTTCCGAGGAAAAGCGCCATTGTACATTTGAAAACATTCCGGTCGAGCCTGGGGTGCCGGTCTACGAGTTGACCAATACCAGCATCGAGGGCCGTTATCGGATCGAAAAAGAAGTGCTGACCGATCCCTGGCGAAACGTGGTGCTGCAGAAAATTCGATTTCTCCCGCTCCAGGGAAGTCTCGGCGACTACCGCCTCTATGCCCTCTTGGCCTCGCACTTGGGCAATATGGGATACGGCAATACCGGCTGGGTCGGCGATTACAAGGGAAGGCCCATGCTTTTCGCCACGCGCGATTCTCTCGCGCTTGCCCTCGGCTGCTCCGTGCCCTGGGTAAAACGTTCCGTCGGATTTGCCGGCGTATCCGACGGTTGGCAGGACTTGTCGCAACATTTCCAGATGGCCTGGGAGTACAACCTGGCGGAAAACGGAAACATCGCCTTGACTGCGGAAATTGACCTGGCCGCCTGCAACGGCGAATTCATTCTCGCCCTCGGCTTCGGCGGAATCTGGGCGCAAGCCAGCCAACAAGTCAGCTCGTCGCTGCTCACGCCTTACCAAACCCTTCGCCACGACTACGTCTTCCACTGGGAGAATTGGCAGCACACTCTCAAGAAGCTAGACCAGAAACCGCGGGAAAAAGACTTGTATCGCGCCAGCATGGCCGTTCTGCGCACCCACGAATCCAAGGATTGCTTCGGCGGAATCATCGCCAGCCTTTCCATTCCCTGGGGCTTCAACAAGGGCGACGAAGATCTGGGCGGTTACCACCTGGTGTGGCCGCGCGATCTGGTCGAGAATGCCGGCGGATTGCTGGCGGGGGGCGCTGAAGAGGATGCCCTCCGCGTGTTGCACTATCTCGAGGCTACCCAGGAAGCCGATGGACACTGGCCGCAGAACATGTGGCTGGACGGCCGCCCCTACTGGAACGGCTCGCAGATGGATGAGACTGCATTTCCGATTTTGCTGGTCGATCTACTGCGCCGTGAATCGCCGCGCTGTTTCGAAAGTGATACCCGCTGGTGGCCGATGGTCCGCAAGGCCGCCGCCTTCATTGTGATCAACGGTCCGGTCACCCAGCAGGATCGCTGGGAAGAAGACGGCGGTTATTCCCCGTTCACCATGGCCGCCGAAATCTCCGCCCTGTTAATTGCTGCCGACATGGCGCAGTCGATGGACCAACCCCGGGCCGCCGATTTTCTGCGCCACATGGCCGATACCTGGAACTTCAATATAGAGCGCCGCACCTATGCCGTGAACACCGACCTCGCCCGCCAGATTGGAGTCGAAGGCTATTACGTCCGCATCACGCCGCCCCCCGACGGAGAGGGAGCCTCTTCCCCGCTGCAAGGATTCGTTCCCATCAAGAATCGAGGCATCGACAGTTCGACTGCGCGTGCGGTCGCGATCGTCAGCCCGGATGCCTTGGCCCTGGTGCGTTTCGGCTTGCGCGCGCCCGACGATCCGCGAATCCTGAACACTATTAAAGTCATCGACGAACTGCTGCGCGTAAAACTTCCGCAGGGGCCAGCCTGGTATCGCTACAACAACGACGGTTACGGAGAGCACGAAGACGGGTCTCCTTTCGATGGCACCGGCATCGGCCGCCCCTGGCCGCTGCTGGCCGGGGAGCGCGCCCACTACGAACTGGCCGCCGGACGCATCGTCTCGGCCGAAGCCTTGTTGGCCGTAATGGAAAATTCCACGGGAGCAAGCCGCCTGATTCCCGAGCAAGTCTGGGACACGACTGACATTCCCGAGCGCGAGTTGTTTACCGGAAAAGGGTCAGGGTCGGCGTGCCCGCTGGTGTGGGCTCACTCTGAATACATCAAGCTGCGCCGGTCGCTCGTCGACGGCAGGATTTTCGATCAACCTCCGCAGACGGTGGAGCGCTACCTGGTAAGTAAAGTATCCGCGACCTACTTCAACTGGCGCTTCAACAACAAACCGCGCACCATGCCCGGCGGAAAGAAGCTGCGAATTCTGATGATGGAACCCGCCCTGGTCCACTGGAGCTTTGACAGCTGGCAAACCAGTCAAGACAGCAATTCCGTTGACAGTGGCTGCGATCTTCAGCATGTCGACCTGCCGACCGAAACTCTAGCCAGCGGACGCCAAATCGGCTTCACGTTCTACTGGAAAAACGGCATGCGCTGGGAAGGGCGCGACTACCAGGTGACAGTCGAATAGCATTACGCGGAAGCCGCGCCGCACTGCTAAACTTTCCGCACTCACACTTTTCTTTCGAGGCACCATGCGCATTCTCAGCACGTTTGTTATGGTCGTACTTATGAGCATTCTCGCAGCCTCCCAGACTCTCCCCGCACCCCAAGCCATCGCTGACCCGAAGCAGATCGCGTCCAAGCCCGATGCCCGGGTCGAGAAAACTCTTTCCATCGAAAAGCTGTACATGACGCGCCAGGTAGGCGGTTCTTCCTGGTCGCCGGACGGAAAGTCGGTCGCCTTCATCAGCAACCTGAGCGGTCGCAATAACCTCTGGCTGGTACCCGCCGAAGGCGGATGGCCGACGCAACTCACGGTGAGCAATGAACGCCAGGCCAGCCCAACCTGGTCTCCCGACGGCAAGTGGATCGCCTACATGTCCGATTACGACGGCGACGAGCAGTGGGACATTTTTCTGGTCTCGCCAAAAACCGGACAGGTCAAGAACCTGACCAACACGCGCGAGATTTCGGAAGAAAGTCCTACCTGGTCGCATGATGGCCGCTTTCTCGCGTACATTGTCAAGCCGAAGACCTCGTCGGTGTACGAGATTGACGTTTATGACACGGTCTTGCGCGACGTGAAGCACCTGACCACCGACACCGCCAAAGACCGCATGAACGTTGCGCCCATCTGGTCAGCCGACGATAAATTCATCGTCTATACGCAAGAGCAGTCGAAAGGAACCGACTCGAATATTTTTCTAGTCGACATTGCCACCTCCCAAAGCACGCTCCTGACGCCCCACGACGGCGAACGCACCTACTCGGCAAACGACATTTCGCCTGATGGCAACCACGTTCTGATCACCTCCAATGCCGGCAATGGCTACGACAACGTCGGCTTACTCACTATCGCGAGCAAGAAGATCCGCTGGCTGACGCAAGACAAGTGGGAAATTTCCGGCGAGCGTTTTTCACCCGACGGAAAGTTCCTCACTTACACCGCCAACATCGATGGCAACACCGACATTTATCTCTATGACATCGCAGCCGGAAAAGCGCGCGAGCTCGGTTTGCCGAAGGGAGTGAACCAGGTTGCGGGCAACCCTTCGCCTTTCACCTCTGACGGGTCGCGCATGCTCTTCTCACACACTGGCCCCACCGCTCCCGGCGACTTGTGTGTCTATACCTTCAGCGACAAGCCATCGCAACCGAACATATCGCGGCAAATTACCAATTCGCTGGTGGGCGGCGTGCGCGCCGAGGAAATGGTCGAACCATACCTCGTCCACTATCCCAGCAAAGATGGCAAGTGGACGATCTCCGCCTTCGTCTATATCCCCTATAACCTGCCGCGCAACGCCCAGCATCCGGCGATCGTCTACGTTCACGGGGGTCCGACGGCGCAGACGATGAATAACTTCAATCGCTTCATCCAGTACATGGCGAACCAGGGCTACCTGGTAATCGCTCCCAACTATCGCGGATCGACTGGATACGGAAAAGAATTTCAGCAGGCGAATCTTTTCGATATGGGCGGCGGCGATTTGCAGGATGTGCTGGCCGCTGCCGACTGGATCCAACAAACCGGCTATGTCGATCCCAAGAAGCTCATTCTGATGGGCGGCAGC
>JBEKED010000273.1:0-9010 GCA_050014035.1 Terriglobales bacterium
TTGACGCCAAGTGCCTGACCTGTCACGCGGGAGCGCACCCGAACTTTGACCGCTCGCCCCACGCCAAGGCGAACGTCAGCTGTATCAGCTGCCACAGCGTTCATCAGAGCAAGGAAGAAGAAGCGCTGCTGAAGGCCCCGCAGCCTGCGCTCTGCTTCCAGTGCCACTCCGACACTAAGCCGGCGTTCAATATGCCGTTCCACCACAAGGTGAACGAAGGCTTGATCACGTGCAGCGATTGCCACGACGTGCACGGCACTTTCTTAGCTAACAACCTGAAGTCGACGGCCGACCAGAACATGATCTGCACCAAGTGCCACACCGAGACGCGCGGGCCGTTCGTCTATGAACACGTCGCGGTCAAGGCCGAGGGATGTCTGGGATGCCACACTCCGCACGGTTCCCAGAACGCCCGCCTGCTGAACATGCCGGCCATCAACCCGCTCTGCAACCAGTGCCACAGCGGCGTAGCTGCCAACACGGTTCACGGAATGAGCGCGGGGTCGTCGGAAAACCTACCTTGTACGGACTGCCATACCTATATTCATGGTTCGAACATGAATGCGGCGTTCCTCAGGTAGGAGTCTTGGATTAGAACGCGCCTGGAGAATTGCGGAGGCGCGGGCGCGTTTCGATTGGGCACTGGGATTCAAGGTCTCGACCAGCAATGTTTTTCAAGTGAGGCTTTCAAAATATGATAAACCCAGGATGGATTTCTCGGCGGTTGAGTGAAAAGCATTCTCTTGCGGCGGCCCGATGCATTGTCCGGGGCATGGCCGCTGGCATTTTGGGCTTGACGGCGGGCACTGCCGTCGCGCAGCTTCCAATATTTGTGTCTAATCAGACCGCTCCGGAAGGCTACACCCTTCATGAGTCTATCGATCTGGGCGGACATGTGGCCAATGTCGACGGCAGCGGTGCCATGTACGACACTCTGGTCAACGAGCAGTCCGGTCCGCGCATCCTGGGCGAGACCTATGAGCTGCGCGCGCTGCGGGGCACGAAGCACACCCTCGTCGATCACTTGAAAGCCTTTACCAGCGGGATCGGCGGCGATCCGAACAACATTGCCAAGCTGGACGTTTCCAAGGGCAAGCTCTACGAATTCTCCGGCTTGTTCCGCCGTGACCGCCAGTACTTCGACTACAACCTGCTGGGCAATCCGAACCTTCCGCCCGGCCAGTCGATTCCAATCGGTCCCCCCGGGATGCCGACCGGTGCCTACGCGTGGCCGCAGGTGGCAGAGTCGCCGTTTATGTACAACACCGTGCGCCGCATGACGGACACCAACCTTACACTGCTTCCGCTGTCGAAGGTGACTTTCCGCGTCGGCTACTCGCAGAACGTCTTCCAGGGTCCGAGCCTGTCGCCCAGCGGTTTTTTTGTTGGCGGCTACAACGACGTGCTGCTCCAGGAGTATCAGCGCAACAGCACTGATGACTGGACGGAATCGGTCGAGTGGAAGCCCGTATCGCGGACCCGGTTGACCTATGAAGAGCAGATCACTCACTACAAGGGCAATTCCTATTTCAACATGGCGCCCCAGTATTTCAACCTGCAGGAAGCGAACGGATTAAAGGTCGCAGTGCTCCAGAGCTACGACAATCCGATCTACCAGCCGGTCGGCATCACCTGCAACGCCGGCGTTGGACCCGCCCCAATTTCCCAGAACCCGAATCCGAACGGTCTACCCATCGTCGATCCGGCGTGTAATGTGATCACCAGCTATTCGCGTTCCCAGCCAACCCGCGTCATC
The DNA here is from genome assembly GCA_050014035.1 of Terriglobales bacterium. Classification (GTDB taxonomy): domain Bacteria; phylum Acidobacteriota; class Terriglobia; order Terriglobales; family Acidobacteriaceae; genus Acidiflorens. Next base: position 1,757 of record JBEKED010000273.1, read on the forward strand.
TTCCCGACCGAAATCTTCCGGTTCCAAAGCTCCAGCATCAAGAACGTTGCGATGAACGGCAACGTTCGCTACACCTCCGCGAACATGAGCCTGCCGAACTACTACGACGACTTCCAGGGTCTGGCGGGAACGAACCGCGAAACCACCTATGCCGGCAACGCCCGCGCCAAGCGGGAAGCGATCGCCGCCGACTACGGCGTCACTTGGCAGGCGCTCAAAAAGCTCAGCATCTCCGAGCAGGTCGACTACTCGAATGTGCACCAGCCGGGAGTTGCCAATATTACGAGTCTAACCACCGTGACTGCCGCAACCCCGAACATCAATAGCACGATGTTAACCACCACGGTGATCAACACTCAGACCACGCCGCCCACGAGCACGTTTGAAGGCAGTCCGAGCGTCGCTACTCCGCTGTTTGATTTCTTCGGCCAGAAGTTCATCACGAACAACCTCACAGCGGCGTACGACCTTACGGATCGCACCATGTTCACGCTCACCTGGCACCACCAGGAGCACGACATCTTCGAAGGTGCCGCGAACACCACGGGATACCTGTCCGGCGTCTCCGACTTCACCATCCACGAGAACGGCGGTACCTTCGGGGTCGCTGCGCAGCCGGCGAACAACTGGCACATCAACGGTTCGGTCGAGGTTCTGTACGCCGACAATGTCCTCACCCCGGTCGCACCCCGCGAGCTTCAGCATTACAGAATTCACACCACTTACCGGCCGAAGACCTGGGCGACATTCTCCGGCGCGTACAATGACATCGAGCGCCACAACAATACGAACAATACCGGCACACCGTCCGTCGATGGCCCGCTCCAGCACGTCGATCATAGCCGCATAGTGAGTTTGAACACCGACTTGATGCCGAACGAGCACTACGGGTTCGACATCGCCTATGCCTACAGCGACGTGTACACGGCGACCAACATCTGCTTCCAGGGCACGGCCGCAAGCCCCACCATACCGGGCGCCGGGACGCCCACCGGCGTGGCTTGCCCGTCTCCGCCTCCCCGCGGGGGAAGTGGTCCTTATACTTTTGGTCCGGCTAAGGACTTCATGAAAGCTCCAACGCAGTACGCGTCCGTGGCCTTGGCCCTTTCGCCGGTCGACAAGTTCCACGCCAACATCGGCTACCGAATAAGCTCGGCCAACGGCAGCCGCTTTTTTAACGATCCGCGCGATGTGAACGGATCGCTGGTCTCTAACTACCAGACGCCTTTTGTGAATCTCTCCTATGCGATGCGAAAGAATCTGATCTGGAAGGGCGAGTATGACTACTTCGGCTACGGCGAGGGTGGTCCTTCGGGAGCACAGTATTGCAATCCCTCCAGCACGCTTCCGACGCCGGGTAACCCGGCTCCGGTCGTGCTCTGCAGCACTCTGCCAAATACTGCGATGAGCGGTCCAGCCTACGGGTTCACCGCTCCGCGGAACTTCCACGCAAACAACGTAACCGCCGGAGTGCATTACGAGTTCTAAAACATCCGTTAGCCTTCAGCTTTTCGTGTGGAGTGCGCAGTTGCTGGATTCCACAAGAACAACCTGAAGGCTAACAGCCTTTTTCGGTGCAGGCTAAAGCCCCCGTATTCTGTACAATAGAAACCACCTGCTTTTGTCGTTACTCTCATGCTGGCGTCGCGGCAGCACCCCATACTTTCAACTATCTGCTGGCCTCTCGGCTCGATACAGTGCGAGTATCAGCAATCGGATACCCACCTCGGCAATGTGCTTGGCAATTCTTATTCGGCATATACCGCGAGATCGTGGCGAGCATAGCGTAGGATGTGGCCTAAGCTCGCTCAAAGAGCACGAGACAAACCGGTCCGCTTGGGCCCTGCCCTGAGTGCGAATTCTGTTGAGTGAGGTGCATGCACCTCAGCCAGGTGCCCTTACTATGCAGTTTTGAGAACGTCACGCGACCGGCTGCGGTGTCCAAGCGCTTCCGCCAGCCATTGCCCAAGAGTTGCTGCTTGGACGCGAATCTCGGGCACTGTCGTGGTTTCCCAGAGACAGCCTTTGCGCGTTGGCCCGATGGCGTACAACCCCTGCGACGAATTCCCCCTGTGGTCAATCAGCGCCCCATGCTCGTCAACGTCGAGGCCGAGGAAAACAGGATCGGGCTGGGCAAATCCTTGCACGAACATGCTGATGATGAACGACTCCTCGATCCGTCGGTAATCGGATTCCGAGCCCGTGCAATTGATCACGCGGCTGACCTGCAGCACCTTCTCGCTCCGGCTTTCCCGATCGCAATAATGGACCTCGGCATGATCGCGCTCTTCGCGGTATCGGAGTATGGGTCCGGTATGGATGCGAACCTGGCCTTCACTTTGCATGTCGGCGAGCACGTCGCCGATCTCGGGTGCAAGGCGGTGACGATGCACATCCCAATAGGCGCGGGCGTGACGCAGAAATCTTTTTTGTTCTGCGAGCGGCAGAGAACGCCAAATGTCTTGAGTTACCGGTCGCAGGCTGTCGATCACCCCGCGCCAGTCGATGCCTTTTTCTGCCGCGGCCCGCACCTGGTTGCGAATCAGCCGCAGCAAACCGCGTACATTACGCGGAGATGTTTCGTCCCAGAACAACGGCCACGATTCGGCCTGACGTTCATGGCGGCGCGGGCGCGGAAACAATCCCTGGCGCGACAGCACGTGAATCACACCGTGGAAACCCTTGGATTTAAGCGCCATGATCAGATCGACGCTGGTGAGCCCCGAACCAACCAGTAAAACGCTGCCGCCTGCGGGGAGATCTGCCAGCGCATCGCTGGCCAACGGAGACTCGAAATACAACCCCGCGGAGGCTTTGAGCCCAGGCATTCTCGGGTTCGCCGACGGCAAATCTCCCGTGGCCAGCACCACCGCCCGCGCCCGCAATTCCGGCCCTGCTTTTGTTTGGACGGCAAGTTTCCCTCTCCGGCGATGCAGGGAGAGCGCTTCGTCCTGAATCCACCGAAAGCGTTCGCGGCCACAGTCGGCCAGCGTGGTTTCCAACAAGTCCCCGACGTACGCGCCGTAAACCGAGCGCGGGGGGAAACTGCGAGCCTGCAACGCGGCATCGTAGTGAATTCTCGCCCAGCTCAGGAAATCATTGGGGGCGTTCGGCCACGCACTCATTTCACCCGCGGGCTCGTTAAGCAGGTGAAATCGGTGAGGGGTGCTGTAGGCGAGGCCTCGCCCGGGCAGCGTCCCACGATCGACAACGGCCACGGACAAGGACGAGGAGTTGCGCAGCAGGTGAACCGCCAGCATCGTCCCGCTGAACCCGCCCCCAACCATCAAAACGTCGACCTGCGACCCGTCCACTGGCAACTCCGTTTCCCAATGTATAGTACAACCATAGACATTATCATAATTAAACTGCAAGCCTAAGGCCTTTCTCTTGCCGCCATTCCCGAGTGGAAGTAGTTGAATCTGCGACCTTGCCTTGCCGCGTCCCTCCGCGCTCCGCAGGGGTTGCAGTGCAAACGATTGCACGCGTGCCTGGTTTAGTCAAGATAGCGGACTCTCTTCGATCCTCCGCCCGACGTTCCACGCTCCTACGCCAGAACTGTGGCCAGGTTCCAGAGGCGTCAAGCCTGTGGAAATCATGGCCGAGTAGCGCTGACGATTCTATGGAATAATCCTCGCAACATGAATACCTTAACTTTTGATCTGTTGTATCAGGAGAGCGACCCGAGAACTGGGCACCCCTCGGCCTGCATCTGCACGACGAACAGCAGTGGCCAGGTTTATGCTGGCGTGAAAGCTGAAAAGTCGATCACTGTTACTGCGCAGTGTCTGAATTTTATCGAGCTCGATGCCGAGATCAGAAGGCTTCACGCGGAATTGGACGAGATCCGCGCCCGGGCAAAGAAGAAATTCTACAGGGCGCATGCCGCAGCGGCGGGCGCGTGACGCCGGTGGCGCGAGCAAAACGACGGAGCTATTCGTAACTATCTCCATCTACAAACTGCGAATGACTCGAATTGCGCTTGACACACGCCGCCTGAGCCAGTTAAATCTTCTACGGACTCCCTTGCTTAAAATTTTGTGCCGTTTTTTCAGTGCGCCGGGCTTCGCAATGTTCCCGCCGCCGGAGAAACTGAACATTTACGTGTGAACATTGTCACAGACTGAAATTCGTGGCTGGTGTTATTTATCGCAGTTGGAAAGAAAGTTGAAGCTCTTGCAAGATTCGCTCACCGAAAACGCTGCCCATTCCGTTTTAACATTTCTTCCTATTCACTGAGGAGCAACTGCTATGGCCGAGAAAGCCGAAGTTCGTCATACGCTGAGCGAGCAACAGGCACGCCAGCTTGCGAATGTCACCAAAACCGTCCCCATGATGGACCAGATTACGCCGCGCTGGCTGGTGACTTTTCTTTCGTGGGTTCCAGTTGAAGCCGGCACCTATCGCGTCAACAAAGTAAAGCCCACTCACCCCGGCACCCGGACCATCGAGTGCAGCCCCGATGAAGAAATCGATCTCCCGGAAATTTATGTGGACTACGAAGAAAAGCCGCGCGAGTACACGCTAAACGCGGTCACGACCGTGCTCGACGTACAGACGCGCATCTCCGATCTGTACCGCAGCCCGCACGACCAGATTCGCGAACAACTCCGGCTGATGATCGAAAAAGTCAAGGAGCGCCAGGAGAACGAACTGGTCAACAACGCCGAGTACGGCTTAATCAATAACGTTGCCTCTGACTTTCGCGTCAAGACCCGCAAGGGAGCGCCCACGCCAGACGATCTGGATGAACTGATCGCCAGGGTCTGGAAAGAGCCAGGCTTTTTCCTGGCGCATCCACGCGCGATTGCAGCCTTTGGCCGTGAGTGTACAAGACGCGGTGTTCCGCCTCCGACCGTGAATCTCTACGGCACACAGTTTTTGACCTGGCGCGGAATTCCCTTGGTTCCTTCCGACAAACTCGCCGTCAAGGGTGAGAAGACGAATATTCTGCTGTTGCGCACCGGCGAGAAAAAGCAGGGCGTGATCGGTTTGTTCCAGCCGGGGCTTCCCGGAGAAGTGACGCCGAGCTTATCGGTTCGCTTCATGGGCATCAATCACAAGGCGATTGCTTCGTACCTGATTTCGCTCTATTGCTCGATTGCAGTTCTTACAGAGGACGCAATCGGTGTGTTGGAGGGCGTCAATGTCGATCAATATCACGAGTACAAGTGATCCGTTGGTAACCGACGGGCCGACATCCTCTTCCACGCCAGCAACTGCGCAAGAAGAAGGTACGCAGAAATACCAGAGCGTTTCTGCCTTGATGTCGGCAGTCCCCGATCCGGCAGTGATTGCAAAACTCGCTAACGAGTTTTTCGCGGCGCTGCCGGGAGCGCCTGTGCCTCCGAACGCGCCGTCATCGCTGTCGCCCCCCCAGGCGGAAGCGATTCCGGCCGCGCCGGGAGCGGCCGTCCCAGATTATCCGCGAGGGATGTTTTCTTTTCCGGCCGCGCCCAATGCTCCGCAACCAACGTCGCCAGCCAGCGCGCTGAGCGAAGCCGACTTCCGTGCCATCGCCGCATCGCTGGCGGGCGAGTTGCCGCTCGCTCCGCAAGTGACAACCGCCGCTCCGCCCGCAGCTATCTCGCTCTCTGCATCCTCTACCGACGCAGGAAGCGGAGGCCCCTGGGCCGCTGCGCCGCAAATTCCACCAGCCGCCGAGATGTATTCCTTTCCCGGCGTTCCCGCTGTGCCTGCATCCTCTACCGCCGGACCGCCGAGCGGGTCGGATGCGGCCGCAGTTCCATCTTCGCCAATAGGGAGTGCTGCTGTAGGCAGAACAGATCCATGGGCCGAAGACCCCCACTTCGCGGGTCTCAACGATGTATTTTCTTTTCCTCGTGTGCCCGGCGCATCGGTCCCCGCCGTGCCCGCGGCGCAGGCGTCGCAGCCTAGCATACCTGCGTCTCAGCCCGATCCCAACACGATCGCACCCGCGGGTTCGGCTGCACCGGGGGCCAAGGCGCCGGAATCTGCACCAGGTATCCTCGAGTCCGCTCCGACATTGGCAGTTCCGGCAGCCCCCGCCGATTTCGCCGCTGCGGAAAAATCCATTTACCCAGGCTCCGCGGCGAGATTTCCCACGATCAGCGAGCTGTTTTCTTTTCCCGGAGTGCCCGGAGTCCAATCGCCTCCTGGCGCTCCGGTGCTGCCCTCCTCAATATCAGCGAACCCAGCCACCGAAAACGACTTTCGGACCTTGCCAACCGCATCGCCGGGTACTCCGGCAGTTGCCTCACCGATCCCGGGTTCGTCCGCCAATATCCCCGATACAGAGAGAACGGCGTCGCAGACTACGTCTCTGCCACCAGGAGTCGAGTCCGTGGAGTTCAGGCCGGATGTTTCGCCGGCGGATCTTGGAATCGCCAAGCGCCCACTCGATCCGCGGTTGATCCGCCAGGATTTTCCCATCTTGCAGGAACGGGTCAACGGGCGACCGCTGATCTGGCTCGACAACGCCGCCACCACGCAGAAGCCGAATGCGGTCATTGATCGCCTGTCGTATTTTTACCGGCACGAAAATTCCAACGTCCATCGCGCCGCGCACACGCTGGCAGCGCGAGCCACTGACGCCTACGAAAGCGCGCGCGAAAAAACCCGCCGCTTCCTCAATGCTTCTTCTTCGCGTGAGATAGTTTTCGTTCGCGGCACCACCGAGGGCATTAACCTTGTCGCCCAGGCATGGGGACGCCGCAACGTCCAGAAGGACGACGAGATCGTCATTACCTGGCTCGAGCACCACGCCAACATCGTGCCATGGCAACAATTATGTTCAGAAAAAGGCGCTCGCCTGCGCGTGGCGCCGGTGAATGATCGCGGCGAAGTAATCCTTGAAGAATACGAAAAGCTGCTGAGCCCCCGCACAAGGATCGTGTCCTTCAGCCAGGTATCGAACGCCCTTGGCACCATCACGTCCGCGCGCGAGATGGTGGAGATGGCGCACCGTCACGGAGCGCGCGTGCTGGTCGATGGTGCACAGGCCGTCTCCCACATGCGCGTCGACGTGCAGGCTCTCGACTGCGACTTCTATGTTTTCTCGGGACACAAGATCTTCGCTCCCACCGGAATTGGCGCGGTCTATGGAAAGCTGGACTTGCTTAACACCATGCCGCCATGGCATGGCGGCGGCAACATGATCGTCGATGTCACGTTCGAGAAGACAACTTACCAGACCGCTCCCGCGCGCTTTGAAGCCGGAACCGGAAATATCGCCGATGCCGTGGGATTGGGCGCGGCGCTCGACTATGTAGA
>JBEKED010000274.1:0-5269 GCA_050014035.1 Terriglobales bacterium
ATCAACCCGGCGCGTCTCCGATGCTGCCCTGGAGGGCTGAACAGAGTTAGAGGTCTTTTTCGCCATAACGGCTCCTTGCCAGCGTAAAACGCTGTCTGTTTTCGCAAGGAACCGTCGCCCAATGGGCGCGGCGGAAGGATGCTAGAAGAGACACTTTCAGACTACTCCCTTTTCCTTGATTGGACCTGGGTTTTTGCATTTTGTTCGTTTGCCGTCAATAATGCGGAAATGGCTGCAAGAGTACGTCAGGGCCTGCCGCCAAATGGCGCACTCATAGATTGGATCGGGCACTGGAGCGCCATGCTATCGACAAGTAATTTATCCGTCGGTACGCTAACGTGCAATTTTTGTCAGCGCCTAAGGGGAAACGGCACGGATATGGTTGTCGTTAGCCGTCACTGTTAGCCGTCAACCTCTGTCTGGTTTCTAATTATCTGGGCGACATTTCGACTCGTCTTCTCGATGGGGTCACGAACTCGTATCCCTGATCGCGATATCGGCGGATCAAATTCTCCGTCGCGATCACCGTCTGCCCGCGATCCGCGCCCATGGCGCGATATCCGCCATCATGCAGCAGGATTACGTCGCCGCCGCGCATCTGGCGCACAATTTTCTGCTCGATAACCGCGGCGGGCGGAGCATCCCAGTCATATCCGGTCACATTCCACATCACCGTCCGCAGGGCCAGTTCACGCGCGATCCTGAGCGTCGCTGGACGTCTTCCACCAAATGGCGGACGAAACAGATTCGAATGCTCGCCGATTGCGTCCTGCAAAGCCTGGCGGCAATCCGCCAACTGCGTACGCGTCTGCGCCGCCGATTTGAAGATGAGCAACGGATGTGAGAAGGTGTGATTGCCGATGACATGTCCAGCCTGCGCTACAGCGCGCGCAATGTCGGGGCGCTCTCGCACGTAGCGCCCGACCATGAAGAATGTTGCTTGCACGCTGTACTTCGCCAATACCTCGAGCAATTTCAGCGTGTGCGGATCGTTCGGGCCATCGTCGTAAGTCAGGTAGATTTTTTTGCTCCCGCGTTCGCCGCCGGCAAATGTTCGTCCGTACCACTGTCCCGTAGGCGACATCGTTTGATAGCCCGATGCGGAGGCCGCAACTGCCGCAGTGAGTCCGATGAGCGCGGGGACCATGAGGAGATTCTAGCTGGTTGCAAGTCGTTGGTCGTTGGTCGCTAGTCGTTGGCAAGAACTCCAAACCGAAAGACTGGTTTCGAGCGCCGCTCGTGAATCGCGAACGACCAACGACAATCGACCAACGACTTCTTCCTGTCAACGTTTCCCGCATTGCGTCCAGCCGTAAAGCAATATATTCTCCTGAACAGTTCCCACGACAGCCCATGGCCAAGCTTTTCGAGCTTCCCCGTTACATTGCGGTCGAAGGTCCCATACGCGTTGGAAAGAGCACGCTGGCGCGGGTTCTGGGAGAGCGCCTGGCTGCTCAGCGCGTCATCGAACCGGCGGACAATCCTTTTCTGAAGGCGTTTTACGAGGGTGAGACTGGAGCTGCCTTTCAGGCCCAGTTGGCATTCCTGATTCGCCGCTTCGAGCAACTGCGCGCGCTTGATCTCGGTCCGCGGTCGAACAAGACCGTCGTCTCCGACTACATTTTTGAAAAAGACAAACTCTTTGCCTGCCTCAACCTCAACGATCAGGAACTGGATACCTACAATCGCTACTTCAATTATTTTCGCGAACAAATTCCCACGCCTGACCTCGTCATTTATTTACAAGCGACGCCAGAAGTGCTGAAGAAGCGGCTGAAGAAAAAAAATGCTCCCGGCGAGAAAGCCATCAGCGAGGATTACCTGATGGAAGTAGTGAAGGCCTACGAACACTTTTTCTTTCACTACACGCAATCCGATCTGCTGATCGTGAACACTTCCGAGATCGACTTCGTCGACCGCAATGAAGACCTGCAGGAACTGCTGAAAAAAGTCTCGGCTCCGATCAAGGGCACGCAGTATTTCCTGCCGCTCGGCAGCGAGAACGCAGCCAACGCCTAGGGGTAAGGTTCTCAGGTGTCAGGTCCCAGGAAAATCAATGGCATGCACAGACGAGTCGTGGCGAGAAAAGATGAAATGAGGGCGATTGCCATCTTGCGCAGAATCGCGGAATGTTATTACAATTGTAATAACATAAGGAGTAGGGCATGGTTGAGCTGAAGATCCGCAAGTTCGGCAACTCGCTGGGGGTTGTGTTGCCGAAAGAAGTGATCGACCGCTTGCAGACCAGGAACGGGGAGCGGCTTTTCCTGATCGAGTCGGGGGACGGCGATTACCGGCTCACGCCCTACGATCCCGCATTCGAGAAGAAGATGGCGAAGGCGGAAGAAATTATGTCGCGCTATCGCAACACACTGCACGCTCTCTCCAAGTAAAGAAGCAAAGGTGAAAAAGAAAGAACCACTCTGGATCGAAGAGCGCGATCTTGTTGCGATCCACGACCGGCTCCTGGCGCTCCACAGCGGGGCTACCGGGTTGCGTGATCGGGGCCTTTTGGAGTCAGCTCTGGCGCGTCCCCGTCAGCACCATGCTTATACCGCCAAATCGGATGTCGTCGAAATGGCAGCGCTTTACACCGCGGGTATCGTCCGCAATCATCCTTTTGTCGATGGCAATAAGCGGACGGGGTTTGTGATCGGCGTTCTATTCCTCGAACTCCACGGCTTCGACTTCAAGGCCAGCGAGGCGGACGCTGCTCAAGCGGTGATGGCTCTGGCGGCAGGCACGCTCGACGAGGCTGACTATGCCGCGTGGCTGGGAGAGAACGCGAAGTGCAGGCCTGGACGGTAAATCCTGGGAGTGACGCGGTGAGCGCTTGGGCGTATTTAAAGGAGGCGAAACTGCGCGAAAATGCAAAGCAGCGGAACTGATATGTTCCGCCGCTTCTTGTTCTATCGCCGCTGGATTCAGCTACTGCGACTGGCTATTTGCGTTCGCCGCCGCCATGCGATCCGCCACCTTTTGATCCGCCACTGCTACCATGCGACGCGCTACCGCGCGCTGCTGTATGCGAAGCACCATGGGATGCACCACCGTGCGCTGCTGTGGTGTGGGAGGCACCGTGGGACGCGCTGCCCCGTGCCGCTGTGGCATGAGACGCACTACCGTGGGACCCGCTACTCTGGCTCGTGCGCACGGTCGTCGCGCTGCGTTCGCCACGGCCGGCAGACTCGCGTCCCCCTACGTTTTCACGGCCGCCGCCTCCACCGCCGCGGTACGATCCTCCTCCGGCGCCGCTGAAGCGATGACCGCCCCAGCCATGGCCATAGCCCCAGTTGGCCCATGGGCCTACACCCAGGAAGATGCCGTTAAAGAAATAGCCCGGCCCATAAAAGCCCATCGGTGCGCAGCCGTAGGGTGCGTAGTCATAGTACCCGTAGGAACACATAGGCGGAGTGATGCTGATTGCAATTTGTGCGCTGGCCGTTGTTGGCACCAAGGCCAAGGACGCAAGCAATGCTGCTGTACTGGTCAGAAGCAGACTACGCTTTGACAGTTTGTGAGCCCAAGGGCCCAAACTCTTGACTTTCCACATTTATTGTTACCTCCAAAACTTTCGCTTTTCGATGAACGATGTCTTTCCACTATCAGGCGCTGGACCGCAGATAGATGGTCAATAGAGATCGTTATCCGTAATACTTGTCTTTAATGCTGGAATCAAAGGGGATAAAGCGGGGAGCCGAAAACTCCTTTATGTCTTAACGTTTTACCACTTGGCTTCGAGCGGCTTCCCACGCCCATCGACTAACGACCCGACTTCGGGGCCGGCGAGGCGGACGCTACACAGGCGGTGATGGCGCTGGCTGCAGGCAAGCTGGACGAGGCTGGTTACGCGGGGTGGCTGTGAGGCAGTACAAAATGTAAGCGGTACCCCCGGGGGCCAACACGTAGCGAGCCCCAGCGACACTACCGCTCGTGCCGCGGCAACGGGTAAACCGCCAATCCCTTCCCGACTTTCTGAAACTCCGGATCAGCTGTGACCAGCCATGCGCCGCGCTCGATGGCCAGTTCGGCGGCAAAGGCGTCGGCGTAGCCCAGGGCATGCCTCTGCTTCAGTGCTCCTGCGCGCGATGCGCGCTCGCGGTCGGCGGCGATGACCATGATGGGCATCTCCAACAAGTTGGCTTCGGCTTGGCGAGCTTTGGCTTCGCCGCCAGCACGCCACTCGGTGTAGAACACTTCACCCCAATTCACCGCTGACATCAGGAGTGGCGAGTCCTTGCGGGCGGCCTCGCCCAAGAGGCGTCGAACCTTCTGCGCAGCCCCGAGCCGAGATTCAAAAAAGCTGATCAAGGCATTGGAGTCGAGAACGTATCGCCGTGCACTCCCTCGCAAGAAGACAGGCGTCATTGATCCTCTCGTCTACGCTCCCGTTCCCGCTCTTCAAACAGCATCTCGAAAGCCGATGGCTCGCCCGGACTAGGCTTCAGAGATCCCATGATCTCGTCCAGTCGCCGTTCGGTGATTGGGGTCAGCACCAGCCTGCCCTTCTCCTCCGTCCAGACCGCGCGGGTACCCTTGTCCAGGCCGTACTGCTCGCGCAGTTCGGATGGAATTACCACCTGACCCTTGGAACTGATGACCGTAGGAAAACTTCGCATGCCAGTGATCTTACTGGTTGGTAAGACCATTGTCCAGTCGTCTTACTAGTTGCCCCGCCCACTCGCCAACGCCTATCGACCGACGCCCCTTTTGCGTCTATAATCCCCCCAGCGTCATCGAACTACTGCAAGAAGACGCGTACAGGCTCTATCCGCCCGGTTTGCGGAGGGGCACTGGAGGACATTGTGAGTCTCACACCGATTGGCGAACCTCGCCACAAGATCACTACTGCTACCATCCGCGAAAAGAAATTTCACCATAGCCCCATTACCTGCCTCACGGCTTACGACTATGCCACTGCTCGCCTGGTTGACGAGGCGGGCATCGACATTGCTCTTGTAGGCGACTCGCTGGCTATGACGATGCTCGGCTACGAGAACACGCTCTCGGTCACGGTCGACGAGATGCTGCATCATGTCAAAGCAGTGCGCCGAGGCGTCAAGGACGCGCTGCTCATAGCCGACATGCCTTATGGGTCTTATCAAGTTGACCCTAGCGAGGCCATTCATAACGCCGCCCGCTTCGTGAAAGAAGGCGGCGCAGAGGCGGTCAAGATGGAGGGCGGCGAGAAGCGCGTGGACGTGATTCGGCGCGTGATCGATGCCGAGATTCCGGTCGCCGGACACATTGGGCTTACGCCGCAATCTGT
>JBEKED010000275.1:0-6881 GCA_050014035.1 Terriglobales bacterium
CCGCGCGCAATCTCCAGTCGCCGCCGCATCCCGCCTGACAGGGTTTTCGTCTGCGCGTCGCGCCACTTCGTCAGGTCGACCGTCTCCAGTAACTCGTCGATCGACTCCTTGCGCCGCTTCGCCGGAACGTCATACAGCTTGGCGTAGATATTCAAATTCTCTTCCACCGTCAAATCCAGATCGCTGGTCAGCGCCTGCGGAATCACGCCAATCGCCTGCCGCACTGCCGCTGGATCGCGCGCCACATCATGCCCTGCGACTCGAGCCGACCCCGCCGTGATCGGAATCAGCGTCGTCATCATGCGGATCAACGTGGATTTCCCCGCTCCATTCGGCCCCAGCAACCCGAAGATTTCCGCTTCCTTAACCGCAAACGAGACATCGTCCACCGCCACGAATGCTCCATAGCGCTTGACGATATGTTCCACCTCGATCGCGTTAGGAGCATCCGCCGCAACCGCGCCGCGCAAGCTAAGTTCCGACGCCGCAACGCTCGTGCCGTTCGTAGTTTCCCCGTTCAAGTTGTTCACTCTGATCCCTCACCGCTCACGTGGGGAAAGACGCCCACGCGAGCCTGTCCTGAGCAAAGCCGAGGGGTCCTGTCGAGCGAAGCTCGGCGATGTTCTACTGCTTCCCAGCGGCTTCTGCGCTGCTCGATTCCATCCCCTTGAGTTGTTCGGGGCTCACCAGCACTTCCGCAGTCATTCCCGGCACATAAGCCCCCTTTGGATTTTCCAGACGCACTTTCAAAGCAATCGTCCGAATATCCCGCTTGCGCCGTCCCACATCGCGCTGCGTGGCGAAATCCGCTTCCGCCGCCTTATAAAAAACTTTTCCCGGAATCACCGTCCCTCCGGGCAGGCGCACGCGCAACGTATCCCCCAATCCAATATGATCGGTGTCTGTCTCTGGAAGCGCCGCGAACACCCACGTATCGCTGAAATCCACCACCGTAACAATCGCCTGCCCCGCGTTCACGACTTCGCCTTCGCGCGCCGCCCGCACCAGCACCGTCCCTGTCACCGGCGCATAAATCTTGGTGTAGCCCAGGCGCACTTCGGCTTCTTTCATCTGCGCAATGGCGTTCTCCATCTGCGCTCGCGTCGATTCCACCGTGCTCTGCGCGGCCGTTGCCTGATTCGTGCGCGCCACCGCCGAATCGAAATCCGCCTGCGCCGCGGTGACCTGCTGCTGCAGCGACTGGACGCTGGCCTGCTGTGCTTTCAGGTTCATTTCCGCCTGCACCCGGTCCTGATCCGAAGCTACTCCCGCCTGCGCCAGTCCAATGGTCCGACGACTGTCGCTCTCCACTCGCGTCAACATCGCTTCCGCTTGCGCCAGTTGCGCCCGCGCCGACTGCAGCTTCGCCTGCGCATTCGATACGTCGCTCGACGTCGATCCCTTCGTCGACTTAAACGTGTACTCGTTCGCGCCCACCTGCGACCGCATACTCGAAATCGTTGCCGCGGCGGCGCGCTCTTCCGCTTCCAGTTCCGACGGATCGAGCAACGCTATCAAATCCCCCTGCTTTACCTGCGTTCCTTCCTCCACCAGCAGCTTCAGAATCCGTCCCTGAATCTGCGGACTCACCACGATCTGGTTCGCATCCACCGTCCCCACCAGCACCAGGTCGTTCCCCCGCGGCGTAGAAAGAAAGTAATACACCGAGGCAATCACCAGGATGACCCCCAGCATGATCAGGAATTTATTGCGAGCGTTCATTGCAAAATCTCCTAGCATGCCGCACTCTGCGGCAGGCTTTTAGCTTTTAGCTTTTAGCTCTTAGCTCTTAGCTTTTAGCTCACAAACGCGCGCCGCTCCCGAATGCGCTTCGTCGACAGCGGATCAACTTTCATCAACGTCTTCATCAGCGGCGCTGCGGTGAAATAGAACACAATTACTGCCGCTACCGAAGGCAGAAAGTCCATGGGATTCACCGCCCGAAACTCGCCCGCTCGAATCCCCTCCCGCAACACTCCAGCCAGCTTCTCAAAGATGGGACGAAAATATTCCCGGGCAATCCGCTGCATTCGCGCCGTGCCTGCGCCCGATCGCTGCCACTCTCCCTGCACCACGCGCGGAAACCGCGGGTTGGCCGCGATGTAATCGAAGTACGCGCCTAGATATTCGAGGATCTTCCGGCGCGGTGGCAGTTTGCTATCAAGCACCGGCATGACCCGCGCCCGCAGTCCGCTGAACACGTGGTCGAGCACCGCTTCGTACAGCGCATCTTTATCCTTGAAGTAGTAATACAGCAGCGCCTTGTTGACGTGCGCTGCCCGCGCGATCGCATCCGTCCGAGCTCCCGCAATTCCATGCTCGGCAAATTCCGCTACCGCCGCGCGCAAGATCGAGGCCCGGCTCTCCTCGGGCCGTCCCCGAGTTCCCAGACGGGGCACGGGCAGGTGGGGGCGCACGACTCGACCGCTTTGGATTGTCTTCGCCTGCATATAATTAACTAGTTAGTTAGATTGTAACACAGCAAGGTCACGCAGGGGTGGGACAGGTAGTGATGCAGTTTGAAAACTGCCGTCCCGCAGCGGCTAAAGCCGCACTCAAAACAATGGGCTTAGCGCAGCGCTGAAGCGCTGCGCCACCCAAAATCAACCGCAAGACCGAGGGCACTAGATTCCATTCCACTCAGGCCTTGGGCGCCGCGGCGGGCTGTCCGAATGAGACGCAGCGCCCGCGCATCGATTCACGGAACTTCTCTCGCTCTTCGGGAGTCATCTGTTCCCAGCGCTCCATCATGCGGCCGCGCCAGTGCCTGTGGCGGCTGGGCCGGCCATGGAATCCTCCAAACAGAATTTTGCTAAGCACCAGAATGCCGACCGCCTGCCAGAAGCCGATCCCATGCCAGCCAAACAGGACCGGCATCAGCCAGTTCCACAGGCGCATGACCACATAGCCAAATAGCGTGACAAACAGCACGGCAAACACCGCGAACTTGACTGCTCTCGCGACCTTGTTCCTTATCATGTCCCTTGTCCTGATCATTTCCTTGTTTCTCACCTTTTCGTAAATTCGTCGTGGATGGCCTGCAAGCGCTCGCGCAAATAAAGAACGGCATAGTGCTTGCGCGACAGCAAAGTGTTCACGCTCACGCCAGTTTGCGCCGCCAGCTCTTTGAAGCTCTGGCCCAGCACCTCGTGAGCGATGAATACTTCACGCTGTTCCTCCGGCAACTCGTCGAGCGCTGCGTCCAGTTCTTCGAGCAGCAAAGTTCGCGCGTAAGCAGCGTCTGGCCCGGCATCGGGCGAAGGAAGCAGGTCTTCCAACTGGAGCATCTCTCCGTTCTCCGTGGCCGCCGGCTCGCTTCTCAGCGCCTCTCGCCGTTTACTGCGAAAAAGGTCCGTGATCCGATTGCGAGCCACGCGGAACAACCATGCCGTCACCTGCTCCACCGGCTTCATTAAGCGGTAGGCTTCGACGAGTTCGTAGAAGACGTCCTGCAGGATGTCTTCGGCGTCGCTTTGGTCGGGTACCCGCCTGCGAATGAAGTTGCGCAAACGTGGCCGTTCTCGATCGATCGCTTCCGAGATCCGCTCGTCCTGCTCCACCATCGCCCACTGTTTTCTCAGCGCCTGGTCCATCTACTGGTGTAGACGAATGAGCGCCGCAAATATTGTATGGAGATATTGCAGGAAGCTAGAGCGTGTTTCAAAAAAAATGGCTTCCGCGGATCTGGCCGTCGCTCCCCCAGCGGCTCAAGCCGCGTCCATGGCGGCTCCGGACGGCACAGCTGAAGCCGTGCCCTACCCAAAACCATTGAGGCCAGCCTTAGGTTTCGGGCGTGGCTTTCGCCCGGTTGGCAATTCTGGCGAAAGCATAACCATTTTTCAGATCCATGAAGCTGTGAAGGAACTGTCCCGGAAGCAGGCTGCGAGACAGAACAAATATACCGCCGAATATGATCCCCAGGACGCCTGTGCCGATGATCCCTTTGCGCCCCTGGTAGGAATGGGCGAAGCCAAAGACAATCGACGAAAGTATGAGCCCTATCCACAACGATCCAAAAACCGCGCCGATCAACTGGAGCAGCCATCCGCGATAAAGAAACTCCTCGCACACTCCCGCCGTGAAAGATAGCGGAATCCACACCGTCCGCTCGGTAGGTGTCAATGGAAGGAGCCGGCTGAATCCGCTGGTCGCTTTGCGTAATTGTTCGGGGTTGGCTTTTTTCGCTTGGCGCTTGCTGACGATCCCGACCAGCGCAACGAGCACTACTAAGATGCCGCTGACCACCAATATTCGCAAAGGACTTTCCCACCCCTCGGCGAGGTCGGCGAGTGTTAGACCATTCCGCCCCATGATCCCAATGCACCACGCCACTAGCGACCACTCGGCAAGAATATTCCAGGCGTAAAGCCCCAGTTTGGAGTTCAGTCGAAAGTAAACCAGGTAATCAAGAACGGGGAAGATAACAACAAGAACAAACGTGAAGACCCAGGCCGCTGGGCTATGGACGACGCCCTGCCAGATTCCGGCATGTGCAGCGCTCAGCATCACAAAGAGTGTACCGTGGTGGCAGTCGCGAGCACGAGCATCTGCTACCGCTCACATAAAGAATGTCCCACCCCGGCTTTCAGTTCTTGAAGTAGCGGCTCGGCGTGGTGCCCAACTGTTTCCTGAACATGGAGATGAACGCGCTCGTACTGCTATAACCTGCGTCCATGGCTGCTCCAATCACTTTTTCTCCGGCGGCCAGCAATTGCACGGCATGAAGCAGCCGCAACTGTTGACGCCATTTTACGAAACTCATCCCGGTCTCTGCGATGAAAAGGCGCTGAATCGTGCGCTTGCTGGCGCCACAGTCGCGACAGTGCCGGTCCAGCGTCTTTTCCAGGGCGGGATCTTCCAGCAAGGCTCGCGCGATTCGCACCGCCCGCCGGTCCGCGGGCTGGGGCAACTGCAGCGGTATCGAACTGGCCGCTGCCAGTTGATCGACAAGGATTTCGATGATGCGTTTCTCTCCTGGAACTCTCCGGTTCAACCGCGGAAAATTGCAGGCATGCAACACGAGTTCTTTCAGAAGAGTCGAGACGTTCATGACGAAACAGCGGACGGGAAGGCCTCGCACAAGCTTGGGGGCGAGATAGAGAGTTCTCATCGAAACCGCGCCCGACATGGCCACGGAGTGCGGGGTTCCGGCCGGAATCCACACAGCTCGCAGTGGAGGCACCACCCAAATGCCCTGCCTGGTGTACACGGTCATAACCCCGCTCGAAGCAAACACCAACTGATCCTCGGGATGCGAGTGCTCGGGGATGACGTGTCCGTTCTGGAAATCGTAAGACAACGTGGCGACCTGGGCCAACGACTTGCCACGCTTATCCAGTAGGATGCTGCTGTGGCACTTTTGCGACATTTCTTGTCACAATAGCGAACTCAAATTTGAGAAGCAAGTGCTATTGTTCTGGATCAATTGGGGTACGGGGGTGGTGGAAAATGCTCGCTTCCGGCAAGATTATTGGTTTTGTTCCTACCAAGGACTCCACCAAGGCACGGAGTTTCTACGAAGGTCAACTTGGCTTCCAGTTTGTCAGCGATGACATGTTTGCTCTGGTCATGAAAGCGGGCGATTATCAGGTCCGTATCGCCAAAGTTCACGATTTCACGCCCGCGCCCTACACCGTGCTCGGCTGGGAGGTTTCGAATATCGAGGAAGTTGTCGCCTGGCTGACGGCAAAGGGCGTGACCTTTGAGAAATACCCGTTCATTCAAGACGCCGAACGCGGAATCTGGACCGCGCCGACTGGCGATAAGGTTGCGTGGTTCAAAGATTCCGACGGAAATGTGCTTTCTGTGAGCCAACACAAGTAGCGCGACCAGAAGAGCAATTGGAGGGGGATATGGGCCGATCATTGGTTCTGGGAACTGTTCTCGGTGGGTTAGTCGCTTTTCTGTGGAGTTCGGTTTCGTGGGAGTTGATGGGATGGCATGAGAAGGGGATGCTCGGGTTTCACAATCAAGACGAGGTTTCCGCCGCCATCGCATCGCACGCGACCGCGGACGGGACCTACATTCTTCCCGCCATGCCAAGCACCCAGGGTTTGTCGCCGGAGCAGCGAAAAACAACTCAGGCCGAAGTCATGGAGAAAATGAAACATGGCCCCATCATGGTTGCGGCGGTGCGGCGTGGCGGATTCGGGTCGTATCCCCGCGCCCTGATCGTTCAGGTCGCTAGCCTGATGGCGGCCGCATTCCTGCTGACCTGGCTGCTGCTGCAGACGAGCGGATTGAGTTACGCAAGACGGGTCGGGTTTCTGGCGGTCTGCGGTCTTTCGGCGAGTCTTATCGTCGATCTTCCCAACTGGAACTGGTGGGGGTTCTCGGGGCTATCGACGACGGTGAATCTCATCGATTCCACGATCACGTGGATGCTTGCGGGATTAGTGATCGCGAAGGTTGCGAAGCCGGGGAGCAATTAGAGAAAGCGAACAGCGCACACGTCAGCGGCTGCGCAACCCTCACCAACGGCCGAACCGCTACTCCGAACCGCCCGCGATCGAAGGCACGAGCAGCACCTCATCGCCGTCCTGGAAGGAATACGAAGCGCCGCCCAGGAAGCGAATGTCTTCCTCATTCACATAAATATTCAGGAAGCGCCGCGTCTCACCTGCTTCATCCCGCAAATGGGGCTTCAAGTCGGGGAACTGCGAGTCGAGTTCCGAGAACAGCTCGCTAAGATTGGCCGCCGAGCAAACCACGCGCGGAGTCCCAGCCGTAAGCCGCCGTAAAGCGGTAGGAATTTCAATCGTGATGCTCATAGAAAGGCCTCCAAACAAAAAGTATGAAAAAGCTCGGTCGTTGGTCGTTGGTCGTTCGCGAACCACGACCCAACTGCCGGAATTGCTAGCTAACAGCGAACGACCAACGAC
>JBEKED010000276.1:0-5159 GCA_050014035.1 Terriglobales bacterium
CTCAATCTCAAACCGGCCTTTACCGTGTCTGACGCCATCACAAATCTGCACCGCCTGGATTCCTCCCTGCTCGACAGCTTCATGGCGCGTCACGAGAACGGCTTGCAACTGCTCGCGGGCCCTGCGATTCCGACGGCCATTGAGCCCTCCGCTTCCGATTTTGCACGCCTCTTTGACACCATCGCCGGACTTTTTCATTACATCGTCGTCGACGCTTCCTCGCGTCTCGACAGCGCCACTCGTCTGGTCAGCAATCTCTCCGAGAAGATTCTCCTGGTCGCACACGCCGACGTGGCTTCCTTGTGGAGCGCCGGTAGAGTGGCCCAGTATCTCGGCGAGAGCGGCTCCCGCGACCGGTTTGGCTTGGTGCTAAACCGTTATCGCAAGGTGGTGGGCTTCAATGAAGCAGAGACCGAGGCCGCCATAGGAGCGCCCGTGCTCTGGCGGATTCCGAATCAGTACTTCGCCGTCTCGTCCGCAATTGATCGCGGCGTGCCTTTGATGCAACAAGGCACCACCGAAATCTCCCGCTCCATTTCCGGCCTGGCGGAATACTTGACCAAGGACGATTTGGAAGTAAAACGCACGGCGTGGTCGTTGTTCAAGACAGTATGATGAAGCTGGGAGCTACGAGCCGCGAGCTACGAGCAAGCAATTCGTTGGTAGCTCGTAGCTCGTAGCTCGCAGCAACTAAGACGGTTTTCGCAATTATGGCCAATTTACAAGCCTTCGAACGGAGCGAGTACCAGCAGGTCAAGGCGGATCTGCATCGCAAGATCCTCGACCGCCTCGACCTCGAGAAACTCGGACGCACCACCGGAGATTCCGCGCGCGAAGAAGTTCTCATCCTCATCCGCAGTTCGGTGAATAGCGAGGCGGTTCCTCTCAGCTTCGCCGAGCGAGAGCAACTGTCGCGCGAGATCCTCGACGAAATCTTCGGTCTCGGCCCGCTCGAACCCCTGCTCAAAGACCCCACCATCTCCGACATCCTCGTCAATCGCTTCGACCGGGTCTACGTCGAGCGCAGCGGCAAGCTTGAAAAGACCATCTTGTCGTTCAAAGACAATCAGCACATGATGCAGATCATCGACCGCATTGTCTCCCGCATCGGGCGGCGCGTCGATGAATCTTCGCCCATGGTCGACGCCCGTCTGCAGGACGGCTCGCGTGTTAACGCCATCATTCCGCCGCTCGCGCTCGATGGCGCTTGCCTTTCGATTCGCCGCTTCGGCCGCGATCCGGTCACAGCCCGGAACATGCTCGACAACAAAACCCTCACCGAGCCCATGCTGGAATTGCTTTCGGCCGTGGTCAAGGGCCGCCTCAACGTGATCATTTCCGGAGGAACCGGCGCCGGCAAGACCACGGTTCTTAACGTTCTTTCCGGCTACATTCCGAATTCTGAGCGCATCGTAACCATCGAAGACGCGGCTGAATTGCAGCTCAAGCAGGAACACGTGGTTCGTCTCGAAACTCGCCCTCCCAACATCGAAGGCAAGGGCTCGGTGCGCATGCGCCAGCTGGTTATCAACAGCCTCCGCATGCGGCCCGATCGCATCGTGGTCGGCGAGGTGCGCGGCGAGGAAGCGTTCGACATGCTGCAGGCCATGAATACTGGCCATGAGGGCTCGCTCACCACCGTGCACGCCAACTCCCCGCGCGATGCGCTCGCGCGTATCGAAAACATGGTGTCCATGGCCAACCTGAACATTCCCGAGCGCGCCATTCGCCATCAGATCGCAAGCGCAGTCCACGCCATCGTCCAGGTCGCCCGTCTCTCCGACGGTTCGCGCAAAATCGTCACCGTTTCCGAGGTCACGGGAATGGAAGGCGACATGATTGCCCTCAGCGACATTTTTGTTTTCGATCGCAGCGGCATTGACGAAAGCGGCAAAGTGCGCGGCGTTTTCCATTCCACCGGCCACCCGCCGCATTTCGCCGAACGTCTCGCCACCGCCGGTTGCCGCCTCAGCCCCGCGCTCTTCGAATCCCGGATGGAGGTCTAGCGCATGCCGCCCCTCCTTATCGCCTTTCTGGTATTCGTCGTGGTCAGCCTGGCCGTCTTTGCCGGCATGTCTTTATTTGACCAGCGCAAGGCTCAGGCCCGCGTTCTGCGCGATCGCCTCTCCGCCGTCAAGGAACCGGTCGAACAATCCTTGCCCGACGCCGCCCTTCTGCGCGACGAGGTGCTCAGCCGCATTCCTGCTTTCGATACCTGGCTGCGCCGCTCCGAGCGAGTCACCGTTTTGCAGAAAATGCTGGCCCAGGGCAGCGTCGATGTTCGCGCCGGAAACTTCCTCATGCTGTGTGCCGTTTCGGCCGCGGTCTTGGGCCTCATCGCTTACATCGCCGGCGGCAAACTGCTCTTCGCCTGGGCCGGGGTCCTGCTCGGCTTTTTTGCTCCCTACGCCTACGCCTCGCATCGCCGCACCAAGCGCTTCGCCAAATTTGAAGAGAAGTTTCCCGAGGCCATCGACACGCTGGCCCGCGCGGTTCGCGCCGGACACGCCTTTACCACCGCGCTCGAAATGATTGCCAATGAAGTCGCCGAACCGGTCGCCGGAGAATTCCGCCAGCTCTACGAAGAACAGAAATTCGGGCTTCCCGTCCGCGATGCCCTGCTCAATCTCGCCGACCGCGTTCCGCTGGTCGACGTCAAATTCTTCATCACCGCGGTCATGTTGCAGCGCGAAACCGGCGGCAATCTCGCCGAGATTCTCGACAACCTCTCCTACGTGATTCGCGAACGTTTCAAAATTCTCCGCCAGGTCCGCGTCCACACCGCCCAGGGACGCCTCACCATGGTCTTGCTCATGGCGCTGCCGCCCACCATTGTGGTCATCATGATGACCATCAACCGCGGCTTCATTCAACCGCTGTTCACCGATCCACTGGGACACGCCTTGATCGTAGGCGGCATCACGTTACAGACGATCGGCTATTTTTTCATTCGCAGAATTATCAGGATACAAGTGTGATGAACATAAAGTTGTGGTTCCCATCGGTCGTTTGTCGTCGGTCGTTAGTCGCTAGGAGATTTTGCCAACGACGAACGACCAACGACCAACGACCGAATTAAAGGTCTAACCATGCCGCAGGCGCTCATCCTCGCGATTCTCGTCTTCGTCACCATCGTGGTGATCGTCTTCGCCTTTGGCGCGGCCACGGTCATGCCGTCGTCATTGCTCGGATCGCGTCTGCGCGAAATCGGCTGGCAACGTCCCAAAGGCGACGCCAAGCCCGCCATCCGCGAACGCATGCAGCAAGCCCTCGATCCTCTCAGCCGCGCCTTGCCGCTTTCCCCCACCGACGTTTCGCAGACCCGCCTCTGGTTGATTCAAGCGGGATACCGCAGCGCCCAGCACGTCACCATCTACCGCGGTTTGCGCGTCCTGTTCGCCGCCATCGGTTTCATCGCGGCCTTTGCCTTCACCGGATTCAATTCCCCCCTGCTGCTGTTCGGTTTGACCGCCTTCGGCTTTTTTATTCCGCGCTTCCTGCTGAAAAAGAAACTGCAGCAACGACAACACCGCATTCGCCTCGGCCTCCCCGATGGACTGGATTTGACCGTCATCTGCGTGGAAGCCGGCTTGTCTCTCGATCAGGCCATGATGCGCGTCGGCGAAGATTTGCGCACGGCGCATCCCGAACTGAGCACCGAATTCCATCTCTTCGACCTCGAAACTCGTGCCGGCAAACCGCGCGTCGAGGCGCTCCGCAATCTGGCCGAGCGCACCGGCGTCGATGACATCCGCTCCCTGGTCGGGACCCTGATTCAGACCGACCGCTTCGGAACCAGCGTCGCCCAGGCCTTGCGCGTGCATTCCGATTCCCTGCGCACCGAGCGCCGCCAGCGCGCCGAAGAACAGGCCGCCAAGACCACCGTCAAAATGATCATTCCTCTAGTCCTGTTCGTAATGCCCTCCCTGATTTTCGTCACGGTAGGCCCGGCGATAATTCAGTTGATGCACGTATTCACCGCAAAAAAGTAAGGATATTGAGACATTGAATCATCGAGGTATTGCATCAATGTTTTCAAGATCAAAGGATTCAATGTCTAAATGATTCAATGATTCAATGATTCAATGACTCGGCCGAAAGGATACGCTTTTAACCGCACCCGCACCACCTACCTCGCAACCGATCTCGTGATTGCGCGCACCCACTGGTCCCGCTTTCGCGGCCTCATGGCCACCGACTCCTCCCGTTTCTCGCGCGGCCAGGGATTGTGGATCAACCCTTCCCACGGCATCCACACTTTCGCCATGCGTTTCCCGATCGACGCCGTCTATCTCGACCGCGACCGAATCGTCATCCACATTGAAGAAGATCTGAAGCCCTGGCGCATGGCCGCCGTGCGAGTCGCCGCTGCTTCCGTGCTGGAGCTTCCCACCGGCACCATCCGCGAGTCCAAAACCGCCCTCGGCGACCAGGTCGATATTTCTTTCGAAGAACGCCCAGTTCACACCGAGGCGGCCTGAAACCAGCCGCGCCTAACCATCGTCTCCAGTAAGTTTGCAACAAAAAGCTTGAGGGCAGAAAGCGAGGACTAACGCACGATCTCGAATACCCCGCCCCAGCCGAAAGTGCCGCCTTCGTAGCCCGTACCGTAAATATTGCCGCCCACGAAAATCAGGCCGCCAAACGGCTCGGTCACATCGCCTGGGAATCCGCCAAAGTTGTACAGTACCGTCTCCTTCCATTGCGGTGCGGCTGGAGACAACTCAAAGACCGTACCGCACGAGCAATTTGTGCCGCCCTCGAATGTTGTACCGTAGAGGTTGCCGTAGGCATCAAAGATCAACCCCCCAAGCGGATAGGCACCGTCCCCACCCGCTACGGGACCCTTGAAGCTGTACAGCACCGTCTCAGTCCACACCCCACCCGCAGGGGACAATCTGAAGGCAGCACCCCAGCCGGCTTCCGCCGCAATTTCGCCGGTCGGATCTTCATCCCAGTCGAACGGTGGGTCCTCACCTCGCCAACTTCATCGTGCCCACTAATGAACCGGAGCTCGCCCCTCCGTCAAAATCAGCTCAATTCACACGCTCAGACTAATTCCAATTTTGTCAGTTACTTACTGATCAAGCGACCTAAGTCTCTGACAAATAAAGACTTTACAGCTAACTCCTTATTCCTCAAAGACTTGGCGGAATTCT
>JBEKED010000277.1:0-5142 GCA_050014035.1 Terriglobales bacterium
AAGTGCAAATCTTGTCGGTGGCTTCGGGCGAAAGGATGTGCTCGAACTTGCAGGCCTGCTGCTCGATTTCGGTTTCGCTGTCCATGGCGAGCGAGTCGGTGAACAGGCGCTCGGCTAGGCGATGGCGGCGGATGATGTCGGCAGCGCGTTGATGTCCGCGCGCGGTGAGTTCGACGATCGCCTGGCCATCGCCAGTCGAAAATCCCGCCGGCTTCAACGCGTCGTGACAAGGATTGACGAACGGCTTGTGATCGTGCGCTTCCGGCGGATGCGGCCGCGTCGTAACCAGCCCCATCGCAGCCATTTTTTCAACAGCAATCGAAACCGGCAAAGCCCCGTGCACTTCCATGCGGCCAATTTCCGCGATTTGACCGTTCTCTTCCAGCGCAAATAATTCTTCCAGAACTTCGTCGAACTGTTCATCGTCAGCCATGGCAAAAACTTCCTGCGCGGCGATTTTTCCGTGATGCAATTCGATGCGACGGTCGGCCAGGCGCGCCACCACCGGATCGTGCGTCACCATCACGATGGTGCGTCCCTGCTGATGGAGTTCGCGCAGCAGCCGCAAAACAATTTCTTCGTTGACCGCGTCAAGGTTGCCGGTAGGCTCATCGGCCAGCACAATCTTGGGATCGTTGATCAACGCGCGGGCGATGCAAACGCGCTGCTGCTCGCCGCCAGAGAGCTGCGAGGGCAGGTGACCGGCGCGGTCTTTGAGGCCTACGCGATCGAGCGCTTCGAGCGCTTCCTTTTCGTCGGTCATGCTGTGGAAGTACTGCGCAAGCATGACGTTCTCGACAGCGGTGAGATAGGGAATCATGTGGAATTGCTGGAAGACGAAGCCGATAGTTTCCGCGCGAACATGGTTGAGATCGGAAGCGCTGAGGCTGGCGACGTTTTGTCCGTCAAGCCAGATCTCGCCGCTCGTTGGCCGGTCCAGGCATCCGATGAGATTAACCATGGTGCTCTTGCCCGAACCCGAGGGCCCCATCATCGCGACCCACTCGCCGGGCGCGATGGAAAGAGAGATGTCGTCGAGCGCATTGATGAGGCTGCGGCCGCCGTTATTTTCTTCCACTCTGGCGGGATAACTCTTGGTGACGTTCTTAAGTCGAATCATCCGAATGATCCTCTTCTAACTCCAACTTCCTCCATCGCGTAACTCATCGCCCGTTCAAGCCTACTCTCCCCTCAAAATAATAGCCGGTTGCACGCGTCGCAGTAGCTCAATCGGCAGAATCGCCGAGATCAGCGCCACGGCCACACTCCCCGCGAGCACGTACGGAAAAACGCTGAACCGCGGTACCACGGGCGCGTGAAAATTGACGCGTCCGATCCAGGCAGCGACGCCAATGCCAATGAAGAAGCCGAGAATCGCGCCGACTACGCCCAAAGCCGCGGCTTCGGCCGCAAAGAATCCGTTGATCAAGCGTTCAGAAGCGCCCAGCGCCTTCATGATGGCAAAATCGCGACGGCGATCGAAGACCCATCCGATGAGCGTAGCCAGCACACAGAGTGCGGAAGTGAGCACGACCAGCGTAGCGGAAGCGTAGAGCGTGGCGCGCGTTTTGTTCAACACGTTGGCCTCGCCCTCCATGATCTGGCGCACGGGACGAATGTCGGCCGAGGGCAGAAGTTGCACGAGCTGCCGAATCGATGCGTCAACCTGAGCGGCCGTTCCATTGGCGGCAACCTCAATGGTTGAGGGTGCGACCCCGGTCCAGCTCTGAAATTCAGATTGATCAAGATAAATACGGCTGTCTTCACCGGCGCCCGTCTGGAGCATACTGGCGGGAACAAGATCGATCGCCTTGCCTTGGAAAGTAAGTTCGAAGGGCTGGCGATTGGGACTGACGACCGCCGCAGCCCGCATGCCGACGAGCGCTTCGTTGGGAGCGTCCGGCCAATGGCTCACCTTCCACCAGTGATTTAACTGACGAGCGCGGGCGAAGTCGGTGCCAACCACCACGACAGATTGTCCATCTTTCGTGCGAGCCACAGCGTAGGAGAACGGAACCGCCAGCGTCTTATCGCCGAGAACCGATTCGATTTTGGCCAATGCGTCTGCGGGCAAGGCCTGGCCGTCTTTGCCAACGACGACCACGTTGGCGCCGTAATTTCGAAATTCGCTGCGCAGCTTCGCCTGCACGTCGACGTAGAGGTTCATCATCGCGGTAGCCACGGCGGCGGCAACGACCATGGCCAGCAACGCAGAGGAGGCGCGTCGGCGGCGCAATACAGCAGCGCGCACAAGCATACGTGTAAACATGGAAGTATGCGGGGCTGAAGCGCGGCGAGCGGCAACCTGCTTCGGCGTTAGGAGCGTGTCTGTCGTGCCGCTCGTCGTGATCCCTGTCATCCTTCACCTCGCAGCGCAAACACGGGATCGAACTTCACCGCGCGGCGAATGGCGGCCGCGCTCCCGCCAAAGGTCACAAAAACTGCGAGCGCAAGAATGATGGGGAAAAGCACCGGCTCAATGGAAATCTGCGAGTTGAAAATCGACCGGCCAATCTGATGCGCCAGTAGCGCTCCGGCGGCGAATCCGGCAATGCCGCCGACCAGCGCGAGCAGCAGCGCCTCGGCAAAGAACAACGCCGACACTGAAAGATTGCCCGCGCCGAGAGCCTTCATCAGGCCGACTTCGACGCGGCGCTCATAAATCGCCGTGGCCATGGCAGCGGAAACGGCAAGCGCGGAAGCGAAAAGCGCCGCGAACGTGATGAGCAGCATCAGTCCCTTGATGCGCGAGAGCACCGTGCCTTCGTTCTGTGCCACCTGGCGAATTTGCTCCGCGTGCGAATGCGGAATCACCTCCTGCAACTGGTAGGCAATCGACTCGACGTAAGGTGAACAATACCAGCGATCATAAACTTCCGGAGTCATCGTCTTCGGATCGCGCGCAGAGAGCGCATCTGGAGGCTTGGTCAGAGCACTGACATAGACCCGGCGTACAGCGCCCGGTTTCCCGAGAATCTGCTGCGCAAGCGCGAGTGGCGCGACTATCTGGTCGTCCTCCGCGCCGCCAGTGGAGAGAATGCCGGAGATAGTAAGTTGGCGGCCGGAAACCTCGACGGTTTCGCCGGGCCGTTTGCCCAGTTGTGCCGCCAGGCGCTCGCCCAGCAGCACATTCTGCGAGTCGTCCGCCGGCCAGGCACAAGTTGCAGACTCCTTGCCATCGCCGCACGAAACCTTCCACCACGGGTGAGTGATGTGCACGCCCGTAGTGAAGTCTTCTTTACCGAAGCGCAGCGTCTTATCGAAATAGGTTCCGAGCAAGGTGACATCTTTCGCGCTGCTACCGATTTTCACGGTGACGGGCAGCATGGGTGAAAAGCCGATAATGTTGTGGTGCCAGAACGTCCCACGAATTTTCGGAAGGTCTGCTTCGTTGAGAAACGCGCCGTCGCTCGGCGGTTTCAGGTTGACGCCGCCGACTTCCACGTCCAGTGTGTCTTCCTGCGGAGTGACGACCAGGTTGGCGCCGTAGCTGCGCAGTTCGCGGTTGATTTTGTCGCCAATGTCGGTGGCGACGGCAATCATGGCGGTCGCGACGGCGACGCCCAGTGTGATCGCGATGCCTGCGAGAAGCTTGCGGCGCGCTTGCCGGCGAAACGATTCGTAGACGATTCGCGGAAACATTATTTCGGCTCGAAGTAGTGTCGTCCCGCCGCCAAATCTGCTTCGGAGACGATAACCGCATCATCCGTGACCTGCGTTTTGAGCGGGATCGGATTGCAGCCCCCGGGCATGCCAATCGACTGCGGGTTCATTTGCGCGGCGCAGTTCTTGCAGATGATTCCCTGCTTGTTCTTGTAAAAGCCGACCGCGCCACAGATCTCGCAAGCGTCGAAAAGCGTGGCGACTTTTCCATCGGGCTTCTGATATAGCCAGAAGCGGACTTCCACGCCGCCTTCGTTGGCTTCGAAGCGGTGCAGTTCGCCGTCGGAAACCTGCTTGAGCGGGATGGAGACCTTGCCTTCGACGAAGCTAACTTCCGTGGCCGGCGACAGCGCGCTGGCGCTCTTCTCATAGATGAAGCTGGCGGTAACCATCACGATGAAAGAGAACGAAAAGATGTAAACCGAGGCCATCCACAGACGCTCGCGGCGTGCCGTCCACAGCGCTTTACGGCGCGCCGCGCCCGCGGCGGGCAGTTCAACCGGCTGGCGGCTCTTCATCTCAAACAGCACCATCAGCGCAGCCAGCGCGAGAATCGTGATGAAAAAGAAAAAATCATTGCGCACGATGGGCCCAATAATGGCCATCTCCTGCCGGGAAGAGGGAAGCACCCCGTTTTCCGAAAGCTCGTGCAGGCCAGAGATCACCAGTTGCCCAGCCACTAGGAAGAGAATCGCGGTTGTAACCTTGAAAAATTTCTGCAGATTGATCTTGACGCTACCTTTCACGAACATCACCCCGAACAGGATGGCAACGGCAATGCCCATCACAGTACCGATGAAACTCGTCAGCTCGCTTGAGTTCAGGGTGACGGCGGAGAGAATCAGAACCGTTTCCGCGCCCTCGCGCAGCACCATCAGGAAAACGAAAAGAAAGAGGCCGATCCAGGCATCGCCGCGGGCGAACAAGCCAACCTTGCCTTCGATTTCGCCCTTGAGCTTGCGCCCGGTCTTCATCATGAAGACGATCATGGTGACCACGAAGACGGCCGCGACCAGCATGACCCAGCCTTCGAAAATGTCTTCGTTGAGCTTGTAGTGAGAAAGCAGGACCGCGCCGCCGATCGATCCGGCAAAAGCAGCGGCCAGCGCGGCATACACCGCCTTGCGCAGATCGTTGCGGCCGATCTTGGCCAGATAGGCCAGCGTGATGCCGACGATCAGAGCCGCTTCCACGCCTTCGCGAAGGGTAATGATGAATGCCTGAAGCATAGGGAAAAAGGTCAGCTTTCTAATTGAAAATGAAATTCAATTTCAATATCAATAGGATACGGTTTCGGGCCGGGCGCGGTCAACGCAGGGAATCACGGATGGCTGTGATTTGCATCACGCGGGGAAACCGGGCATTTGAGCGGTATCGTGTGATGCATGAACTGCGCCCAGCGTAGAAGAAGTTCCTGCTTACGTCAACCGAGTAGCAACGTCTTAAAGAGATGGAGGCTCGCGTTTTGAAGAAATCAGG
>JBEKED010000278.1:0-5127 GCA_050014035.1 Terriglobales bacterium
CTGATACGAATCGCGATGACCTGATACAAATCTCACATGGCCGTGGGAAGCGCAGTGATGAGCGAACAATCCGGGAGTGATAATTCCGCAGTTGGACAAGCCTGTAACGCGGACTGTGTTTCCGTATTCAACCCCGGCGCCTATAGGCGACTTCATTGACCTGCGATGGCGTCATCGCTAAAGCGATGACCTGATACGAATCTCAATGACCCGATACGAATCTCGCGATGAGCGGATCTGGTCTCACCACGACCTGAATACGAATCTCACATAGTCTGGGGGGAGTGCAGTGATGCGTGAACAATGCGGAAGTGATGATTCCGCAATGGACAACCCCGGTAACGCGGACTGCGTTTCCACCGTCTAAGCGAGGTAGAACCTTCGCGCCGCTCCCTGTCGCCGCGAAGGTATAATAAAAAGTTGCAGGTTTTAGGAGGAAGCGATGGATTCGCGCGAAAGCGCCTTTTGGGTGCGCTTTAAAGCCAACCGTTGGGCCTATACGTTTACGATTCTGGCGACGTTGGCGGTTGGAATTCTGATTGGTACAGTTATTTCCTACGGAGTGAAAGGCAAGGAGGGGCAGAAGTCGTCGGACGCGACGCCGCTGACCATCCCCGCTCCGCAGCAGCTCTCGAACACTTTTTCCCAGATTTCCAAGCAACTCGAGCCGAGCGTGGTCAACATCAATACCGAGTCGACGATTAAGAACCCGCATCGCCGGCGCAATCCCCACGCCCAGACCGACCCCGACCAGGATCAGGGCGGCGGCGATGAAGACTCGCCCTTCCAGGATTTCTTTGACAAGTTCTTCGGCGGCCAGGGCGGTCAAGGCGGTGACATGGGTACTATCCGCCAGCATTCGCTCGGCTCCGGCGTGATTGTGGATTCCAAAGGCTACATCGTGACCAACCGTCACGTG
The DNA here is from genome assembly GCA_050014035.1 of Terriglobales bacterium. Taxonomy (GTDB): domain Bacteria; phylum Acidobacteriota; class Terriglobia; order Terriglobales; family Acidobacteriaceae; genus Acidiflorens. The sequence goes on from JBEKED010000278.1 coordinate 920, forward strand.
GTCGAGAAGGCGGATCGCATTCGCGTGAAGTTGCAGGGCGAACTGGAGAGTACGCCGGGTCATGACGCCAGACTAATCGGCACCGATCAGGAAACGGATCTGGCCGTAATCAAGATTGATCTCGATCATCCCCTCCCACCGGCCAAACTGGGCAACTCCGACGGCATGCAAGTGGGCGACTGGGTCCTGGCGATTGGCAGTCCCTTCGGACTGCAGGAAACCGTAACCGCCGGCATCGTCTCTGCCAAGGGACGCAACATCGTGCCCAACCGGCAGTTTCAGTCTTTCATTCAAACCGACGCGGCCATCAACCCGGGCAATTCCGGTGGCCCGCTGGTGAATATGGCGGGTGAGGTCATCGGCATCAACACCGCTATTCTCACCGAGACGAGCTCATACGCCGGCGTGGGTTTTGCCATGCCATCGAACACGGTGGCGCAGGTCTACAACCAGTTGATTGGACCCGATCACCGGGTGGCGCGCGGCTCCATCGGTATTGAGTTCTCCGCCTATCCCAATCCCGCCATCGAGCACGTTTACGGAGCGGGCGTGACCGTGCAGAACGTAACCGCCGGCAGCCCAGCCGAGGAGGCGGGTCTGAAGATCGGCGACACCATCACCGCCGTGGATGGCAAGGAAGTGAAGAGCGGCGACGATCTGGTCGCGGACATCGCATCCCGCAAGCCCGGCACGAAGGCGAAGGTCTCTTTCCTGCGCAATGGCAAAAAGGAAGAGGCGATGGTGACGGTCGCCGATCGTTCGAAAATCTTCGCTGCCCGTCTGGGCGAAGAAGACGAAAACCAAAGTGAGGAAGCTCCGAAAGAAAGCAAGTTCGGAATGACGGTTCGCGGCATCACCCCCGATCTGGCCGATCGCCTCGGTATTGCTCCGGGCAAGGGCACGGTGGTGCAGGACGTGAAGCAGGGATCGTTCGCCGAGGATCTCGGTCTGAATCGCGGCGACGTGATCCTGGAAGTGAACAAGCAGCCCGTGAACAATGTCGAGGACTTCAAGAAAATCGAGTCGTCGCTGAAGAGTGGGCAGGATGTCGTCTTCCTGGTGCGTCCGCGAGGCGCTAGAACTCAGGACGGAACGATTTTCCTGGCCGGTACACTTCCGTAACCGATATATAATCCGGCGAGACTGGCGCTCCCCTCCCCTTTCGGGGGACCATGGAGGAGTTGCCGGTTTCGCCGTTTTTATTGTGGGAGTCGGTCGTTGGTCCTTGGTCGTTCACGGATCTCCTACGAGCGATGCGTCCCGAGCGACCGACGACTAACGACCAACGACCAACGACCAACGACTGCCTTATGCTTCGGTTTGATCAAATTCGAGGTTGGCGCCGCCTGGGTCTTTGCGGCGTGCTTTGCGTGGCTGTGCCGCTCGCCATCGCTCAGACCGCGGCATCAACTCCGCCCAAGAAGCCCGCGCAGACTTCCACGACCCACACCGCGAAGGCAAAGCATTCCACCAGCACCCACACGACCAGCCAGCACGGCTCGTCTTCCACCTCCGTGCAGAAGAGCAAAAACTCCCGCCGGAAGGGCTCGAAGCAGGTAACCAGGAAGCGCGGCCAGCAGGTGATTGACTCGGAGCGCGCCCGGGAAATTCAAACTGCGCTGATCCGCGAACATTACATGCAAGGCGAGCCTTCAGGATCATGGGACGCCGCTACCCAGGAGGCGATGCAGCGCTATCAAGCTGACCAGGGCTGGCAGTCGAAGACAACCCCAGATTCCCGGGCGCTGATCAAACTTGGGTTAGGCCCCAGCCACGATCATCTGCTCAATCCGGAAAATGCCATGACGGCCGCGCCCGCGGTTCCCGCGACCGCAGTTCCAGTTCCAAAGACCGGCGCTCCGCCGGTTCCTCCTGCCAATAACACTCCACAGCGGTAGATTTCTACCTGAGGGTAGCGCCACCGTTTTTCAGGATTGCCGGGGATGGCCGACGGGGCTGGTGGCCTGATGGGCCCAGCGCATGGCTTCGTTCGATGTTTCCGCCACAAAAGAAAGCGACAATTTCAGCTTCTTTCCCAGCCGCGTAACCCGCTCCCAGTCGCCAGCCTCGCGCGCCACCATGAGATCGTAGACCGGTGAAAGCGCCGTCTGGCCGCCGGTCTTGGCGCAGAGCAACTGCGCACTGATCTCCGGATCGAGGCACAACTTCTCAATGACCATTCCGATCGGCACCGAAAGAATCGCATCCATCAGTGACAGCATTCCCATCAAGAACAGATCAGACGTGGCGGGTTCGATCCGGGGAGCAATCAGTTCGCAGAAACGGGCGCGCACCAGCGCCGCCAGAACCAGGTCCGACAACTTATCCTGGCCCGGCACCAGCGTGGTCGCCATTCTTATCCAGCGCACCGATTCCTCCTCGCCCAGCAGGTTTAAAGCATGGCGAATGGATAGCACTGGCAAGGACAACCCGATCAGAGGAGAGTTCAAATATCGCAGCAAGCGATAGCAAAGCGAAGGTTCATGCTTCACGAGATCTTCGATTTCATTGAAATCCACATCGGATTTTGCCACCGCGCTCTGCAATCGCAAGTAGGTAGTCTGGCTGGCGGGGATCTGCCGCACTCGCAGATTTTCCGGCCGGCGAAAAAAATATCCCTGAAACCGGGTAAAGCCGTTGTGCCTTGCCGTCATGAATTGCGGCCGCGTTTCCACTTTTTGCGCCAGCATCCGGCAATGCTCGCTGCCATAAAGACCGATCAACTCCGTGCTTTGCCACGGCAGCACCTTACTAATGTCAATTTTGATGAAGTCAGCATAAGGTACAAGAGGGGCTCTGCTATCCTCGGGAACGAAATTATCCAGCGCGATCGAGTAGCCATTGCCTTTCAGACGCGCGCACGCCAGCGCCACCTCTTCATTTGCCGGAACCGTTTCCTGGATCTCAATCACCACGTCCTTGGGAGGCAGAAGAGCAAAATAATCCGTTAACAGCATCTGGTGCGTGCAGTTGATGAAGGCAACTTGCCCGGCGCACAAAACCTCGAGCCCGACCATATTCAACGCTTCAATGATTGCCGAGGTCGCGTTCTCGCGATCCGACGAAAACTGACGGTCTTCGGCAGCTTCGCGAAAGAACAGTTCATAGCCGACCACTTCCTCGTCCGCCGTCAGAATCGGCTGCCGAGCGATACAGGGACTACGCTTCTCCAACGCAACCGCTACCGCTGCAGCAGGAGTACTCATCTATGTATGTCATCGGCAATTTCGGTCCCAGGCTTTATCCCTGCAGGGAGGCGCAACGCGAAAGACCAGGGCGGTAGTGTTATTCATTCGTTGCGAAGCACGAACGACGAAACTGAGGCCTTTTTGCCTTTTCGATCACCCGACGGCCCAATCACGCGATGACCCGATTCGCTAATTCAGCACCGGCCGCGGGCAATAAGGAATGGGCATCCCCTTTACGATTGCCCCCGGGTTGCGCTCGACCAGAGCTTCCGCATAGGCGGCTCCCACGAGTCTTTCCGCCACCTCGCGGGCCGCCGAAAGATTAGGGATACGACGCTTAGTGTCATGCGCATCCGAGGCCAGGATGTGGACCGCGGACCGATCCAGCAGCCACCGCGCGACCATTTCCGGCCGTTCGCCCCAGTGCCCCGTCAGCGCTGAGCCCGTCACCTGAATCAGACACCCCTGCTCCGCCCACTCCACGATGCGCTGCGGCGTTTGCTGCAGAATCGGATTGCGCTCCGGGTGGGTCAGGATCGGAGTAAGCCCCCGATCTCCCAGCCGGGTGAAGCACTCGGAGAGCCGGGTCGGCACGCTGTAGTTGCTGAGTTCAACCAGCAGATAGTTGGTTTCACCAATAGTATAGGTGTGAGGCTGCTCCAGCGCGCGTTCAAGATTCTCGAAAGAAAGATGAAAGTCGCACCCCAAACTTAATTGCAACGGCAAAGCCGAACCAATCTTTTCTCGGAGTTGGTCGAGAACTCCCGAGAGGTGCGCGCGATCGTAGCCGTAGCGATCGTTGGCGTGAGGCGTGGCCACCGTATGAGTAATGCCGTCCGAAGCCGCCATGCGGCACATTTCGACGGCCGCCTCCCAGGATTTAGGACCGTCGTCGACTTCGGGGAGAATATGGCAATGGATGTCGATCACGATGTAATCTTCGGTTTGATGATACGAATTAATAAAGGTAATTAGAACACATCGGCGAATCGATCGGGCCATCGGGTCATCGGGTCATCG
>JBEKED010000279.1:0-5541 GCA_050014035.1 Terriglobales bacterium
AGACCGTAGCGATCGATGGCGTAGATGCGGCTGCGCGCTGCCTGTTCGGAGATGCCTTCTTCCTGCATGAACTGCACCAACAGTTTGGTAATGCCGATGCCCGCGGTTCCGAAGCCAAGGACTGCGATCTTCTGTTGCTGCAGGGGCACGCCCGTAACGTTGATGGCGGAGAGAAGCGTCGCGGTCGCGACCGCCGCAGTGCCTTGGATATCGTCGTTAAAGGTGCAGAGTTGATCTTTGTAACGCGCCAAAAGTCGCGACGCATTGGAACCGGCAAAGTCCTCCCATTGCAAAAGAATGTGGGGCCAGCGCTTCTTCACAGCGTTTACAAAAACGTCGACGAAATCGTCATAGGCTTCGCCGCGCACTCGATGATGCGTCCATCCGATGTAGATTGGACTCTTCAACCTTTCCTCATTGTCGGTTCCCACATCGAGCAGAATCGGAAGGCAATGCTCCGGATGGATGCCGCCGAGCGCGGTGTACAGGGCCATCTTCCCGATAGGGATACCCATGCCGGGCCATCTTCCCGATAGGGATACCCATGCCTCCGGCGCCTTGATCGCCGAGGCCCAGGATGCGCTCGCCGTCGCTGACGACGATGCATTTGATCCCGTCGTAACGGGAATGACTGAGGATCTGCTCGATACGGTGTTTATTCGGATAGCTGAGGAACAAACCTCGTGGCTTTCTCCAAATCTCACTGAAGCGCTGGCAGCCCTCACCGACGGTTGGCGTGTAGACGATGGGCAGCATCTCTTCGATATTGCGCAGCAAAAGCGCATAGAACAGCGTTTCGTTCGAATTCTGCAGGTCGCGGAGAAAACTGTATTTATGGAAGGCGTTGGGCTGTTCCCGGAAGGCGGCCATGCGGCGATCGATCTGTTCCTCAAGAGTTCCCACATGCGGGGGCAATAAACCGTGCAGCTCGAAGACGTCGCGTTCGTGGTCGGTGAAAGCGGTTCCTTTATTAAGACGTGGAGAGTTGATCAGTCCATAGCCTGCAAGAGAGACGGGATAAGGCTTAAGAGAGGTGGTTGATTCTAATGTTTCGATCATGATGTGTTCATTTTATTCTTTTTGTCGGCCTCGGGTTTGAAGGGCGCGTAAGAATGAAGAGCACGAGTTGGGAGTGAAGCGGGCCAGCGACTAACGACCAACGACCAACGACCGATCTACTGCATCATCCGCCACGCGCCATAAGCCCACACGACCGGCACGGCAAACAGCATGGCGTCGATGCGGTCGAGCATGCCTCCATGGCCGGGGAGAATCGTGCCGGAATCTTTGACTCCGGCGCCGCGCTTGATCAGGGATTCGACCAAGTCGCCTAACTGCGCCGCGATGTTGACTAGCGCCGACAGCAGAAGGATGGGCCAGAGTTGTGGCTGTTCCAAGCCGAACATGCCATCGCGGCGGTCGATCAATCCTATGCGCAGCAGCGTCGAACTAATGGCGGGCGCGTGCTGCATCCAGAGCGTGCCGACGATCACGCTGGCCAGGATCGACGCGACCGCACCTTCCCAGGTTTTTTTCGGGCTGATCTCGGGCGACATGCGGTGACGGCCGAGCGACTTGCCTACGAAGTAGGCGAAGATGTCGCCTGACCAGACGGCGAGCAGCGTGTAGACGGTCCAGATGGCGCCGGCGGGCTGCTCGCGGATTGCGACCAGAAGCGACATCGGAATTGCAATGTAGGCGAAGGCAAAGGAGGAAGCGGCGGCGGCCGGATATCCAGTGGCCAGATTGGCACGCGGCATGGCTACCGTAAGAAATACAAACGGAGCCAGAGCCGCGGCCACGGCTACTCCGTAGAGCATGGCAGTAGTCTCAACCAGCGGCGTGCGATTGCTAGAGGCGAGAATCACAAATAGAAAAAAGATGGCGACGAAGATGTAGGTGGCCGCGTGCAGCGGCTGGACGGCATAGTGCGTCGCGAGCTTCAGGAACTCGGCGATCGCGAGCAGGGCAACCGCTCCGGCTACCAAAGCTAGCCCATAAAGCGGAGCTTTCAGCACCAGCAGCAAGACTAGGGGGATCAAAACTACGGCGGTCGCGACGCGCTTGATCATTGCGTTGTTATTCCAGGGATCGCGCAGCGCTTGTCGCTTGTTCGTGCCGGAACAAGCGCCATGGAGGGACGGGCACCCTCGCCCGTCCGGGCTTGCGTAGGGGCAGGTGCCCCCACCTGCCCAGCCGAGCGCAGCTCGGCAGCCGCACGTGGCCTAATCAACGCTTGGCCTCGACTTGAAGGCGGTGAGACTTGGGCTGCGCGGCATGCCCGTTTGGGCCCAGGCCGCCGTAGCGGCGTTCGCGCTTCTGATATTCTTCGATGCCTTCGAGCAGTTGCACGCCGCGGAAATCGGGCCACAGGGTTTGGGTTACGTAGATCTCCGCGTACGCCAGTTGCCACAGCAGAAAGTTACTCAGACGCATCTCCCCGCTGGTGCGAATTACTAAGTCGGGATCGGGGAGGCCGCGGGTGTAGAGATGGTCACTAATGGCCTGCTCATTGACTTCGATGTGATCGAGGCCGCCGTTGCGGGCGGCGGCTTCGGCGAGAGAGCGGAAGGCGTCGACAATCTCGCTGCGCGCGCTGTAATTCAGCGCCAGGGTCAGAAGCATGCCGTTATTGTTCGAAGTCGCGTCGCTCGCTTCCGCCATTTCGCGCTGCACCGAGTCGGGTAACTCGTGCTTGCGTCCAATATATTGCAGTCGAATGTTGTTTTGGTTGAGCGTCTTGATTTCCGCTTTGAGATAGTGGCAGAGCAATCGCATCAGGAAATCGACTTCCGTCTTGGGCCGCTTCTTCCAGTTTTCCTCGGAGAAGGCATAGAGAGTGAGGGCAGGAATACCCACCCGGGCCGCGGTTTCCACCGTCGAACGCACGGCCGCGACTCCGGCCCGATGACCGGCCACGCGCGGCATGTGCCGGCGCCGCGCCCAACGGCCGTTTCCGTCCATGATGATCGCGATATGCCTGGGTAGACTCGCCGAATCGAGCCGCAGGTAAACATCAGTTTCCTTGCGGTCCATCCCCGGCGGAACCGTGTGTCGCAAGCGAACTCTCCGAGTCGAAGCTAACACACGAAATCCAATGTGTGCAACGCGATAGAAGGGAGTAGTCACTTTGCCGGCGGGCAGCCCGCGTGACCAGCGATCCCCAGTCAAAAAAAGAAAGCTGGCCAGATCGGAAGATCATGGCCAGCTCACACTGTTTCTGGCAGCAGAATCTAATTCCCGAGCACTTGCCATGCATTCGGCACGTACGAGTACGGGACCCATACTCCGCTGTTGTTGCCGCAGTAAGTGGAGGACCCCTGGCAGAACTCAGCCGCTGGCAGCGCATCCATGGTGGTCGTGTTGAAGTTCCAGCCGTAGATGTCGGTTTCCTGCGACGTGGTGCTCACCACGACCCAGTACTGCGTTCCGGCCGTGAGCGCTACGCTCGGGCTCAGCGTAGCCGTGGTCGCGCCGCAACATGTCCCGTAATCCTGGACGTTCGTCGCGGTGCCGGTTCCGAGCTCGGTCCCGGGTACGCCGCCGTTGTCGGAGTACAGGCTCAACTGGATCGAGCCGGCTCCGCCGTCCAGATCTCCAAGCCCCACGCTGACTTCTGTCGCCGTGGCGCTTTTTGCAGGAGTGAAGGCATTGCCTTGCCAGATGAGAAAGGGAAAGCCGTTGACTCCCTGGTCGATGGTATTGCCAAAGATGCTGAAATACGTTGCGGCCTTATACTTGCTGAAGTTGCCCGCGATGACTTTGCCTTTCTTTTCCTCGAAGGCCGGCGCGGATGCGACGTGGGCTGCCAGATTGTTGGCTCTGACGGTTCTGAAGTCCGGGCTGAACGCGAACTTGTCGGTGCGGGATGCGACCAAGGCCATGCTCGCCACCAGTACGATGACCAAACAAGACAGTGAAATGACGATTTTCTTTTTCACGGCAGTTCCCTCCCTGGGAAGTGGGTTTTGCTGAGTTTGAACGATTCCATGCTGGGCCGCGAGTACACTGCTGCGCCGGTGCGCGAAACACTGCCCATGCGGTCGAGCGAATGATCACACCCGCAAAAACCAATGTCAAGGAGAATGGAACTGGTGACAAAAATCTGACCGATCTTCCATGATTCTTAACCTTATCGTGGCGGAAAAACGGCCCAGTGACGCGCGGATCCACTGCAAAAAGTTGCAGCGAAGAAACAATTTGAGTTCGTTGCGGTCCGCGGAAGAACAGCGCTCAGCGAACGTAGAAAGCGCGCTGAAATTGCAAACTCACGGCGCGCCGCGAGATTAACGCACTTCCTCCGGAAAAATGGGGAGAACCAGGCGCTCAGTGTGGCGGATGATGGTCAACGAGCAACGCGCTCCCACTTGCGCGTCGGTCAGCAAGCGATGCAGGTCATCGACGCCCGCCACTGGCTTGTCATCGAGTGCTACGATCACGTCGCCTTCACGCAGGCCAGCTGTGCGCGCCGGACTGCGGTTGCCGTCGCCATCTTCGATTCCGGCCACGACTACGCCGGTTTCTTGGGCTAATCCGTAAAAGCGTACCACTCGGCGATGGATGGGAACAGTCTGCGCCGAGATTCCGATGAAACTGCGCCGGATTCGCCCGTCGCGCAACAAGCGGCTGGCTACAAATTTTGCGGTGTTGATTCCGATTGCGAAACAGATTCCCTGTGCCGGCAGAATCGTCGCCGTGTTGACTCCGATCACCTGGCCGCGTGAGTCGACGAGCGGACCGCCGGAATTTCCAGGATTCAAGGCGGCATCGGTTTGAATGACATCCTCAATCAGCCGGCCGGAGTTGGACCGGAGCGATCGGCCGAGAGCGCTGATCACTCCCGCGGTTACGGTCGATTGAAATCCGTACGGATTGCCAATCGCAATCGCGATTTGTCCCGGCCGCAGGTGCTGCGAATCTCCGAGGGCCGCGGCTTGCAAGCCGGAAACATCGACGCGAATCACGGCAAGATCAGTTGCGGGATCGTCGCCGATGATATGAGCGGGAGCCCGTCTGGCGTCGGCGAGAGTCACCTCGATGCGCGTCGCGTTGTGCACTACGTGGCTGTTGGTAAGGATTAATCCATCGGGCGTAAAGACGAAGCCGGAGCCGCCTCCCCGACGTTCGCGCGGCGCGCCGGGGCGTTCCTCTGCCCGTTCACTTGCGCGGCCGCGGCGTTCAGCAAGGTGATGCACTTCGACATTTACTACCGACGGACTGACTCGATCCACCGCAGCCGTGACTGCGCGCGAGTAGGAATCCAGCAGTTCGGCGTCTGCCGATTGGGCAGCCGAGGCTCGCTGCGAATCCTCCGGCGACATTCCCGCGAGCGGTTGCCGCGACGAGATAGGTTCTACGAAAATTTCTTCCAGGTTCATGCTGCATCAGATGAAATTGGATGCAGATTAGATTCTGCCACAAAGCATGGACGACGACGCGGGGCCAGGGCTACTCAGGCGCGGTTTACGCCGTAGGCATTCAAAACATCGTGCAGGGTTACTACGCCTTCCAGTTTGTGCACATTCCCGCGGTTGACTACCG
>JBEKED010000280.1:0-5101 GCA_050014035.1 Terriglobales bacterium
GCGCCGACTACGGCGTTGCCGCCAATCTCAGCCGCGTGTTGCAGCATCAGGTCGAAGGCTTCGGCTCGGGTTCGCTCGCATAGATTGGTCAGCAGAGTAATATTGCCGCCTACCAGCGTCTGCAGGCTGGCGCCAATGGTTCCGAAGATGGAACGCGAACGCACCGTGATGCCCCGCACAACGCCCAGCGTGCGCACCACGCGAAAGCCATCGAGCTCGAACTGCGTGGTCACCATATTGTGCGGGACCATCCGTCCTGCGGTCACGGCGTAGTTACCCATAGCCCCCCGGAAACATCCGTATCGCGAACACCTTCATTCTAATTCAGCCAAGGGGTGGACGAGGCTTTGTCCCGTTCAAGTGCAGCACAATTTCGAACTTCCTACTCCACTACCCACTCCCGCATCCGCCGCAACAATGATGCGGGAGCGTCCGCTTCGAGCACCACGAGACCGTCCTGATACTGTCGTGAATAAATACGCGCGCCGGCCTGCAACAACGCAAGCGTCTTGCCTTCTTTCTGCGGGATACGCAGGCGAACCCGTTCGGGGCGGTCTTCTTCAAGCAGGGCATCGACGCGATCGAGCAGCGTCGTCAATCCGATGCCTCTCGCCGCCGACACGTGGATGGTCCGATCATCATCACGCAGCGACTCGCGCTGTTTCGGGAGCAGCAGATCGATCTTATTCATGACGCGCAGCCGCGGCTTCTTGTCGGCTTCCAACTCCTTGAGCACGCTTTCCACTTGCGCGTCCTGCTCGGCGGAGACCGGGCTGCTGGCATCCGAAACCTGTATGATCAGCGTGGCCCGCTGCACTTCTTCCAGCGTGGCGCGAAACGCCGACACCAGCGTGTGCGGAAGATGCCGGATAAAACCGACTGTGTCCGAGAACAGAACTTTCCGTTTGGAAGGGAGTTCCGCGCCGCGGATGGTCGGATCGAGCGTGGCAAACATGCGCGACGACGCTACCACGTTCGATTGGGTGAGGGCATTGAACAGCGTCGATTTGCCTGCATTGGTATAGCCGACCAGCGCCACCGTGGCCACCGGAACCGATTCGCGCCGTTGCCGCTGCTGCGCGCGGATGCGGCGCACATTTTCGATTTGCTGCTTCACGTGCCGAACGCGGCGGAAGATCTTTCGCCGGTCGGTTTCCAGCTGAGTTTCGCCCGGTCCGCGCGTGCCGATGCCGCCGCCGAGCTGTGACATTTCCACGCCGCGCCCCGCCAGCCGTGGCAGCATGTATTCGAGCTGCGCCAGCTCCACCTGCAACTGACCTTCACGAGTGCGCGCGTGGCGCGCGAAGATATCGAGAATCAGTTGCGTGCGATCGATGACGCGCGTGTGCACCATGCGTTCTATATTGCGCTGTTGCGATGGGGAAAGATCGTGATCGAACAGGATCACATCCGCGGAAACCGAAGCTGCGGCACCGGCAATCTCTTCCAGCTTGCCTTTGCCGATCAGCGTCGCCGGATCGGGACGGTCCTTGCGCTGGCTGAATTCGCCGGCAATCTCGGCGCCGGCGCTCGCGGCCAGCGTGCGCAATTCGTCGAGTGAGTCTTCGGAAGTAAAATCGGAAACAAAGTCCGCGGCATCCGCCGTCAGTGACGAGGACGACGCAGCCGCCCCGCCCAGAGCGTGATCTCGAGCCGCCTGGGCCGCTGGCGTGATGCTCGCGGAACTTGTCTTTCCCGCGCCGCCCGCGCGGCTTTTGGTGCGAAACTCCACCCCCACCAGGAACGCGCGTTCCTGTTGCTCGGATGGATTCAGCACCGCCTGGGGCTTATTCCGAGAACCGCTGCGGCGGCTCACTCTGGAGTCATTTCGGCGCAAGCAAACTCACTTCATCCCTCAGTGCCGGAGGCCGAGTTCGCGGCCGCCGCCTCGCCCGACGAAACGGCCGTGGCCGCCTTGCCCTCGACGTGGGGGTGCGCGCCGCGCGAGATGACGACCGTCGAAATCGCATGTTTGAAAATGAGTTGCTCCTGGTTGCTGGTTTCGAGCACCACCGAGTATTTGTCGAACGATCGGATACGGCCCGTCAGCTTCACTCCGCTGACCAGATAGATCGTAATGTTGTGCCGTTCCTTTCGTGCCGTGTTGAGGAAGGAATCCTGAATGTTCTGTTGTGCCGGCTTGGCTTCCATATGCCGATCTCCTTTTTGTTCGGGTTCGAACTGCGCCGTGAGCATTTAGGGGATAGGCGGCAGCTCTGTTCCTGTCGGCTCCTACAATACGGCCTGGCCTCGCGCTTTTCAACTTGCTACGCTAGAATATTTTGCGGGCACTTTGGGCTCCGGGCGCGCCCAGCGTCCGTTTGCGTACGATTCCAAACAGAGATTGGGGTTCACTTTCGCCGCCCGCCATCTACAATCAACACAACAACCGACTGCAGAATAGGAGCCTTGAACGTGCCCGACATCAACTTTCCCGCCGACTTCAACACCAACCTTCTCATGCTGTTCCGCTGGCTGCATTTCATCGGTGGCATCACCTGGCTGGGCCTGTTGTATTTCTTTAACCTCGTTAACGTCCCGTTCATGAAAGAGCTTGATCCCGCGATCAAAGGCAAAGTCCTCCCCAGCCTCCTGTCGCGCACTCTGTGGTGGTTTCGCTGGGCCTCGGTGTTGACCGTGCTGATGGGCCTCGCCTATTGGGGTAGCATCGTCGGCTCCGACGCAAGAAACGCCGACGCATCTTCCGGCGGTGCGATGGGAACGTTCTTTGCGATCTGGACTGTCGCGTGGGCTCTGATGTATGCCTGCACCATTCCCGGCAAAGGCGCGTTCGACAAGGGCCCCGTGCTGGCTGTGATTTACACGATCATTGTAGTCATGGCTTCGTGGCTGTTCCTACGCTTCAACGATCATGGCTGGGAGAGCAATCGCCTGCTCGCCATCGGCATCGGCGGCGGCGTGGGTTGGGTGATGATGCTGAACGTCTGGGGAGTCATCTGGCGCGCGCAGAAGAAAATCATTAATTGGACCGCCGACAACGCGGCCAAGGGCACGGCGATTCCCGACAAAGCAAAATATCTGGCGCGGCAGGCTTTTCTTATTTCGCGCGCGAACTTTGTGCTGTCGTTCCCCATGCTGTTCTTGATGGGGGCGGCAAGTCACTACCCCATGTTTGGGAGGTGAGCTTGCACGTCATGTTTGGAAAACAGGTGACGGCTCGGCGGTACTGCTTGAGTTGCCGGAGAGATGCCGGCGCTACGGCGCTGCTGTCGCTTGAACGCTGCCGGAGTCATTCCTGTCACCCTGCGGAAAGCGCGGGTGAAGTGGCTCTGGTCGGCGTAGCCTGAGGCCAGGCTGATTTCGGCAATGGAGATCTCGGGCGTAAGCATCTGTTCGCACGCTGCGCGGATGCGGAGCCGATGAACCTGCTCGCCAATGCCCACTCCCAGACATTTGCGAAAGACCCGCGACAGATGCACGGGATGCACGCCTGCCTCCCGGCTTAGATCGTCCAACGTAAGCCGCTCCGAATATTCGGCCGTTAGTTTTTCGACAATCCGCCTCAACCACGCGGGCGGGTGCACAACATTTTCGCGCCGCATGCGTGCGACATGAGCTAGCATCTCCGCCAGCAAACTCTCGACAAACAGGTCATCTGCCGCACCAGTTCCCTGAAACTCGCGATACATCTTCATTCCCAGCCAAAGCAATGGACCACCTTGGCAATCATCATGAGCAAGATCGAGCGCGGCCGAGCATTCCGCCAAGCGCTGCCGCCAACTGGGACGGACCTCAATTTCGAAAAAGCGCACGCCGTGTGGGCCAATCTCGTCCTGGTGCGGAATTCCAGCGGGACGAAAATAAACCGTGAAGGGACGAAATTGCTGCTCCCGTCGTTCGTACCGTTCGCCGTATTCTCCTTCGAGCAAGAGCGCAAAAAAAGGAAGCTCGTGGGAATGCGAGGGCAGTTTTCGAGGCGATGCGTGCCGCAGATTCGTAAAAATGGCGCCGCACTGCTCGTGCTTCGCTTCGACCGCGCCATAGAAATTGCCGGCGCCCAATGCCTGCTCATGCACCACGGAATCGATATTAGCCATGCCCGCTCCTGCTTTAAGGTTGCCTTTGTTCTAGACTCACACTGCCCGACTTGGTTAGCGTTGTACACGATGTTGACTGTCGGTGGAGGAAAACTACATGGTTCGTTATTGCATTTTGCTTTGCCTATCCGCTTTGTTGCTGGCTCAGAACGCCGCCAAGCTCGCTCCCAACAACTCGACCGCTCCTCTTTATACGTCAGACGGGCGGCTGGTGTTCCCGGCAGACTATCGCGAATGGATCTATCTTACGACCGGCATGGATATGGACTACAACCCAGACCCGGCCATGGCCGGCCATTCCATGTTCGACAATGTCTTCGTCAATCCGGAAGCCTACAAAGCTTTTGTCGCGACCGGCACCTGGCCCAACGGAACCATGCTGGTGCTCGAAGGCCGCATGGCGGCCAACAAGGGCTCGATCAACAAGGCCGGACACTACCAGACCAACGACGTGATGATGCGCTCTGCGCATGTCAAAGACGCGCGTTTCGCTGGCGGCTGGGCATTTTTTGCCGAGGACGAGGGCAAGCCGTCCAAGCAGATACCGAAGGAAGCGGTGTGTTATTCGTGCCACGAAGAGCATGCGGCTGTCGATACCACGTTTGTGCAGTTTTATCCGACGCTGCTTGAGATCGCGAAGAAGAAAGGAACGCTGTCCCCAAACTATGTAAAAGAAGAAGCCGCGTTGGCCGCTCATGATTCCGGCAAGAAATAGACGCATTACACGCACTGCCGCCATGCACCGGCGTAATCTCGCGCCCACCGGCGACGCTGCCTACAATTGAGTGCAGTATGCGGGAGTACTTCGACTCAATCGTGGAATGGTCAGGCGCCTTGGAAGACTGGCGCCCCATCTCGCGCTGGGCGATTATGGCGTGGCTCGCGTTCTACGTTCTCTTTCTGATCTACGCCTTCGACATGCATGGCGGTTATCTGTTCATCGACTCCGCCAACCTTGTCGTTCACGAAGGTGGACACTTGCTCTTCCGGTGGTTCGGCGCGACGCTCTGCCTGTGGGGAGGAACGATCCTGCAGTGGCTGGT
>JBEKED010000281.1:0-5097 GCA_050014035.1 Terriglobales bacterium
CCTCCTCCATGGCTCTACGCCAGGGACTTACCATCGTCGCAGCGCAGCCCTGACCGCAGCATGACGCCAGGATTACATTTTTGTAATCTTCGAGAGGAGACGTGCATAACGCGCTTGTCCACGGAAGTGGGTGCGAATCACAATAAGTGGCGAGACTGTTAAGTTGGGAAGACGCTCAGCAACAGGCCGAACACGAAGAATGGCACCGAGGCATGGAGAACTGTTCGGAGATTCCTCTCACGTTCGAAGTTGCCCGGTAACCCCTGACCACCCGTCCGACGGTCACTCCGACCGCAACGCTTGCATAACATCGACGCGCGCAGCGCGTGCCGCGGGCAGCACCGACGCGATAACCGCGACCGCCATCAGGACAACCGCAGAGACAAACACAGGCAATGCGCCCGGCATCTTGATATCCAGGAAATATCTTCCCGCCAACCGCGCCAGCACGAACCCGAATGCCGCGCCTGCAAGGACGCCCGCCGCGGCAATCACGGTGCCTTCTGCGATCACGCCCTTGAGGAGTTGCTGTGGCTCCGATCCGAGGGCCAGCCGGATACCGAATTCGCGCGTCCGCGCGCTCACCGAAAACGCCAGCACGCCGGCGACGCCCACCACTGCAATCGCCAATGCGACCGCCGCGAATACGCCAAACACCAGCGAGTTTAAACGGTCCGGCGTGAGCACTTCTGCACGAATGTCTTCGAGAGTGGCGGCGTGCTCAACCGGCTGCTCGGCGGACATGTCGCGAATAATGCGCGTGACCGACGGGACCAGCGCATAAGGATTTGCAGACGTGTGAATGAAGAGACGACCGCCAAATATTGGACCTTCGTCAAAGGGGCTATAAACAGTGAGCGTGGGTTCAGGAACGACGTGACTGTCGTCGATATCGGCGGTGACGCCAATGATTCGGTGCGGCGCGGTAAGACGCGACTTTTCGAGATCGCTCCCGGGGAAGAATTGCAGCACGGGATCGGTCCAGTAGACATGGCGATTGACCGCATCCTGATTGGGGAACATACGCTGCGCGAGAGTCTGGCTGACGATGACCACAGGCTCTTCATTTTTATTACTCTGGTTATCGAGCGCGTTGAAATCGCGGCCGGCAATGATGGGAACGCCGAGCGCCGCAAAAAATCCGGGAGAGATGGCCTGCCACTGCGCCCGGGGATCCTCTGCACCGACGGCATGGACGTGTCCGTCGGCGGAGAATTGCAGACCAGGCCCGAAGCCGGGGTCGCGCCAGGGAACCACATTGCCGAACGCGGTCTTACTCACTCCCGGCAGCGCATCAATGCGACGCATCGATTCCTTGTAGAAATCGACCACCTGTTCGGGCGTCTTCCCGTACGACATGGGAGGAACGTCGATAGCCAGGACGTGCTGCGTGTCCAGACCCGTCTGCGCCCTTTGCAGTGCGATCAGCGTCGTGATTAGCATACTCGCGCCCGCTAACAGGACGAACGATGCGGCGATTTGCGTCACCGCGAAGATCCGCTGGCGGCGGCGTGTGCTGCTGGTGATGCGCACACTTCCGCTTGACAGGCTTATTCCACCCGGCGTGCCGGAGGTGCCGGAAGAAGAGGGCAAGCGGGGGACGAAGGCGAGAATCACTGCGGCGACGACGGCCAGCGCCGCTCCAACCCAAAGCAAGCTCGAATCGACTCTGAAATCAAGCGCTCGGATGGAGAAGCGCGAAGCGTAACGAGCCAGGACAGCAACCATCGGCTGCGCACTCAGGACCCCGAGTGCAGCTCCAGCGCCGCAGAGCAGAAGGCTTTCCGCCAACAGCATGCGGCGCAATGCGCCTCTGCTTGCGCCCAGCGCCACGCGGACCGCCAGTTCGCCTTCGCGGCGAACCGTCCGTGCCAAAATCAGGTTGGCGACGTTGGAACACGCGATGATGAAGACCAGCCCTGACGCTGCGAGCAGCACCAACAGCACGGTCCTGGCCCCCGAGGTGATCTCGTCACGAAGCAACTTGGTTCCGATCTGGAAGTTCGCTTCCTGCGCGTACGCTTCGGGGTGATCCTTCTTCATCGCGGAGTATACGGAGCTCAACTCAGCGCGAGCCTGATCGAGTGTGGCTCCGGGAGCCAGACGACCGAAAAGCTCAGTCATGCGATGGACGCGGCCAGTTACCATGGTTGCGGAAAGATGATGCGGGCTGGTGACTATGTTGGAAATAATTTCGGTATCTTGCGGATAAGGGACGCAAGGTTCGAGCACGCCAATGACTGTCGCAGAGCGATCACCGATGCTACCGAGGCGAACGGTTTTGCCGATAACCGAAGGATCTTTGTGAAGAGAGTTGGTCCAGAAACGGTACGTGAGAACAACGACGCCGGCAGCTTTAGGGCCGTCGTCTTGAGGTCCAATGAGGCGGCCGAGCACCGGATGAAGGCCCATCACGTCAAAATACGTGCCGCCGACAACGCCACCTCGAATTGAACGAGGCTCACCGAGGCCGATCATGGTGAAGTCCATGGCCGAGAAGTCGCCAAACGCGCTCAGAGTTTTCACGCTCGCACGCAAGTCCTGTATCTCGGGCACGGAAAACGCAATATTGTCGGTGCCGATGCCGGGGGCGCTCTGGCGGATATAGACGAGCCGGTCCTCGTCGCGGTTGACCAGAGGCTTGAGCAGGACTCCGCGCACTAGCGTGAAAATGGCAGCGTTCGCGCCGATGCCGAGCGCCAGTGTGAGCACCACGGCGATCGCCAGCCCTGGAGTCCGAATCAACGAGTGAGCTGCAACTCTCAGATCGCGAACGAATGACATGTTCTTACCCCCAGCCGCCGTATCAGCATCACATTTGCCAATACTAAGCGCCACATTGTAAACGACTTGATATGCGATAAGTCAGTCCGCACTGTCCATTTCAGGACACCGCTATAGCAAATTCGGACACCAAAACAGAGCTCCCGGCAATGCCACCAGAGCCCAGTTTGCGCACAATCTCGTAATGCAGGAGGGACTGTCCAACGAGGGGATCAACCTGGTTCATATTCGCCGATTGATGGTATCCGGCGGAGTGGGTGCCGTCAAGGAAACCGGCGCGCGAGTTCCGACACTATTCGGCATGCACCGCATCTCCGGGAAGTCCAGAGGTAAGGGCTCTAAACTGAGAACTGACGGCTGAAAGCTGATCGCTCAGCATTCGAGTCCGCCGACGAAAGTTCGCTGCACTTCCCCCTGCGCGTTGAGCACAACAAAATCCGCATCCGCTCCCGCAGCGAGAACGCCCTTATTCGTCAAGCGCGCAACTCGCGCCGGATTCCGACTGGCTGCCGCGACCGCTTGCGGCAAATCCCATTCGGCAAAGTGCGCGAGATTTTGTACGGCACGATCCATGGTCAAAACGCTTCCCGCGAGGGACCCGTTTCGAGTGCACTTGCCCTCGCGCACATCGACTTCGAAACCGCCAAGCTGATAGCGTCCGTCGGGCATGCCGGTTGCGGAAGTCGCATCGGTGATCAGCACGGTTCGCTCCGGTCCCTTAGCCTCGGCGATGAGCTTTACGATTGCCGGATCGAGATGAATGCCATCGGCAATGAGGTCCGCGCTGACGCGACGATCGGTGAGCACCGCGGCGAGAATCCCGGGATCGCGATGATCCAGAGTGTTATGACTCAGCGGACGCATGGCATTAAATGTATGCGTAGCGTGCTGCGCGCCCGCCGTGATGCCGCGTTCAGCCGCCGAGAAATCCGCATCGGAATGTCCCAGGCTGACGCAAACACCGCGCCGCGCAGCTTCGGCAATGACCTCGGGCGCGCCCTCCAATTCAGGAGCAATCGTCATCATGCGAATCCGTCCGCGCGCTGCTTGCCAGAATTGCTCGAACAAAGGCAGCGTAGGAGCCAGCAAATATTCCGGCGGATGAACCCCACGTCGCGCGTGGCTGAGAAATGGCCCCTCCAGATGAATCCCAAGGGCAAGCGCTCGACGCTTGCCCTCCACAGTCGCAGATTCGCCATCCAGTTCGCGCTTTTCAATCGCATTCGCCAGCCGATCCAGCGCCCGCAAAGTTGCCTCCATCGGAGCAGTCACCGTGGTTGGGAAATAGCTCGTGACTCCATGCCGCGCGAGCAACTGTTCGATCGTTGGCAACGCCTCGACACGCTCGTCCATAACGTCGAATCCGGCGCTGCCGTGAATATGGAGATCAACGTAACCCGGTGCAATCACGCTATTGCCGAGATCGGTCAGCGAAACTGCGGCCGGAAGCTGCCGCATGTTCAGAGAGGAAATTTCGAGGATGCGTCCCTGCTCAACGAGCATCAGAGGATGCTCGACGGCGCAGGTCGGAGTCAGGAGTCTTCCAGCAGTAAAAGCCAGCATAGAAACTTTTGCGAGTGAAGAAGAAGATGGCCAAGATTGTAGCAGCCTCCGCGCGCCCCGCCCGTCCCAGTAAAAGGCGAAGGTTACGAACGTCGAGCATAACCGTGTGTGGGAAAAAAGCCTGAGGCGGAATCAGTGCCATCCCAGCTCCAGAATCAGCGCGATTCCTAACCGCGCAACGGAGCCTCCGCAAGCAATCATGCCGCCGCAGAATGCTATACTGTGGAAGTTCGAGTCGCCCCGTGTTGCGGTGGCGGCAGTCCTCCATTCATCAGTCGGGGAGTGGCTCAGCCTGGTAGAGCACCTGGTTCGGGACCAGGGGGTCGGAGGTTCAAATCCTCTCTCCCCGACCAATTGTTTCCATCTACTTAGGACCAGTGTGCGACTCCAAGATCGAGCCATCTGGTTTTGACCCAGGTGCCCTAGCCTTCCGACCCGCATAAACACTGGGGTCTTTTCGTAGCGAGAGCGCAGAACCGTCTACAAAATCGTCTACAGCGATGTGACGGAAAAACCAGATGCTCCACCCAATTGCAAGTTGTTGAACAACAAAGAAATCGCGAATGCAGCGATTGCCACCCTTAAGCGGCAGCCTCGACGAAGCTGCTGCCCCTGGTGATGAAATTGCGGTGACGTAAATTCGATTGTGTAAAAAGCGAGAGGGTGTAAGTTGGCTTTGGCCTCGCAAGCTAAAGCCATTCCGAAAAGGAGACCTACACCCGATGGCGAAGATAATCCCAATCACCGAGC
>JBEKED010000282.1:0-5094 GCA_050014035.1 Terriglobales bacterium
GCGATTTTTGGGGCGCGCGATCTGTTCGACGAATCAGACTTGGTCGCAGCGCGGCCGCAGCGCCAGAAGTCGAAGGTCTCCGCGTTTCTTTCCGACTTCCGCGATTTGCAGGTTGGAGACTACGTCGTCCACGTCGAGCACGGGATTGGGCAATACCAGGGGTTAAAGGAGATCAACCAGGGCGACGGCACTGCGGAATTCATGTTGCTCGAGTATGCCGATGCGGCGCGGCTCTATGTTCCGCTCACTCGTCTCGATCTGGTCCAGAAATATCGCTCGGCGGAAGGCGCGAAGCCGGTCCTGAATCATCTCGGCACGCAGGCTTGGAGCAAGACCAAGGCCCGGGTGCGCAAGGCGATGAAGGATATGACCGATGAGTTGCTGAAGCTCTATGCGCAGCGGCAATCCGCGCAGGGTCACGTTTTTCCCGCCGACACCGAGTGGATGAAGGAGTTCGAAGACGCTTTCGAATACAACGAGACGGAAGACCAGGCGCAAGCCATCGCCGACGTAAAGCGGGACATGGAATCGCAACTACCGATGGATCGCCTGCTCTGCGGCGACGTCGGCTACGGGAAGACGGAAGTGGCGATGCGCGCGGCTTTCAAGGCGCTAAGCGACAATAAGCAAGTTGCCGTACTGGCGCCGACCACGGTACTTGCCTTCCAGCATTACGAAACTTTCAAGCAACGATTCGCGCCGTTTCCGTTGACTGTCGAAATGATCAGCCGCTTCCGGACACCGAAGCAGGTCAAGGAAATTCTGCAGAGGGTCGAAGCCGGCAAAGTTGACATCCTGATCGGCACTCACCGGTTGCTATCAAAGGATGTGAAGTTCGCCGACCTGGGCTTGCTGGTGGTGGACGAGGAGCAGCGTTTCGGAGTGCGCCACAAAGAACGCATTAAACAGATGCGCACGCAGGTCGATGTGCTCACCATGTCGGCGACGCCGATTCCGCGCACACTTCACATGTCGCTGGTGGGACTGCGTGACATGAGCGTGATCGAAACGCCGCCCAAGGATCGCATGGCCATTCAGACCGTGGTTGCGAATTGGGATGAGAAGCTGATCCAGTCGGCCATCGAGCAGGAACTCGATCGCGGCGGCCAGGTTTATTTCGTGCACAACCGCATCGATACCATCTGGGAGATTGCGGCCAAGCTTCAAACCATGGCTCCGAACGCGCGCATCGCCGTCGGCCATGGGCAGATGGGCGAAGGCGAGTTGGAAAAAGTGATGCTGAAATTCATGCATCACGAAGCCGACATTCTGGTCTCGACCACGATCATCGAGAACGGCCTCGACATCCCGCTCTGCAACACGATTCTGATCAATCGCGCCGACCGGTTGGGCTTGTCGGAGCTGTATCAGTTGCGCGGACGAGTGGGCCGCTCGAACCGGCGCGCCTACGCATATCTGCTTTTGCCCTCTGAAATTGAGTTGACGCCGATTGCCCGGCGGCGGCTGGCGGCTTTGAAAGAATTTTCCGACCTCGGCGCCGGATTTAAAATCGCCGCCCTCGATCTCGAACTGCGTGGCGCGGGAAATCTGCTCGGCGGAGAACAGAGCGGCCACATCGAAGCCGTGGGATTCGAGCTCTACACGCAGATGCTGGAGCGTGCGGTACGAGAAATGAAGGGCGAGGCCGGCGTTGAAGTCACGGAAATTCAGCTCAATCTCGGTCTCAATATCCGCATTCCGTCCGACTATATAAAGGAAGAGAACCAGCGGTTGCGCATGTACAAGCGCGTCGCCGGGGTTGAAACCGAATCGCAGCTGCACGACGTGCGCGCGGAATTGATCGATCGCTACGGGGAGACGCCTGGCGCGGTTCGCAACCTGCTGGCGTACGCGGCGCTCAAACTGCAAGCGATGCGGGTGGGCGCCAACGCCATCGAACGCAAACGCGAATTCGTGAACATCAAGTTCAGCCAGACGGCCGCGATTGATCCGGGAAAACTAGCGCGTTTTGTGGCATCGCAGCGCGGCACGCAATTTACTCCAGACGGGACGCTGAAGTTCTCGATAAAAATCGACAGCGCCGAAGGAATTCTGCAAACACTGCGCGATCTGCTGGAAGAACTGGGAGTGCGCGAAGAAGCCGTCCGGACATAAATACCACCAGATACAATTGATTCTAAGATGAAGCAAACAGCAGAACGACGAGCGAATGGCGACCGCCGCAAGATTCGGAAGGTCCGCAAAGCGATTTTCCCGGCGGCCGGATTAGGCACGCGCTTCCTGCCTGCGACCAAAGCGCAGCCCAAAGAGATGCTGCCGCTGGTCGATAAGCCCATCATTCAATATGGCGTGGAAGAGGCCGTGGCCGCGGGTTGCGACCAGATCATCATCATCACCGGACGCGGCAAGAGCGCGATCGAGGATCATTTCGATGTCAGCTACGAGCTGGAAAAAATGCTCGAAGAAAAAGGCAAGCACGATTTGCTCAAGATCGTGCGCCAGATTTCGGACATGATCTACGTCGCCTACGTGCGCCAGAAGGAGGCGTTAGGCCTGGGTCACGCCGTGCTCACTGCGCGCGAATTGATTGGCGATGAGCCCTTTGCCACGCTGCTCGCCGATGACGTCATCGACGCAAGAGTACCCGTGCTCAAGCAGTTGATGGACGTGTTCGACGAGAAGCATTGTTCCGTGATTGCCACGCAGATCGTCGACGGGCCGGCGATTTCTTCTTACGGCGTGCTAAAAGCGAAAGAGGTCGCGGGCTCAGGCGGCAAACTCTACGAAGTGCTTGATTTGGTGGAAAAGCCGAAGCTCGCGGATGCCCCTTCGAATCTGGCGGTGATCGGGCGCTACATTTTGACGCCAACCATTTTCGAGACGCTCTCCGGGATCGGGCCGGGAGCAGGCGGCGAACTGCAACTCACCGACGGTCTGCGCGGTTTGCTGCAGCGTGAAAAACTCTACGCCTATGTTTATGAAGGCCGCCGCCACGATACTGGCGACAAACTTGGCTTCCTCAAAGCTACGGTTGAGTTTGCGTTGAAACGCGAAGACCTGGGTGGGGAGTTCCGCGAATATCTGAAACACTTGAAGCTGTGAACGTGTGGTGGCGGGGTTTCGCCCCGTTCATGGAGCATAGCGCCGCCACCACACAAACTTCGCGTTAGTCCTTGGCTGTCGCTTTCAGTTTCTTCGACTTCTCTTCCACCCCGCGTGCCAGTTTCTCTTTGTGAGCTTCGAGCTTCTTTGCGATGGATGCGTCGGCCACGCCAATGATTTGTGCGGCGAGGATCCCGGCATTGGTTGCGCCGGGCTTGCCAATCGCGACCGTCGCCACCGGAATGCCGGCGGGCATTTGCACGGTCGCGAGCAGCGAATCCATGCCTTGCAGCGAAGTGGAAGGGATGGGGACGCCAATGACGGGCAAGGTGGTGTGCGCCGCGATTACGCCGGCCAGGTGCGCCGCTCCGCCCGCGCCCGCAATGATCACGCGAACGCCGCGTTGCGCGGCCTTACGTGCGTAGTCGGCGGTGCGATCGGGCGAACGATGCGCTGACGTGACGTCCATCTCATAGGCAATGCCGAATTCATCGAGTGCCTTTCCCGCTTCGCGCATGATCTCCAGGTCGGAATCACTGCCCATTACGATTGAAACTAGTGGTTTGGTCATAATTGTCGTGCATCCGTTGCTCTAAAGTTACAAATCCAATAAAACTTTGATGACGTCGCAAACTCGGTACCGTGAATTTCGCACACGATCCTATTTCTTCTTCAGCGCCCGGGCTGCGATGTCTTTGCGATAGTGCGCGCCCTCAAAACTGATCTTCGCGCACGCATCATAAGCGCGCTCCACCGCGGTTTGCAGTTCAGCAGCCCGCGCGGTTACGCCAAGCACGCGTCCCCCTGAAGTATAGAAAGCATCGTCGCGTTTCGACGTGCCGGCGTGAAAGATTTTTACACCATCCAGCTTCCCGGCATCCTCCAGGCCGGTGATCTTCTTGCCTGCCTCGTAGCTTCCGGGATAACCGCCCGAGGCCATCACTACGCACACCGCCGCATCGTCCGACCACTTGAAATCGCCATCGCTGGTGCGGCCGTCGATCGACGCCTCCATCGCCTCCACCAGGTCGCTTTCCAGGCGCATTAGAATCGGCTGCGTTTCCGGATCTCCGAAGCGGCAATTGAATTCGAGCACCATGGGGCCGCGCGCGGTCATCATCAGTCCGCAATAGAGCACTCCTTTATACTCCGCCCCTTCGGCCTTCATGCCCGCGACGACGGGCCGCGCGATGTGGGCGACGAGCCAGTCCCGCATCTTTTCGTCGATGATCGTTCGTGTAGTGTAGGCGCCCATGCCGCCAGTATTCGGCCCGTTGTCACCGTCGCCTACTCGCTTGTGATCTTGTGCCGCGACTAGCGGCGCCACCCGCTCGCCGTCGCTCACGACTAGAAATGAGAGTTCGTCGCCCTTCAGAAATTCTTCCAGCACCACGCGCGATCCGGCCTCGCCCAGCATCCGGCCGCTGAGCATGTCGAGGGCGACGGACGCAGCTTCGTCTTTAGTCTTGGCGATCACCACGCCCTTGCCAGCGGCCAGTCCATCGGCCTTCACCACAATGGGAGCATGAAAATGCGCCAGCGCATCGGGCAATTGCTCCGGTGAATCGCAAATCGCATAATGTGCCGTGGGAATGCGGTGCCGTTGCAGAAACTCCTTGGCAAAACTCTTGCTGCTTTCGAGCTGTGCGGCGGCTTGGGTGGGACCAAACGTGCGCCAACCTCTCCGCGTAAATTCGTCGACCACGCCGAGCATGAGCGGCAGCTCCGGCCCTACGATGGTCAGGTCGGGACGAATCTGGTTTGCGACTGCGATCATGGAGTCGAGGCTTTTTACATCGACCCCAACGCACTCTGCCTCGTCCGCGATTCCTCCGTTGCCCGGCGCGCAATAGATTTTCGTTACTCGCGGCGACTGGCGCAGCTTCCACACCAGCGCATGCTCGCGTCCACCGCCGCCGATGACGAGGATTTTCATAGTCAAGACATTCAAGGGTAGGGGCGGACGCAGATGATGTCAAACGCAAAGGAGGTCGGCCGTTTGAGTTTTCGCCTCTGCAATCGTGTCTGCAA
>JBEKED010000283.1:0-5093 GCA_050014035.1 Terriglobales bacterium
CTTGAAACTCGAGGCCGCGCCCGGCCCATTCACAACCGCGCCTTCAGCCAGCACTGCACGCTCCAAAATGTCATGGCTTTCCGGGATGCCAGCATTTACACGGCGGGATTTTTCAGGTTTGTTATTGCCCGGCCCGCCGCTTGGGTGGCGGCTGTGTGGGGTCGTGGGGTGAGGCCGGGCAATATCCTTCGTTACCAGAATTGCAATTGGTAATCTTATACCGCAGATGCCGCCGTTTCGCGTGTGACGGCGATCACCAATCTATGTGACTGAAACACAATGCACTGTGACATATGTCACAGCGAGGAGGGACGCTTCGACATAAGGTAGAGCTGCAATCTACTTCAGGCATCCATTCAGGAGAAACACCCATGGCGTATGTAATCACTGACAGCTGCATCAAGGACGAGCTTTGCGTGGAAGTTTGTCCGACCGACTGCATTCACCCCAAGAAAGACGAGCCGGAGTTTGAGGCCGCCACCCAGATGTACGTCGACCCGGAAGGTTGCATCGATTGTGGCGCGTGCGTTCCCGCCTGCGGATCGGATTCGATCTTTGTGGCCGAAGAAGTGCCCGAGGACAAGAAGGAATTCATCGAAAAGAACGCCGCCTACTACAAGAAGTAGCGTTCCCAGGATGCACAAAAGTTTGGCGAAGGGCACGACGTCCCAGGCTCCTACCGCCTAAGGATTCGTGCCCTGATCGCCGGCCCAAGAGCGGGAGTTGTACCGCTCGCTGTTCGGTGAGCGTGCGGCGAACCCGTTTTCAGGCTGCGGTGAAGACGCCAGCGTCCCACGTCTCGATTCAGCACCAGCACGTTGCCGAACAGTTCGACCCGCTTATTGTCTGCAATTGTTCCCACCAAGTCCTAATTCCATCAGCTCCAAGGACAGCATTAACCGCGATGCACTTGCCGCCCTATCTTGTGATCTATCTCCTTTGCGAAACCAGATACTTATGCTAGCTTTCACTGTTCTTCAGATAAGTGTTCGTAGATATAAGGAGGCTCCGGTCGGCCATGCGTTCTCCTATCCTGTTTGCCACGACTATTCTGCTGGCTTCATTTCTTCCCTTGTATGCTGCCGACACTCCGGCGGCTGGTCCGAACGCGGATCCTACTTACCAGCAACTTCGCAACCTGACACTCAGCGGCGAGGCGGTCAGCGTCAGTAACTTTGATTTGAAGCGCGACGCCGGCACCTTCCATCTGCACTCGGGAACGGTGTGTTTCGTGGCGCCGGTGCAGGGCAAGGTCACGGGAGCCGTCTTCGTAGGCGACGGCAACTTCGTGCTCGACCCGCCGGCGGAATCCGAGCGCCAGAGTTTGAAGCTGCTCACAAAAGAGAATGAATTCAGCGAGAGCTTCTCGCAGGCGGTCTTGCGCTTCACCGATTCCACCTATGAAGACATTAAGAAAGGCGGCAGCCCAGCCTCGGGCGGATGCGATGCCGGCCCTCTGAAAGACAGCCAGAATGCGACCCGCCACAAGATCAAACACAACCTGGAGGCCCGGATTCTGGAAGACGTGTTGAGTCCCGAGCCCGGCGGCCTGTTCTACGCTTTCATCCACGGCAAGCGCTATAACGACAAGGAAATCTATGAGATCGATCCGAATTGGGGTTCTGCTCAAGTCAACTTCTGGACTTACGACGAGAACAAACGGGGAGACTGGGCTTCGTTCAGTCTTGCCGGAAAACACGAGCGCAGCAGCATTGGCAGACTGATGCGGATTGAGCATCAACAACTGGACGTGACCTTCGAGAAGAACGGCGCCCTTTCCGGCAAGGCGGCGACCGATATGGTGGCACGGCGCAACGGGGTGCGGGTGGTGCCTTTCAACCTGTTCAAGCCCTTGCGGGTGCAGAGTGTAACCGCGAACGGACAACCTCTCTCCTTTATTCAGGAAGACAAAAACGACGATGGCAACTTCGCGGTCATCTTGCCCGCGCCTCTCAGCGCGGGAGAAAAAGTCACCATCACGACCACCTACGGTGGAAAGGACGCGGTGAGCAACGAGGGCGGCGGGAACTACTTCCCGGTAGCCCGCGAGAATTGGTATCCCAACGACCCGGGTGCGAGTTTGGGAGAATTCGCGCTCTATGACATGACGCTGCGGATTCCCAAGGGAATGAAGATGGCGGCGACCGGCGTGCTCGTCTCCGAAAGCAACGAGGGCGGCCAGAATGTAACGGTGTGGAAGAGTGAAAACCCGCAAACGGTGGCGGGATTCAGCTTCGGCAAGTTCAAGGAAGTGGAGGCCAAGCTTAGCAGGCCCGAATATCTTATTCAGTCCTATGCCAACGAGGATCCCCCGGACTGGGTGACGAATATGAAGAACGCGGCCGATAGTGACTCGCTCACGCAAGGGATGCATAAATCTTTCAATATGAAGGGAGACAAGATCCCGCTGGGCGAAATGAGCACGGTTTCGTTGAACAAGAAATCCCTGGCGGAAGGCCAACTCGCGGTGCAACTCTACACCGATTATTACGGCCCTTCGCTGTTCAAGCACCTGCAACTCACGCAGCAGACGAGTTGCAGGTTCGGCCAATCGTGGCCGGAACTGGTGTGGATTCCGATGTGCTACTACTTTGACACCACGGTTCGCCATTCCCTGCATATGGATTGGGGCGATCGCGGATATTGGAAAGAGGTTACGGCTCACGAAGTCGCGCACCAATGGTGGGGACACACGGTCGGCTTTGCATCCGGCCGCGACCAGTGGATGAGCGAGGGATTCGCCGATATGTCCGCGGCGCTCTATATCGGCATGATCGAGAAGGACCCGAAGAAAGTCATCCAATTCTGGAACGACGAACGCGAGTTGCTGCTCGAAAAAGATGCTCAAGGCTTTCGCGCCATCGACGTCGGGCCGCTGACCATGGGATACCGCGCCGATAACTCGCGCACTGGATCGGACGTAACTCGGCGCCTCATTTATCCCAAGGGCGCTTATGTTCTCCACATGATTCGCATGATGATGTTTGACAACAAGACGGGCGACCAGAATTTCAAAACCACCATGCAGGATTTTGTGCAGACCTATTCCGGCAAAGCCGCCACCACCGAAGATTTCAAAGCGATGGTGGAAAAGCACATGACCCCCGAGATGAATCTCGAAGGCAATCATCGGATGGACTGGTTTTTCAACGAATACGTTTATGGCACGGCGCTGCCCAGCTATAAGCTCGATTACAACTTCGACAAAGATGGGAGTGGCGATGTGGTGTTTGGGCTCAAGGTCACGCAGTCGGGCGTCGATGAGAAATTCCGGATGCTGGTTCCCATCTACCTGGAACTGGCCGATGGCCGCATCGTAAACCTGGGGAGGGCGCGCGTCTTCGGAAGCAAGGCGGTGGAAGAGAAGCTTCCGCTCAAGGGATTGAAAGACGCACCCAAACGCGCATTCCTGAATTACTACGACGACGTGCTGGCCGCGAACTAGGGCTGGGCATCGGAACGCAACTCGTCGTCTGGCCGCCCGGGAAGTGGAGGCCAAGCTTCGCAAGCCCGAATATCTTATCCAGTCTTATGCAAACCAGGATTCTCCGGACTGGGTGACGAACATGAAGACTTGGCCGCTGCCTATCGCTTCTCTGTCGCCGGCTTCGGATGCGCAGCAAAGAACTGCCAGCGCGCAGTGTCGTATTGCGTCTGCCAGGAATGCGCCACGTCCGGTTCCCAAATGAATTCCACGGTGACGTTGTTGTTCGTGCAGCCCGTGGCCATGTTCCCCGTCAGCCCCGCCGGCAGGCCCGGAATCTGCGCATCGTTCGCATTGTTCGGCTCATCATTCAGGCACAGCGGCTGCGTGGTTTGAAACACGGTGCAGGAATTGGCCGTCGGTCCCGTCCAGTAGTTGAACGTGTCATCGACCGTGTCGAGATAAAAAACAACGCCAGAATACGACGTCTTGCCGTAGTTGCAGGGGGGTAATTCTGTATCCTTCGTTCCGTGCCATTCCTGAACGGAAATGGGCGCGGCCGCAGGGCCCGGCTCGAACACCGGCGGCGGAGCCAACTGCTGACCTTCCATTTGCCCTGAACCGGGAGCAATCGCCGCCACTAAATCAGACAGTTCGACGCCGACGCGCTCCGCCATTTGCGCTCCCGACGAGAAGCCGGCAACGTACACCATATTGGGATTCACACTGTACTGAGTGGTCAGATTCTCGATGAGCGTTCTCAAAAAGCCAATATCATCGGGGCATTCCGAATCCGCGGAACCACACCCCTCCGCATAGGCAAATGCCCCTCCGTTCCATCCCCACGTATAGCAAGGGGTTCCTGGCACGTCCTGTCCGTCCATGCAATACGCATTCCAGTTCCACTGGCTCGTCTTCGGATCGTAAGTGGATGCCGGTTTCACCAGGATAAACTGGTACTGGTCAGCAACCGACAGCCAGCCCCAATCCAGGGTAATAATCGGCTCTGCGTCATCGCTGGTGGTTTTCTGCGTTCCATGCAGCATCAGCACCATAGGCGGATTCGCCGGCAGAACCGGAGGCAGACAAACTTCGTAATAACGCGTGATGCCATTCGACACCATCGAGGAATCGATGCAGTTTGCGTTATTCACAACTTGCTCGACCGGGTTCGAGGTGCTGCCCGTAAAAGAACTGCTGCCGTTATAGACCGCCGTAATCGTGTCCGTGCCGATTGGCAAGTTGGTGGCTGTATAGCTGGCGGCACCGCTGGAAAGAGATACACCACCCAGCTTCTCGCTCCCGTTGTAAAAGAAAACGTTGCCAGTGGGCGTGCCGCTGTATTGCGGTGTCACGGTCGCCGTAAAGGTCACAGGCTGCCCATCGCCCGACGGATTTTGCGACGACACCAATGCCGTCGTGGTCGAAGCATCTTCCACCATCTGGATCACCGCGGTCGACGTACTGCTTCCGTAGGTCCCGTCGCCGGTGTATTCCGCCTTGATGTTGTCCGTGCCCTTCGCGAGCGTAGTGGTCGTAAAAGTGGCGGTGCCATCACTCAACGTTCCGGTTCCGAGAACGTTCTTGCCTCTCAAGAACTCAACCGTTTCCCCATTCGGCGGCGCAGGACTGACCACTGCCGTAAAGGTCACCGCCTGCCCATAAGTGG
>JBEKED010000284.1:0-5092 GCA_050014035.1 Terriglobales bacterium
TTTCAGCTGTCAGCTATCAGCTTTCAGCCAAGGCTCTTCGCCTTTGGTTTTGACTGATGGCTGATGGCTGAAAGCTGAGGGCTCCTTTATGGATCGCATTGCCATGTTGAGCGAAGTTCTTACCGCCAATCCCGAGGATTCGTTTGCGCGCTATGGATTGGCCATGGAGTACTCAAAGGCCGGACAAATCGACCAGGCGCTCACGGAATTCAAAACGTTGATCGAGAAAAATCCGGATTACACGCCAGCCTACTTCATGGCCGCGCAGACGCTGGCCACTGCCAGCCGAGTCGATGAAGCCAAGCGCTGGCTGGTGGACGGCATCGCAAGCGCGCGCCGCACCGGCAACAACCACGCGCAATCGGAGATGACGGCCATGCTGGAAGAACTGGGGTGAATCAGGTTTCAAAGTTTCAGAGTTTCAAGGTTTCAAAGACTCAAATCAATTCGCCGCCATCCTTGAAACTCTGAAACCTTGAAACCTTGCTCTTTGCTACACTCTCTTGTTCCGCGGAGGCACGTCATGCGCCGTCTTGTTTTTCTTTTCGTTCTTCTCTTCTCTCTTCCCGCATTTTCTCAAGCCAAGCATCCCTTCACTTTCGAAGACATGATGAAGCTGAAGCGGGTCGGCGAGCCGGTGCCTTCTCCGGATGGGAAGTGGGTGCTGTTCGCCGCGGTCGATGTGGACCTGGCCGCGAATAAGAAGACTTCGCATATCTGGATCGTGCCTTTGGCGGGCGGCGCGGAGCGCGTGCTGATCGCCGATCAGGATGGCGACCGTCCGCGCTGGGCTCCGGATGGGAAGCGGTTTGCTTTCATTTCGAATAAACAAGGTGGGTCGCAGATCTGGGTTGCGGATTTCGACGGAACCGCTGGCGCGGTGACCGGGGTGCATCAACTGACTCGCATCGGTACCGAGGCCGATGGCGAACTCTGGTCGACGGACGGCAAAAGCATTCTCTTCACGTCCAATGTCTATTCCGAATGTGATAACGAGGTGTTCGTCAGGGAGTACAACTGCAATCTGGGAAAACGCGATGAGGCCGAGAAGTCAAAGCTGAAAGCATTGGTATTTGACCATTTGCTTTACCGTCATTGGAACGCTTACAAGGAAGGCAAGCGGAGCCACATTTTTATGATGCCCGCACCGGACCTCGAAGAGTCGTGGGGCCCGTTGAAGGATCCCAAGCGCCGGCACTATGCCAATTGGCTCTTTTTTCACGACCTCACGCCCGGCGACTACGATGCGCCGCAATTCTCGCTGGGCGGGCAGGATAACTACGCTTTTTCTCCGGATGGGCAGGAGATTTGCTATACCTCGAACCACGACAAGGTCGAAGCTGCTTCTACCAATAATGACCTCTGGATCGTTTCGGTGAATGGAGGAACGGCCAAGAACATCACGGCCGACAATCCCGGCAGCGACTCGACTCCGCTCTATTCGCCCGATGGCAAGTACATCGCCTACCGCGCCCAGCAGCGTCCGGGATACGAGAGCGACCGCTTTCGGCTGATGCTCTACGACCGGAAGACGGGTAAGTCTACGCCAATGACTCAAGCGCTCGATGCGTGGGTGGGGACTTTCGCATGGTCACGGGATTCCAAACGGATCTACTTCGTGCATGAGTCGGAGGGGGAAGCGCCGGTGGAATCGTTTTCCATTGATCGTCCCTATGATGGAAGCATCACGGTAGATGGTGATCCCAAGGAAACTGCGCGCACCAACTTTGCCGTGGTCGTGCGCGACGGCTACAACGATGATCTGGCGATAACACCAGACGGAAAGACCCTCATTTTTTCGCGAATGTCGATCTCGTTCCCAACTGGACTCTACAAGACCGGCTCCGAAAGAACCATAGCCGAACAGGTATCTCACCCACCTGATCGCCTCACTCATCTCAACGACGCCGTCCTCTCCGAGATCTCCATGTCTGCGATTGAAAGTTTTTGGTTCAAAGGTGCCAAGGGCGACGAGGTCGAAGGCTTCCTGGTCAAGCCGCCGAACTTCGATCCCAGCAAGAAATATCCCGTGAAGTTTCTCATCCACGGCGGCCCCGAGGGCGCCTGGGGAGACGACTGGTCGTATCGCTGGAATCCCGAACTCTTTGCCGCCAACGGATACGTGGTCATCATGATCAACTTCCACGGCTCGACTGGGTACGGGCAGAAGTTCATTGACGCGATCAATGGCGACTGGGGCGGTGCGCCGTTTGAAGACCTGATGAAGGGGCTCGACTACGCCGAGGCGCATTACGGGTTTATTGATAAAGACCGAGAGTGCGCGCTGGGCGCGAGCTACGGCGGATACATGGCCAACTGGGTGCTCGGGCATACCGACCGCTTCAAGTGCATCGTCTCGCACGACGGCATGTTTAACACCGACTCCGCCTGGGGCACGACCGAAGAACTCTGGTTCAACCAATGGGAGTTCAAGGGCACCCCGTACACGAACCCGGAAATGTATGAGAAGTGGTCTCCGCGGAATTCGGCGAAGAAATTCAAGACGCCGACGCTCGTTGTCCACGGACAGCTCGACTACCGGCTCGATGTCAGCGAAGGCTTCCAGCTTTTTACCACGCTACAGACTATGGGCGTGCCTTCCAAGATGCTTTACTTTCCCGACGAAGGACACTGGGTGCTGAAGCCGCAGAATTCGCAGCTCTGGTGGAAAACGGTTACCGATTGGGTCGATCAATGGACTGCGATTAAGAAGTAGGAAGTCACCGGTCGCTCAGCGGTTCCGCTCTCTTTCGGGAGAGCCGCATTCCTCAGGGATGCCCCACTCATCGCCAAAAAGCGCGATGAGTGGGGACCCCTTTGTTCCCCTCGGCTCCGGTCGTGATTTGACCGGGAAGTCAGAGAATGAGACTATCGTCCGCCAGAGCTCGGCAACTTCGTTTGTCCTCGTGAAGCCAAATGGTTGACGAGGGGTTCGGTTGGAACTCCACGGGAGTGGGGACCTCGGAGGACGGAGTGGGGACAACGTGTTTGTCAGCTGGCGCAGGTCTCTCCGGAGTTTTGGCTTTGGCTTCGACTGGTTTCGGTTTTTCACAGGGCGGCGGCGAGGCTGAACTCTCGTTTGCCGGACTCGATGTTGCTGAGGTTCCCGGGTTGATAGACGCCTCGTCTGCGGACGGCTCCGCACACATGTTGGGGTGCGACTCCACCGTGGGATCGTTGCTCGGAGCGGCTTGGGGTACTGCGAACAACTCCATCGGCAAAGCCTGGGTCTCTGGGGAGCGACCGGAGCTAAAGTGAGGTTCGCTCTCGACCGGCGCAACCTTCCCGGGAATCTCCGGCTGCACGGGAGCGATGGCTGCCAGACTCTGCATCTGCAACTGCGCGGTCGATGGGCCCGCACTCACCGTGATGAATACCGCGCACGGTCCCACGTTTCCAGCCGAGGGCACGATGGAGGCGGTGCCGTCTTGAGCGCTCACCGCCTGCGATTGCGACGATCCGAGAAGGACGGGCGGCCCGTCTCCATTGACCAGCGCCAGCGTGGTGGCGAAAGCGACATTGACTCCCATCACGGGATTTGCGGCGCTCGAGCCGTCGGTGACGCGCATGTCCAGAGGTTGAAATGCCTGCCCGGTGAGGATGACCTGCGGCGATCCGCTCACGGTTTGCAGTGTCCAGGACGAGGCGGGCGTTGCGTTCAAGACGAAGGGCTGTGTGCACTGAGAATTGCTGGGAGCTACGCAGGCGCTTATTTGGACGTTCACGCTCAGATTCGTGAGGTTTGCTGTGACAGAGGCGAACCCAGCGCCGTTGGTGGTTGCACTGGCTGCCGAAAGCGAAGTTGTGCCTTGGGTGACGACAAAATTGATGGTTACATTCGGCAGCGGATTGCCCAAGTCTAGAGCTTCGACGGTTAGAGGGACGGCTAGCGTCGCACCTTGCCCAATCCAGTGAGTCGGCGTCACTGCGGCCACGTCTAGCGTGGTCGAGGTTGCCACCAGGGTTGCCTGTTGCTGCTGCGGCGGCGAGTAAGACGCGGGCGCGAGAGCAATCGTGATCGTGCTCTGCCCTGTTGCGGTGGGAGTCACCAAACTAGAAGCTTCTCCCGCTTCATCGCTCAGCACCGAGCAGGAAGAAGCCCCGTTGCACGCGGAGAATTCAACGCCGTTAGTCGTGCTCCAGGCAATGGTTGCGCCGCTCACTGGCGTCACGCCATCGGCGGCGACTGCGCGCACGCGAATCGGGTTGGCCGCTTGCGCTCCAACTGGTGTTGACGGCTCTGCGCCTTGCAATAGAAGCAGGAGATCGGTGGCTGACGCGCCATAGGTTAGTGCGCCAATCATCTGCGAAAAGGCGCCGGTCACGGGATTTGTGACCTGGATGGTTGCCATCCCATCCTGAGGCCCAGCAGGCAATGACACCTGGATCTGACTTGCCGAAGCGGAAAGCGTGTTGCCGTTGTTGCTGCCAACCTCCACTTGCAGGCCCGGACTGAACCCGATGCCGTTGAGAGTGGTCACGCCGCCGGCAAGGCTCAAGCGGGCAGGAGTAAGCGAATCCGAATAAAGGAGGTTGGCTTGATAAAAGTAGTCTGGACGGCCGTCGCCGCGGAAGTCGGCGACGCCGACCCGGTAGGCCTCGGACACGTTGAATTGCGCATCCAGGCGGGTCATGGCAAACGTCTCAGAGTTGAATGCCGATGTAGTCGCCGCCGGGGCAGGATCGCCCGACTCGTCGCTCAACTCCCAAATCCCAATTACGGGCAGCAGCTTGGTTTCAGTGGGCTGGCCGGCCTCGTCGAGGGCGGTCACTGCGACTGAGGCGGTGCGGTTCGCCTGCGCTGTGAACTGGAAGAAGTCGGCACTGCCGTAACCAGAGGTCCACGAACCCCAGGCACCTCCCTGCGGAAGCGCTGCCGGGTTGGCATAGGTCGATCCGCTGCCGGGATGGGGATGTGCGATTTCAGCCTGCAACATCAGAATGTCCTGCTCCGCATTCGATCCATTCGGTACGGTGACGACGATCGGCGCGAACGAACCCGAGGGCGTCACCTGGTTGGGAGCGTACGACAAGACGCCCATCGACCAGCTCGGGTCTAACGCCTCCACAGCTAACTGGTACTGGGCGGTGG
>JBEKED010000285.1:0-5070 GCA_050014035.1 Terriglobales bacterium
CTGGGCGCGGCGGTGATTGTGGATACGGTGACGCGGCTGATTCCGGGCGCGGTCGGGAATCAGAAGTCGACCCGGCAGGAATCGTTCACGGAGTCGTGCAGCGGACAAACGGAGTTCGCTGGTGACGGGCCGAGTTCGACTTGTGTTTCCGGCGGATTACTGGACTATCCGCATTACACGCGGCCGGCGGAGTATCGCGGCATGGAAGTACCGGAAGTTTTGGTGAACGGCAACCACGAGCAGATTCGCAGCTGGCGCCGCAAAACGGCTTTGGCAAAAACGCTGCGCAATCGTCCGGATTTATTGCAGCGCGTTCGGCTTACGGCGGAAGACGAAGAGTTTTTAGCCCAGATCAAGCTGGATCAGGGCACTGACAGAGACGAGGCTAGGCCCGTTTCTACGAAAGATTAGAATCAGGAAGGGAAACTTATGCGCAATCCAATTATCGAAAAATTGCTGGCGAAATCGCGGCGTACGGATATTCCGAAGTTTGGACCCGGCGATACTGTGAAGGTGCTGGTCAAGATCAGGGAAGGCGAAAAAGAGCGCCTGCAGGCGTTTGAAGGCGTCGTGATTTCGCGGACGCGCGGCGCGCAACCGAGCTTCACGGTGCGCAAAATCAGTTTTGGCCAGGGCGTGGAGCGTATTTTCCCCATCGATTCCAAGGTCATCGACAAGATCGACGTGATTCGATCGGCCAAGGTCCGTCGCGCCAAGCTTTACTACCTGCGCGGACTGAAGGGCAAAGCCGCTCGCCTGAAGGAAGTCGAACAGCAGTAGGCTTCGTGTGGGGACGGGGCGGAGCCTGTCCTGAGCAGCCGAAGGACCCCGTCCAAGCGGGGCGAAGCCCAGCTTCCACACACACGCCGAACTTCTGCGCTTGCTTCCCACCTATTGTTCGGCGAAGATGCTTAGCAGATTCCGTGTCCAAGTCCGCACGAACCGCGAAGACTTCCAGCGCAGATAAACTTTCTGCTTCGGCTGCGAAGTTGCGCCTGCTGAAAAAGCTGCGTTGCACACTTAAATTTGAAAAACTAGCCCGGGCTGCGGGCGCAACGCTGGTTGCCGGAGTCGATGAAGTGGGCCGGGGATCGCTGTTTGGCCCGGTCGTGGCTGCCGCTGTGATTCTCGATCCTCGGTACCGCATTCGCGGCTTGCGGGATTCGAAACTGATTCCGGCCGAGCGCCGCGAACATCTCACGCTCCAGATCCGCCGGCACTCGATCGCGTGGGCCGTGGCCGCCGTGGATTCGGCCCGCATCGATCAAATCAACATTTACCAGGCTTCGCGACTTGCGATGTTACACGCGGTCGAGCAACTGGCGCCGGCGGCAAGCTATCTTCTGGTGGATGCGGTGAAACTCGATTGCGAACTTCCGCAACGGGCGATCATTCACGGCGATGCGCTTTCGGCTTCCATTGCCGCGGCATCGATCATTGCTAAGGTTGAACGGGATCGCATGATCTCCGCCTGGGACCCGGTGTTTCCCATGTACGGCCTCGCTTCGAACAAGGGATACTGCACGCCGCACCACCTCGCGGCTTTGCGTGAGCATGGGCCGTCGCCGCTGCATCGGCAGTCGTTTTCGCCGGTGTGGAGCGCACCGATTCCGCAGGAAGTTCTCGGTTTTATGCTCGACGAATCGGCTTCCGAAGTTGCGTCGAGTGAGGATGAGCAATTCGCGGCCATATCGGAACGCTAGCTGTCTTGGACGGCGAGGGCGACCGTCCCTACGTGAGGCCCGCCTGCTATCATCTCCGACGTGGTCGCTCGTGGAAAATTCATTACTTTCGAAGGGCTCGATGGCAGCGGCAAGAGCACACAGGCCGAGAAGTTGGCGCGCTCGCTGCGCGCGCACGGTCTCTCCGTTACCGTGACCCGCGAACCGGGCGGAACGTCTGCGGGCGAAAGGATTCGCGAAGTCTTGCTGCACTCCGCGACTTCGGGACTTTCTCCGATGACAGAGATGGCGCTCATGTTCGCCTCGCGCGCACAGCATATTCACGAGGTCATTCTGCCTGCGCTTGCCGAAGGGCGCATCGTGCTTTGCGATCGCTTCACCGATTCGACCGAGGCTTACCAGGGCGGGGGACGCAAGCTGGGTTCGAAGGCAGTGCTCGAGTTGCACAAAATACTCTGCGGCAATCTGCAGCCCGACCTGACGATTCTGCTCGATAATGACTTGGCTTTCAGCATCGAGCGCGCGCGGCGGCGCAATCAAAAGCACAAGAGCGGGCGGGCAGAAAAGGGATCGGGAAAAGACGAGAACCGTTTTGAACAGGAAAATCGAGCTTTTTTCGGGCGCGTCCGCCACGCGTATCTGGCCATCGCACACCGCGAGCCGGGGCGCGTGCACGTGGTGAATGCTCGCGGCACGCCCAGCGAAACGCACGTGACTATCATGGAACTGGTGCGGAAGAAACTGAAAATCTGAGCAGGCTCTTGGCTTTTGGCTTTTAGCTAATAGCTAACAGCCAATAGCCAGCAGCGCATTTATGCCCTTTTCTGATTTTGCCGGCAACCCGGAAACCATTCATCGGCTGCGCGAGATGCTGGCGCGCCAGCGCCTTCCGCACGCCATTATTCTTTCTGGGGCGCAGGGATCGGGCAAGTACACGCTGGCGCTTATGCTTGCCCGTGCGATGAACTGCCTGGCGCCGCCTGACGGCGACGGCTTACCCGATTTCTGCGGACGCTGCTCGAACTGTGCTCGCATCGCGCAATCACTCGACCTCGACGCGCGCTTCGCCGAAGCGGTCGAGGCTCGCGAAAATCTGCGCGACACGGACAAAAGAGAAACCCGCCTCTTCGTTCAGACTCACCCCGACGTGCTCATCATCCCGCCCGATCCCCCGCAAATGATGATTAAGGTCGATCAGGTTCGGCACGTGATTGAGACCATCTACTATCGGCCGGCGGAAGCTCGCGAACGCGTTTACATCTTCACCAGTTCGGCCTTTATGAAAGAGGCGGCCAATTCGCTGCTCAAAGTTCTGGAAGAGCCGCCCGAGTTTGCCAGCATTTTTTTGCTTACCGAAAACGCCGGAGAATTCCTGCCCACGATTCGCTCCCGTTCCATGACCTTCAATCTGGGCGCGCTTCCTTTTCCGGAGATCGAGAGTCGGCTCGGCCAGCTTCGTCCCGATTGGAATGTACGGCAGCGGGCGCTGGTCGCCCGGCTCAGCGAGGGCGCGATTGGACGCGCTTTGTCTTTCAACCTCGAAAGCTATGTTGCTGCTCGCAGCCACGCGCTCGTCGTGCTGAAGCTCGCCCTGGGAGCCGGCGATCACACCGAACTATTCAAAGTGACTGAGAGTTACCGTGCTGGTGCTGAGGGCCGCGAGAAGATTGAGAGCCTTCTGCGCACGCTTTACTCGCTGCTGGAAGACATGATGTTTTTGCAATCGGGTGCGGGGCAGTTGGTTCGCAATACCGACATTCTGGGCGAGTTGAAGAAAATGTCGGAAACCGCCGATTTCGCCTGGGTGCAGCGGGCCGCGGAGGGCCTGGGCGAGGTCGAGCGCGGACTACGCCGCAATCTGTTGCGGTCGCTCTCGCTCGATGCGTTTGCGACCGCGCTGGAGCGGGTTTCGTAGCAGGGGCGCTGTTCGCCATAAGGTCCTGCAGCGTACAGAGTCGACGGGGTAAGCCTCCTCCGCCGGCGAAATGTGGGGGCTAGTCGGGCGGCTGCCAAAAAGACACAGCACTGATTATTGTCATCCCCGGCGTGCTGTGATACCGTACCTTCAGTTCACACCTCTGGACCACAATTACAGGCTCGAGTGTTGTGGCTTATTCTGCCCGCCCAGCGCGCAGGTGGTGCGATTTGAAAGATACGCTCGACTCCATACCAGCCGAACAAACCGCTGATCAAGAGAGCTTTGCCAATCGCAAGCTGATCCGCCCCACCCTTAACCACACGCCCAATAACCATGGGCACAATCATGCTCCGGCCGAACGCAGGGACAGAGATAGAGAAAGGGACAGAGACAGAGATAGAGACCGTCCCTCGGGCGCTCCGGCCAGGAAAGCCGCGCCCAGCGAGCAGACCAACGCCGAGAATTACTACTATCAGAAACAGATGCAGTCCAAGACGCCCATGGTCATCGTGTTGCGCGATGGCGAAGAAGTTCACGGCTACATCGAGTGGTACGACAAGAACTGCATCAAACTGAACCGCAACGGCGCCGCCAACCTGATGATCTACAAGCCCGCCATCAAGTACATGTTTAAGGAAGGCGAGAACGGGCGGAAGTAGCTCTCAGCCGTCAGTTCTCAGCTATCAGTTTCGAAACTGAATTCCGGGGCCGCGCTATCAACCCCGCCATTGATCCACAGGCCGCTCCCGTGGAACAACTCCCTCATCGTCGTTCTGTTAGCTGGCGTTTTATCTATTTCCTGGCATCTTTCTACGTCGCGGGCAACGTCGTTGGCGGCATCGCATTGGGTTGGAGTGCGTTACATTCTGCTAGCGCGCCAATTCGACCCTACGAAGAACGCAATGCGCGCGCCGCTGCGCTGGCGAAATCGGTGGAATTTCGCGACGTCGAAATCACAACCCCAGATGGCGTGGTCCTGCGCGCCTGGTATATGCGTCCGCAGGAGGCGAACGGCGATGCCGTGATCCTGCTGCACAGTATCAGCGGCAATCGGGTGGAAATGTACGATTACGGCAAGTGGCTGCTGGAGAATCACTACAGCGTCCTGCTGCCCGACGAGCGCCATCATGGCGACAGCGGAGGGTTAACGACGTACGGAGTCAAAGAAGCGGACGACATTCACCGCTGGGTGGATTGGATCGAGACCAATGAGCTGGCGCGGTGCGTGTATGGACTGGGCGAATCCACGGGAGCAGCGGAATTGCTGGAGTCGCTGCCGCTTGAGTCCAGGTTCTGCGCGGTCGTGGGAGAATCGGCGAATGCCACATTTCGCGAGGAAGAATACACGCAGTTCGGCCGTTTGTTTCATACCGGGCCGTGGCTGGGTCGAACGTTCTTCCGTTCGACGGTGGATGTCGGATTTCTCTACGTTCGTTTGCGATACGGCTTTAGCCTGGAAGCAGCCTCTCC
>JBEKED010000286.1:0-5016 GCA_050014035.1 Terriglobales bacterium
CTTGAGAAACCGCCCTGCAGTTGCGTCGACGGAAGACAGAGCATTGTTGTGCCGCTTGCAGAGTACATTCGCTTTGCAAGTGGAGGGTGTCAGTAGCTGAACTTCGTCTTCTTCTTGCCACGGGTAGCCGGCTCTCACGATCTTGCCGTCGGGGCCCGCTAACAGGTCCAGCGTGACTTCGCTGAATAGATGTTCGCCACTCATCTCGGTGCTGCAGTCGTTCAATGCACGGGCATAACAACGAGGGTTGGCGAACCCGGTCTGAGGACCGGGCGGTGTGCAGTTTGACGGGGAGGGTCGAGCAATCTCGCCATTATTACCGGTCAGTCGGCAGCAAAACCTCACCTTCTTATCGCTGCCGCAGTAACAAGGATCATACGGTTCGATTTCGATCGCGTTGTTACTCAAGCGTCGCATCAGTCGTAGTGTTTACCACCCTCTCGTCTGCAGCATCTGCGCTTCATCCAGCCCAGACACGGCCAGCCCCTTCATAGCTCCCGCCAGATCTTCGCTGACTTCAAGTAACACTTTAGGGTCTTTGAAGTGCGTGGCTGCCTGCACGATTGCTTTGGCGCGCTTCTCGGCTTCTACGGGGTCGGCGAATTCGGTCGAGTTTTTCATGAAGATGCCGCTGCCTACGAAGACGGCTTCGGCTCCTAGCTGCATTACCAGGGAGGCGTCGGCTGGAGTGGCGATTCCTCCGGCGCTGAAATTGGGGACGGGGAGCTTGCCTTCTTTCGCAACCATTCTTATCAGCTCGTAGGGAGCTCCGTGCTCTTTGGCTTTGGCGTAGAGTTCTTCTTCGCCTAGCACGGTTAGGATTTTCATCTCCTGCACGATCTGACGAATGTGGCGGACGGCGTGGACTACGTCTCCGGTGCCGGCTTCGCCCTTGGTGCGGATCATGGCTGCGCCTTCGGCGATGCGGCGGAGAGCTTCGCCCAGGTTGCGGGCTCCGCAGACGAAGGGGACGGTGAAGGCGTGCTTATCGACGTGATGGGCTTCGTCGGCGGGCGTGAGGACTTCGGACTCGTCTATGTAATCGACGCCCAGCTCCTGCAAAATCTGCGCCTCGGCGAAATGGCCTATGCGGCACTTTGCCATCACGGGGATATCGACCGCTCCCATGATTTCGCGGATGACTTTCGGCGAGGCCATGCGCGCGACTCCACCTTCGGCGCGGATTTGCGCGGGGACGCGCTCGAGGGCCATCACGGCTACGGCTCCGGATCGCTCAGCGATCTCGGCTTGCTTGGCGGTGGTGACATCCATGATCACTCCGCCTTTTAGCATTTCGGCCAGACCGGTTTTCAGGCGAAGGCTGGTGCTGTTGTGTCCGTTGTTTTGCGACATGGGATACTCTCTTTCTGCTTTCTGTACGCTATTTTACAGCGCGCTTGCCAATCGCGGTACCCCTGCTTATTCCATGTCCGCGGGGGACGGGCGGGGGACGCCCGTCGCTCCACCCCACTTC
This sequence comes from Terriglobales bacterium, assembly GCA_050014035.1. Lineage (GTDB taxonomy): Bacteria > Acidobacteriota > Terriglobia > Terriglobales > Acidobacteriaceae > Acidiflorens. The sequence continues at coordinate 1,475 of JBEKED010000286.1, forward strand.
TGCTAGCGTTCTACGAACTTGGCGAACATCTTGTGCGGATCAATGGCTATGAACAGGGCTTGGCTGCGGGCCAGGACTTCTCCTTTTTCGTTCAGGATCTCGGCCATGTTGATGTGCTTGCGGCCTTTTACTTTGACCTCGCGTGATTCTACGTGCAGCGGTTGGCGCAGGGGAACGGGCTTCAGGTAGTTCACGGTCATCTCGGAAGTCACCGCGATCACGTGGCGCAGCTTGTTCACCTTGCCCATGGCTTCGTCGAGGATGGTGGCGATGATGCCGCCGTGGGCGTGTCCGGGCGGGCCGGTGTAGCGCTTGTCGAGGCGGAAGCGGCAGACGAAGCAGTCGCGGTCTTCATCGTAGGTGAAGTGCAACCGCATGCTGTCCGGGTTATCTTTGCCGCAGACAAAGCAGTAGTTCTTCTGCAGTTGTATGAAGCGAGTGTCGTGTCCGGTTTCGTGTTTCTTTGCAGGGCGTCTCTTCGCAGCCATTAAAAGATTCTATCGCGAGCTGGGCTTGAAACTGTGTATCATGGCGTGCGAATTCGCCGTCGTCGTCGGCGCTCTTGGAGGTCGAAATGTCTCCTGCTAACCGAACCGTCGCGCCTTACTCGGTTCATCCGGGCGTGGCCATGGTTCAGAAATGGATGCGAGAACTGCCTGCGAAGACTGGGCATTCGCTCGAAGAATGGATGGCGCTGACTAAGAAGTCCGGGCCAGCGACGGAGAAAGAACGGCGCGAGTGGCTGAAGAAGGAACACAAGCTCGGCACCAATTACGCGGCGGCGATTGCCGAGCGCGTTGACGGCAAAGGCACGGAGGAAGATTCGCCGGAAGCTTACCTGACGGCCGCGGCTGAGGGATGGGTGGAAGCGCAGTATTCCGGTTCGCGGGGCGCGTTGCGTCCGCTGTATGAGCAGTTGCTGAAGCTCGGGTTTTCGCTGGGCAAGGACGTGAAAGCTTGTCCATGTAAGACGATGGTTCCCTTCTATCGCAAGCATGTGTTCGCGCAGATTAAGCCGTCGACCAATACGCGGATCGATCTGGGATTCGCGCTGGGGAATATGAAGACGCCCAAACGATTGATCGATACCGGAGGCTACCAGAAGAAAGACCGCATCACGCGGCGGATCGAGATCAAGTCAAAGGCCGACATCGACGATGAGGTGAAGCGGTGGTTGAAGAAGGCTTATGAGATGGACGAGTAAGTACCAGGAGTAGGTGTATGGAGACGGGCGCCTGCTCGTCCCACCTTTAGCTTACAATTTCACTTGACTCGCCTGAACTTCTATGGCAAGTTTACGTCTCTTCCCTAGTGCCCTGTATTACTCGTCAGCAGCAAAGCATGTTAGTAGTTGGAAGATATCTGCGTATCTTCGGACCGTGGACCGTTCTTCAGGTCGATGGAGATGCCGCATCTTCCTCATCGTGCTTTCCTCTGATATCTCGGGAATGTTGCGACGAAGAAAAAACATTAACGAGCGCCCGAAAATTTGCGCTTTTCTGCTAAAACCCTTCGAGGCGAACGAATATGCCGAAGAACATCGTCCTCTGCTGCGACGGAACGGGAAACGAATTCAACCCGCAAAGCAACTCGAACGTGGTCAAACTCTGCAGCACGCTTGTCATCAATCAGGACCAGGTGTCCTACTATCATCCCGGCGTGGGAACCATGGGCTCGCCCACCGCTAACAGTTGGTTGGCAAAGGAATGGTCGCGCGTCTTGGGTTTAGCCTTCGGAGCTGGATTCTTTGAGGATATCGGTCGCGCCTACCAATACCTGATGTACAACTACAATGAATATGCTGTCGACGGGAAGACCGACCACGACCGTGTCTACCTGTTCGGATTCAGCCGCGGCGCGTACACTGCGCGCGCCCTGGCCAGCCTGCTGAAGATGTTTGGCCTGCTCCATCCCGGCAACGACGCGCAAATCCCCTACGTCCTCCGCATGTTCAACAGACGACACAAACACCCAGACGACATCCGCGGCTTACTAGACGAAGCCAGACAGTTTAAGGAAGTTTTTTCCCGCCCCTGCTTTATTCACTTTGCCGGCCTCTGGGATACGGTGAGTTCGGTCGGGTGGATCACCGAGCCTCTGCGGCTGCCCTACACCGCGAGCAATCCCATCATTGCCAATGTGCGCCATGCCCAGTCCATCGACGAGCGGAGAATTTTCTTCCGCCAAAACTCGTTCGTCCCTTTGATGAAAGGCGCCAACATGAGCGGTGGCGCTCCTAGTCCCGTCACCCAGGATTTCAAGCAGGTCTGGTTCGCGGGCGTGCACTCCGACGTTGGAGGCAGCTACGCCCCTGACAGAAGCGGACTATCGCAGATCGCGTTGGAGTGGATGCTGGTGGAAGCGCAAAGCCGGGGACTTATGCTCCACCCAGATAAGGTGAAACGTGTTCTCGGCTATTCCGACCCGCGCCATGCGCCTGATCCGTTGGCCGACCTGAACGTCTCGCCGCACGGCGCGTGGTGGATCCTGGAGTTCCTGCCCCACAAGTCCTACGACCACAATACAAAGACATATAAGTGGTCCGTGCCCATGGGAAGCCCACGCACCCTTCCGGAGGATCTCCGGATTCATGAGACGGTGCGCGTGCGATGGGACAACCGGAAGGACTATCGTCCCAAAAACCTGCTCACCCTGCCGCCGAAGGGAACCGACGAACCATGGGTTAGGTACACATGATGCGGTACGCGAAAGAATTAGTCGTAGTACTCCAACCCCAAATGCGTGATGAGCTCTTCGCCCTTCAGGTGCCGCAGCGTATTTTTCAGCTTCATCAACTGGATGAACAGGTCATGCTCGGGGTACAGGCCCGGCGCGGTCATCGGCGACTTGAAGTAGAAGCTCAGCCACTCTTGAATCCCCAGCCGCCGCAGCTCAGGCGTACGCTGCGCGAGATCTAAGAACAGCACCAGATCGAGCACGATCGGCGCGGCCAGGATCGAGTCGCGGCACAGGAAGTCGACTTTGATCTGCATGGGATAGCCGAGCCATCCAAAGATGTCGATGTTGTCCCAGCCTTCTTTGTTGTCGCCGCGCGGCGGGTAATAGTTGATGCGAACTTTGTGGTAGATATTACCGTAGAGCTCGGGATATAGAGCCGGTTGAAGAATGTGTTCCAGCGCTCCCAGCTTCGATTCTTCTTTGGTTTTGAACGACCCGGGGTCGTCGAGCACTTCGCCGTCGCGATTGCCTAGTATGTTAGTCGAATACCACCCGCTTAGCCCCAGCAGGCGCGCCTTGAACGCGGGCGCCAGGACGGTCTTCATCAAGGTCTGGCCCGTTTTGTAATCCTTGCCGCAGATGGGAACTTCGCGGTCGTGCGACAGTTCAATCATCGCCGGTATGTCCACCGTCAAGTTGGGTGCACCGTTGGCGAAGGGGACGCCCTCCATCAGCGAGGCATAGGCATAGATCATCGAGGGCGCGATATTTTCGTCGTTCTCTTTCATTCCTTTTTCTAACGCCTTCAGGCTCTGGTGGGCGGCGCTTTGCTCGATGAAGGTTTCGGTCGATGCGCACCAGAT
>JBEKED010000287.1:0-4999 GCA_050014035.1 Terriglobales bacterium
ATGACAAATGCCTTCATCCAGGGTCCTCTTCTGTTAGGAGCCCGATGTCGCCCTCCGCGGCAAACGATCGCGACCGCCATGAAGGGACAGCCGATCTAGGCCTGGTTGCACGAGTCCGGTCTTGAAAGGGCACGACTTTAGTCGTGCCGTCAAAGCCTCATAATCATTGGGACTTTAGCCCCTGAGGAAAGTTTCTTGATCGCCTTAGACCATTGATGCAACCAGTCCTAGACCTCGATTGGTATCCAGACAGTCATCTCCACAGGCCCTCTGTTTGCGTTTGCAAAATAGGGTATCGCTGTGATCCGCACTGGATTGGCGGTGGCTAGTTCCATCGGGCTGTATAAGTTCCGCATCGACGATTGCGGTGGTCCGGCAGCTGCAGTTCCGTTCACCACCACTACGCCGCCCAAAAAGCCCGGACGTGGCTCCACGCTGAATGTCGCGTTCGTCAAAGCCAAGCTTCTGGTCGCGTCGCCATTATCGGCCGACTCAAGGCAATAAACAATTGGCCCGCGCATGATGGCAACCCGGCCGGCGTCCGCTTGAACCGCCGGATTGGCCCGTATCTTCTCCACAGGCATGGGAAGCGTCATTTCCACAACGTCTCCGCTTTTCCAAATCCGGTCAATCGCAACATACCCACGAACCCTTTGATCTGTCGCTAGGCGTTCTCCATTTACAGTCAGGCTCTCCCCCCGGCACCAGCCTGGCACGCGCAACATCAGCTTCATCGAGCTTGACGGAGCCGCTTCGATCTCGATCTTCACGTTTTCTTCCCATGGGTACCTGGTCGACTGCCTCAGAACCACTTTTTCATTGTTCACAGTGGTGTTGGCGCGACCGCTCACAAACAGGTTGACGTAGAGACTATTGCCATCCGTGGCATAGATGAATCCCGGCATAGCACCCATCAATTTGACAAACATCGGAGGGCAGCACGGACATTCATGCCATATCCAGCGCGTCCGCGTGGTATCCGCTTCCAGCGGATTCTCGTAGAAATACGTGTCGCCCTTGAGGGAAACACCGGCCAGAGCTCCGTTATATAACGTTCTCTCCAGTTCATCGACGTACCGGGCATGGCCAAAGGCCAGGTTCATGTTCCGGTGAAAGAATCCTGCACCTACGGCTGCACAGGTTTCAAGATACGCATTATTGGGCAACGTATAATTTGGCCCGAATCTTTCTTCTTCAGCGAACGCGCCCACTCCTCCGGTGATGTGCATCCTCTGGTAAACCATGTTCTCCCACAGGCGCACAGCGGTCTCGCGATACCGTTCATCGTCGTTCACGCGGGCGGCCGCAGAGATGCCGGCGCACAGTAATGTCGCCCGCACGGCGTGACCCTCGATCACCTTTTGTGCGAATACCGGCACGTCGTCCTGGGCATAGGCTCCCCACGACGGGCGTCCGCTGCCGTACCCTTGATTGCGCACAAACTCTTCGGCCGCACGGTGGTTCTTTTCCCAGTCGGGCTGCCCGATATTGTTCCCTCGGTTTTCGATCCAGAACTCTGCCAGGCTCAGGTAATGTTGTTCGTTCACCGGAAGCGAAATTTTTTGTTTGAGCGACGGCTGTTCCTGGAAAAGCTCGTAGAGCCTGACGAAAGCTTCTTCCGGCAAGGGATGGCACGGCACAAGGTTCTTCTTGGGTTCGGGGCCCATGAAGTCGTACATGTAATTCGCAATTTTGACCCCGGTCGTCAGCAGAGTCGTCTTTCCTGTCGCGCGATAGTAGTGGATGCCGGCATCAACGAGCGCGCCGAGGTTGTAAATCTCGTGTTGCCACAACTGAAGCCCACCGTTGTACCCCCACTCGTGTCCGGGCTCGTCCAGTTGCGTGTAGGTATTGATGTAACCACGAGAGTCTTTCGCAGCGGCGGCAGCAATTCGCTCGATATAGCCGTCGAGCTGTCGTTCCAACTCGGGATCTGGATGCGCGATCAGAAAGTCGGAAGCGCCACGGATCATTTCATAGACGAGACCATCCGTCCAAGGGGGCCCGGCATGTCCGCCCCGTTGCCCATCGCGAACCTTGTCAAAGTTGTTGAAGGCTCCGCCCCGATCGCTTTCAAATTTGCGCAGGCAGTCGCGAAGGGTGACTTCTTGCCAAACCTTGCGCTTTGGCGACCAGAATTCATCCTCGATGACTACCTGCTCTATCGGGACTGGGTTCAGCGGATGCAAGGGCTCTGCAGCAGCCGTGCCCTGCCCTGGCGCTGGATTCGCCCCCTGTTGAGCCCAGGTCACCCGTGGACCCAGGAATGCAAGAACACCCGCAGCCGACATGTCTCGCATAAATCCGCGCCGTGAACGCATATGTCACCTCTTCCGATATCTACCACCGAGAATTCTATAGATGATCTATAGTCAATGCAAGACCGCTGCCGAAGATTTTCAGCGCCTGCAGCTGCCGAGGTCCGAGAGGCTGCCAAATTCCTAAACTTCTGGGAATTCACCCTTTAGAGGTCATTCTTCATTGCGCTGATTGCGCCGTCGCAGCCGCTGGCGTCTGGGGCTCGTAGAGTCGATAGCGCTTGTTCGACGTCGTTTGATCGGATTTGGCGTTGGCGCGAAGCTCGACGAGCCGTTTCAGAAGGGCGGGAACCTCGTCTTTCTGATCCGTTTTGCGCAACGCCAGGATTAGATGGTAGACGGCCTGTTGGTCGGTCGGGTCCAACGCCAGTGCGTCGCGGCTTTGCTTGATCGCCTGATCGGTGCGCCCATTCTCGAAGTAGATTGAACTGAGCAGGTCATGTGCGGCCACCAGCCGCGGGTCCAGTTGCACGGCGCGCGTCGCAGCCTTCACCTCCTCCTCATACTCAGGACTGCCTGTCAAATTACCCTTCTCCTGCAGCGCTTGAGCAACCAGGTATTGCGCATACGCGTCGTTGGGGTGAGTCTTGGCGGCGGCGCGAAAATCGGCTAAGGCCTCGGCCGACTTGTGCTGCTGCGACTTTACCAGCCCTTCGGCAACTCCAAGAAACGAGAGTTCCGGATCGATTCGGCCGGCTGTGTCGAAATCGTCTGCCGCGCGCGCGAATTCACCCACTTGCGTGAGCAATATACCTCGGGCCAGATACAGCCTCGGCTCCTTCGGCAACTGCGTCAGGCCGGCATTCACAATGTCGATTCCTACTTGCGGTGAATCGTGATCGAACGACAAAATCGCGAACTGCAGGTAAGCGTCCACATCCTTTGGGCTCGCCAAGAGCAGCTTCCGCAGAAGTTCGACCGCGTGGACAGTATCGCCTCGTGACTCGAGGATCTGGGCCGCAAGCATCGATGCGTCTTCATCGATAGGAACTGCTTCCACCGAAGGCTGGAGTGTCGCCAACGCTTTATCCGGTTGGTTTGCATTCCACTGCGCAAGGGCAAGGTTGTACCGGGCGTCCCTCTTCGTAGGATCGAGCGCCAGTGCTTCTGCGAAGACGGCAGCCGCATCATCATCGCGCTTCAGGATAGCCAGGCACGATCCGTATTGGGCGAGCGCCGCCGGCTGAGTGGCAATCGCCCCGGCGGCCTTTTCAAAATGCACGACAGCGTCGGCACAATTTCCTTTTCGATAATCGAGAACACCTAACATGCCATGAGACGTAGGATCTTCGGGGCGCTGCGCCAACACCTTCAAAAGAAGTGGGCGCGCCAACTCGTGACCCATTTGAAACTCAGATTGCGCCGCTCCTTCGAGAGCCGGCAGATAGGCCGGTGCGAGATTCAACGCGTGCCGGTAGGCGGTTAGCGCCAAAGGGAGATTCCCCGTTCCCGCCACGGCCATACCGCGCAAAGTCCAAATTCTAACGTCGCCCGGCCACTTCACCAGCGCAGCTTGACTCAAAGCCGACGCCTGTTGAAAATTGCCGCTTCTGAGCGCATCGGAAATCCTGCCGATTTCGTCCTGTGCGGGCTGCCTTTGCGCATGACCGAGTTGCGCACCCACCACCAAAAGACAAAACACCAGCGCATGACGGGGATTCTTATGCATGATCCGAAACCACGACCGGATTGCCGGCTCGATTCCATTCCGAACCGGTCTGGCGTGAGTCCAGCAGATCGTAGCCACCTCCGCGCAATTCAGGCCCAGCCAACAGAAGAAACCGCAGGGTACCTTTATCTACCTTACCCCTGCAAGTTCTGTTACGCAGTTTGCGGTTTCAGTGGTCCGAGGCAATCGGGGCGATCGCTTCTAAATACACTTCGAGGGAGCGATAGAGAGGCTTTCGCTCTACCGCTCCCTCGGAAGGCATTCCATTGCTTGGCTCAGGCAGCTTTAGAAGACCAGTTTGGCTCCTAGCTGCTCGTAGCGCTGGGGCAAAGTGCTGTTCGATGTGCCGAAACCCGGGCCGTCGTTGAAATTAGTGTCCACACCGTTAAAGTTGACCCGGTTGAACAAGTTGAAAAGATCCACGCGAAACACGAGGCTGATGCCTTCTGTGATCTCCGTACTTTTGGCCACGGTGAAATCCACATCCGCATAACCTGGGTTGCGGAATGCGTTCATCTTCTCATTTCCTTCCGCGCCGTTAACATTGAACGCCGGCGCCGCAAATTCAGCGTGAGTGATGATGCCCGTGTCTAAATTGCCAGTGTACTTATACGCACTCCGGCTATGCTTCTGGCTATAGCTCAGCGCGTCCGGAACATCGCCGCCCGACGAGACGTTCTGGTCCGGGCCCGCGTCTCCATCCGCGGAGTAGTTGCCGCTGCCGGCAGCATAGGTGATGTCTCCAGCCGCCAACTCGCTCGCGTAGTTTGCCGGAGTAACTGTTATCTCGGAGTTGGTATCGGTCAGGAGCAGATTACTCTGGCTGTTCACAGTAAACGGGTTTCCCGACTGCAGGATGACTGTTGAGGCCAGATTGAAGCCATTGGTTACTCGTTTGACAAAGCCGCCGGCATTGTTCAGCCCGGGAATGTCATAGCTCGCTCCCAGTGACACACGGTTGGGAGTATCCCAATTCGATGGGCTGTAGAACTGGTTCACGTTGTAGTTGACT
>JBEKED010000288.1:0-4923 GCA_050014035.1 Terriglobales bacterium
CATCTAAGATCAAATGCTCTTGACTTTCGATTGGCCCAGTGCCCGATGGCCCGATTATTTCTTGAACTCAGGTAGAATGATTTAGAATTTAGGCAGAGCCCGGTCGTTCAACGGTAGGACTGCAGCCTCTGGAGCTGCGTATCGGGGTTCGAATCCCTGCCGGGCTGCCAACCTTTCGGTTTCTCAATTGGAATCGTTCAGAGGTACAGCCGAGGGATCGGTCAGGGCGATCAATTTCCCGAGCGGATAGTCGTCGTGGGTAAGGGGCGTCTCCGGCTCAGGATTGACAATCGCGAGCACATCGCCGCTGAGAATTCCACGAATCCACAGGCGGTCGCCTTCGATCGCAACCACACGGTATCGCTCACCAAAGATGGATGGCCTTCCCATAACTGTTTAGATGCGAAACTTGAAGCCGGCGACTTACATCGGGTGTCATTAGTAGTAGTGGTGATCGCCAAAGTGGTGATTGCCAAGACTTGAGCTTGCACTCCGCGCTGCGGATGGGGTTGCTACTGTCACGCCGTAACCGGGTCTTTGAGGGTAGCGTCTAAAGGGCGAACAAACGGCGCAAGCTTGTACGCCTGGTTTCGACAGCTATTCGATTTCTGTGGAGAATTAGCGGATAATTGGCTCCATTTTACTCACGATCGATTCCTTCTCGTATACTTCACGCCAAGACCCTGCTACCGCCGCCTCGGAGGAATGATGGAGTATCTACTTGTCCTGAACGATTCACCATACGGAAGTCAGCGTACATATAACGCACTCCGCTTGGCCGGCGCACTGGCCAAGGGCGCAGCCATGGAAGTCTCCATTTTCTTGTTGGGCGACGGGGTGGTCAGCGGATTGCGGACGCAATCCCCGGCAGATGCGTCCTATAACGTTCAGGAAATGCTGCGGCTTTTGGCGGCGCAAGGTGTCTCGATCGGCGCCTGCCGCACTTGTTTGGAGGCGCGTGGGATTGATGACGCCTCGCTCGTCGCTGGCATCAACCGCCGCACCTTGGACGACCTTCGCAATTGGACAGAGGAAGCAACGAAGGTGTTAGTGTTCTGATCGGCTAGTTGGGGCCGCGCGCTCCGCATAGCATCAAACATGCACAATCCCCCGCTCCGACGCTGACACCTTGCACGCCGTGCCGGAAGTTTCGGACCGTACATTTAGACCGAAATAGAACTAACACGCCTCAGCTGGTGTGATATCGCGATTACACTCATTAACCGTGTCTAAAATGTGATTTGACACCCTCCCGGCGCGGAACAATAATTGCCGTCAAGACGTTTCGCTCCCCCCTGCGGACACCCACCTCTGGGGAGGCATAATCATGCGTTCATCCGCTTTGATGCTCGCGGTGTTGCTGCTCGTCGCCGTCCACCCAGCGCAGGCGCAAACTGAGACCGTGCTCTACGAGTTTTGCTCCCATTCGAACTGTAGCGACGGCAGCGAGCCCTATTCCCGCCTCACCTCCGACGGTGCGGGCAACTTCTATGGGACGACCGAAATTGGGGGTCTGGGATACGGGACCGTGTTTGAGCTTTCGCCGAACGGCAGCGGAGGCTGGAACGAGACCGTGCTCCACACCTTCACGGGTTTTTCGGACGGAGCCTATCCATTTTTCACAACCCTGATTTTCGACAGTCGGGGCAACCTTTATGGAACAACCTCTGATGGCGGCCAGAATAATTATGGTGTTGTGTTCGAACTCAGTCCGGTGGGACAAGAATGGGTGGAGACCGTCCTGTTTAACTTTGGTGCTGATGGAGGGCCATACGGTACGAGCCCGTTCAACGGTGTAGTCATGGACGCTGCGGGCAATCTCTATGGCACATTCTTAGTTGAGGGTTTCACTCTCAACGAAGCCGTCTACGAGCTGAGCCCATCCAGCACCGGCTGGACGCTGACAACGATCTACGCCTACGACTCTCCCGCCGACGACCAGGGCGGTGGCGGGTTGACTATGGATGCCAAAGGGAACATTTTCGTAGATTTTTCGGCAGCCTACCGAGCTCCGGCCATTGTCGAATTGTCGCCCGACGGCAACGGCGGCTGGAATCCGACCGTTCTCCATACCTTTCAAAAGTATTACTATCCAACCGGCCCTCCCCGGTTGGACAAAGCCGGAAATCTTTACGGCACGACGTTCGGCGGCGGCGCCGACGACGGTGGAACGGTCTACGAGCTCTTTCCCGGAAAAAACGGGGAATGGAAACTGAAGATTCTCTACCATTTTCGAAACGACACAACCGACGGCTCCGGGCCGTTCGCGGGAGTTGTGTTCGATGCGGCTGGGAACCTTTACGGCACTACGACGTTCGGTGGTCCTTCTAACCTGGGAACTGTTTTCGAGCTGGCGCGGGTTGGCGATTATCGCTACCAGGAGAAGGTTTTGTGGAGCTTCGACGGCCCGGATGGAAATGGGCCAATCGGGGGCCTGATTCTGGACGGCGCAGGCAATCTCTACGGCATGACCCCGAGCGGGGGCAACCCTGGATGCGATGCCAACGCGGGCTGCGGCGTCGTGTTCGAAGTGACTCCGTAGAAGGCTTTTGCTTATAGCGTCTCCCAAACGCGATAGCAACTTGCAAAAACGGGGAGAACATTATGAGGGCGTTTACCTCTCCGCTCCTCACTACCAATGATCGCCGCTTAGCCTTATCCCATCAGGGTTCTGACGATTGGCGAAACATCTGATTTCGACAATTGAGCGCTGACGGTTGAAGTAGGCGGGCGGATAATGGGATGCCTTTGGCGGGAAAACTTATGTCCAGCGCTCCCCAATCCCGCAAGAAGTCCCGTAAGACATTCAAAATTTCCGATTCCCTTAACCGGCGACTCAATACGTACGCGCAGGTGGCAGCCGCAGCGGGAGTGAGTGTGCTGGCGCTGGCCGGGGCGTCTGAGGCGGAAGTTGTCTATACGAAAACGTATCAGGTGACGCACACAGGCTTTCCCCTCTATATTGATGTCAACAACGACGGCATCAAGGATTTTATGCTGCGCACGCTGTATTACGCGGGCACCGCGGGCTTATCGGTAGGGCTCGATGCATCCGGATGCAGCGCCAACCTGGTCGCGGGTAGACGTCTTCGTAGCAGCGGCGGCTATTTTTTTTCTGCGGCGTCTGCTTTGCACGCGGGCGCTTCTATCGGACCAAAAGGCAATTTCTCGGTTCGTTACCCATTTATGGCAGAGGAGCTTTTCGCAAAAGGTGGCGGAAGCCAGTATTCCGACGTGGGCCCGTGGGTCCGCAAAAGTAAGGGTGTCAGGAATCGATATCTGGGACTAAAGTTCGTCGTTGGCGGTGAAGTTCACTACGGCTGGGCCAGAATCAGCGTCACGCTTGGGCACCAACGACAACTCGACGATGTGGTCGGCACTCTGACTGGATATGCTTACGAGACCGTCCCGGACAAGCCTATCATCGCAGGCCGGATCACTGGCCCGGATGTGATTACGGTGCAGTCCGGAACGTTAGGCGGGTTGGCGCTGGGAAGAAAATAGCGGCTCTCATTTTCCATCGTGTGCCTTCCTCGTGGAGATTGACTGGAATGAGCCACTAGCCGATGGCGTAAGAGGTTTGACAACGGCGGATGTTAAGACTATTATCAATAATGAGCAAGTAAACCATTCTTACTCGTCTGGTTCCTCTGAGTTAGCCATCTGAAAATTGTCTGCTCTTCGATTGCTCGGAAGAGTGCGAGTTGCGACACCGCCGGTCTACTTGGGCTGGATTGGCCCAAAGCCAAGCTGATCAGCGTTTGCCAGAGTATAAGACAAATCGAAGAACCGAAGGGAACCATGAAAAACATCAAGTTCGTTGTAAAAGTCAACCGTGGCGCGCATGCCCCGCAATACGTACTGCGCGTTGATCGGCTTCCCATCCAAACCACAACCAACCGCAAGCTGGCCCTGGTGATGGGAAGGTTTACTGCGGAAGATGCGGTCAAATCGATGCAGAATTCCCATTGCGTTCCGGAGTTGGTTTCCGTACGGGTGACAGCCTAGGCTGAATCAGGCCGCGAGTGCCCCGTTGTATTGTCGGGTCAAGTTATGCATAAACGCGAATGTTCGGATTGTGGTGGCGAACTGGTTCTGGCAGTGCGTGGCAGCCAGGCTTTGACCAATCACGCTCCAACCCTGATCACCAACGCCGTTACCAGTTGGAGATGCGGGACCTGCGGTTCCGCCTTTTCCGCTGCGCAACTTCGAGAAGACAAGCGCGGCCGCGCAAAAGCTACGGCTCGCTTGAGTGTTTAGAATTTCCCCGCGCTCCTGGCTTTCCCAGCCTTCCTAGCTTTGCAAGGCCGGCGAGGTCTTCCGAATCATCTCCAGCAGAAGTACGCGGTCGGGCATCAGCAGTTCAGCTACGCGCTCCTTATTGACCTGCGCGACGATGATCTGCCCAATCTCGGTATGTACGTCCGAGAAGATCCCTACACTCTTCATGCGTTGCGTCTGAAACTCGTTGTCCTCGGTTGGCGTTACGTAGTGCACCGAGGTGGCATTGTAGCGGTGGATGAGGAACAACTGCGACACCGTCATCAGGCGCTTCTTGCGTGCCGGAGCCAGCGTATTGGAGTCGCGAACCGACAGAATCCCGCGTCCGTGACGATCCAGAATGTAGGCAAACACGATATTGGCGAGCTTCTCGCCGCTGGATTCGTTTAGCACACTCAGCTCCAGCAGATCCGAACCCGCCGTGTGTGGACGTAACAGTACGCGAATTTTGTCCTTATAGTCGTTGTGCTTGCTCCAGTCCGCGAGCCACTCTTCCAGAAGCTTGGTTGGAACCTCGGTCTGCACCAGATGCTGAAACTGGGTTGAGCCCTTGCCCATGGCCTTGGTTGCGGCGGTGCGTCCTGACGAAGCCATCAACGCGGCGTCTAGGCGTGGTCCGCCGACCAGCGTTTGCGGCGTGCG
>JBEKED010000289.1:0-4901 GCA_050014035.1 Terriglobales bacterium
GAGCAGTGCGCCCTGATCGTCGTCGACATGCAGGAGAAATTGCTGCCGCCGATCTGGGAGAAAGAACGCCTGGTGCGAAATGTACAACTGCTGATTCGCCTCGCTGGAATTCTGAAGATTCCGGCGCTGGTAACGGTGCAATACGCCAAAGGCTTGGGTAACACGGTGCCTGAAGTTGCATCGCTCTTACCGGACAATCCACCCATCGACAAGCTGACGTTCTCTTGCTTCGGGAGCGAGGCGTTCTGCTCCTTGCTCAAACGCTTACCGGGTCAACGTACGACAGTACTGCTGTGCGGCATGGAATCACACATCTGCGTAATGCAGACCGCGCTCGGAGCGCTGCGGGAAGGCTATCTGGTGCATGTGGCTTCCGATGCGGTCAGCTCGCGAACCGAACTAAACTGGCGCATCGGACTGGATCGCATGCGCGCGGCAGGAGCTATTCTTTCCTCGACCGAGATGATGATCTATGAGTTGCTGCGGTCGTCGGGCGCGCCCGCGTTTCGAGAGCTGCTGCCGTATTTGAAGGGGTGAGAGCTTTTCCACCACGGAGGCGCGGAGTCACGGAGAAAAGCGACTTTTTGCTTTTTCCCTTTTTTGGTTTTCTCCGTGTCTCGGTGCCTCCGTGGTGGATTGAAAATTGGCGGCAAAATGGCAACCCGCGTCACCTGGCGGTCGCTTCTTTCTGTTTGACCCGCACTACTGTGATTTTCGAGAAGCCCTCCTCAAACGTCGGAGGCTTCAATTTGCCGGCCATCTTGCGCATGACATCTTCCGGGACCACGCGGCCGCGGCGCTGGTGGCGTTCCAGGCAAATCTCCAGGGGAACATCGAAGAACACGCCTTGCACATCGTAGCCGTAATCCTTGGCCAGCTTGATCCAGCTATGGCGGTCGTGGGGCGTGAGGTTGGTGGCATCGACGTAGTTCATGGGACGACGCGCAATCAACCGAGCCTTCAACATCGATCGCAGGTTAGAAAAGACTAGGTCCTGAAAGCGCTGCTCCTGGGCGTCATCGAAAAGCAACTCGCGCAACAGATCGCTGGAAAGCGGATGAATGTTGTGACGCTTAAACCACGAACTCTTGCCAGATCCGGGCAATCCGATCGCAAGCACGACCGTTCCCTTGCTGGCGCGGGCGGGAACAGCCGCTGCAGCCGGAACCGAGGGAGTTGGTAACGAAGCAGCACGCGGCGTTTCGGCAAGAGTCGTTTCGCCGATCATTGGCTCGGCGGATGCTTCCGCCACAGATGCCTCTGGCAGCGACACTTCGGCCGCGGGAATCTCGGCGGCCGCGGGCGCCTGTGACGGACGCGGACGAGATCCACTACGACCTCCACGGCTGCGACGACGACGCGACACTCGAGGTTTCGGTTCCGCGTTTGCGGAAGCTTCGGCCGAGGCCATAGCGGGCTCAGGCGCCGGCGCGGGCTCTGGGTCGCGCTTCGATGGACGACGCGTCTCGACTACGGGAACTTCCGCCGACGCTTCGACAACAGAAGCAGCAGCGGTTGGCGCCGCGGGCTCATCGTCATAGAACCTCGGCTGCAAAGGCTCTGGTGCGGGGGCATTGCTTGCTTCCTTGGTAGCACCGGTTCCTGTCTTCTTGCGGCGCTTCAGGCGCTCGCTCATCCATTTGCGCATATAGCTGCTTGTAGCACACTGGTGCGGGTCGGAGCAATCCGCCAACGGTGAGGGTCACCATTTAGTCATTGAATGATTGAGACATTGAAATGATTAAGTCACTGAATGATTGAAGGTCACAGGCTTAAATCGCTCAATGACTCAATGTCTCAATGATTCAATCCTGTTTACAATAGTCCCCGGGGTAAATCCATGAATCCAACTCATCCCGAAACTCTGCCGGTGGCCGCCGGGCAACTGCCCGCGGTGCCGCTGACGCTGGAAGGCTTCGCCACGCTTCACCAGATGATGCGCTTCCGCTGGACAGCGTGGCGCGCCACGGCGGAGAACGTGCGCCGCGAGATCGCCGCCGAAGCCGCGAAATTGCTGGGCGAGATGGAGGCCCGGTCTGATGGGCAGTCGGCGCTCTTCTCTTTGCTTGGACACAAGGGCGACCTGATGCTGATTCACTTTCGCCCGAGCTTCGACCAGCTCAATCAGGCCGAGCTCGACTTGGCGCGGCTTCGACTGCATGATTTTCTGGAGCCTGCGACTTCGTATTTGTCGGTGGTCGAGTTGGGGCTTTATGAATCGACGCTGAAGACCTACAGGGCGCTGGCCGAGCGCGGCGTGGAACCGCATTCCGAAGAATGGAACAAGGCGATCGCGGAAACGATCGCTCGCCAGAAAGAGGCGATGAAGCCGCGGCTGTTTCCGGCGATGCCACCGAACCGGTACGTGTGCTTTTATCCCATGGATCGCCGGCGGGGCGAAGACAAGAACTGGTACACGCTGCCCATGGAAGAGCGGCAGCGGCAGATGAATGAACATGGCCTGGTGGGGCGGCGCTATGCCGGAGAGGTGAAGCAGATCATCACCGGCTCGATTGGGTTCGACGACTGGGAGTGGGGCGTCGATTTGTTTGCCGACGATCCGCTGGTTTTCAAGAAGCTGATCTATGAAATGCGCTTCGATCATGTCAGCGCGGTCTATGCCCTGTTCGGAAGCTTCTATGTCGGGTTGCGGTGTCCGGCGGAGAGGCTCTTTGAGTTACTGGAGGGAAAGTTGCCGGCGCACGCGTAACCCTTTAGGCAGCAAGGACATAAAGCTCCGGCGGGGCGAGGTCGGGGAAATGTAACTACAAAATGTTTCACGTGAAACATTTTGTAGTTACAATTATTGTACGTATGATTAAGTACATATATATGTGAGTTCAAGCCATTGATAACGCTGGGCTTCGTCTGTAACAGCGACTACAGCCGGCGGCTAATTCCTTTCGCTTTTTGGAAAACGGAACTCGTGGCGCTTCATATCCACGCGGGCTCCGCGGAAGGTGACACCTTCCATGCGCAGGCGAAACTTTTGTTCGGCGGCGGCTTCCCCGGGCAACTTGATGGCTCCGCCTGAGCCGACTACGCGGTGCCAGGGCAGTCCGGGAACCTGGCGCAGGATGCGCACTACCTGGCGAGCGGCTCCGGGCCAGCCCGCCGCTTTTGCTATGGCGCCGTAACTGGAGACGGTTCCCGGCGGCAAGGCGCGGATCGAACGCACGACGCGGGTGCGCTGCGCATCGTTACTATTCTTATTCCTGTCTCTATTCTTGCTTTTGCTTTTGGCGTTGTCGCGATTCTTGTTGTGCACTTTATTTTGCGGCATGGTTTTAGCGGGCTTTCTCGTTGAATTCGAGTGGGGCCGAGGGATTCACGGTTCAGCGTTCGTTGTTCGTTAGTTATGCGGTATGGGAGAACATCGTCGCTCGGCGGCTAAAGCCGAATCACAACAATGCCGCTAACGCAGCGGTAAACCGCTGCGCCACCCAAAAGCAAAATCAAATACAAAAGCCTAGATGGACGCTTCCGTGGAATACCACCACAACTTCAAAGCGAAATCAAAAGCAGAGGCAAAAATCCCTGGTTCCACGCTTCCGTGGAATCCCACCCCTTCGACTTCGCTCAGGGCAGGCTCTTGCGCACAAAACGCGCAAGGATGGGGCACCCAGCACCACGTTCAAGGCGAAACGTTTCGCGCGAGATGTGCTAACTTAGATTCGCCGATACAAAATTTTACACAAGGTGCGTAAAACCTGGGATTACGATGATGGCATCTCATGTTCTAATCCCAAATTGCCATTGGAGAATGCATTGGAGAATACTATGCGTCGTTTCTTGAAGGTTCTGCCTCTTACGTTGGCCCTGGTGCTCGCGCTTGCCGGAATGGGCCTGGTGCTCACCAGCTGTAATTCCAGTCAGGCGCAGGCTCGTTTTGTCGATGCCATCGGAAGCCTCAACCAGACAGAAATAGATATCGAGGTCGACGGAGGGAGGGACTTTACCTCTTTGACTTTCCCGTCGTATCAGCCAACGTCAGGCTATAGGCCCGTGGCTTCAGGTAGCGACACGATCGAAGGAGTGATATCCGGCGGCACGACCTCGGAATTCAGCACGCCCAACGTTAACCTGAGCTCCGGATCTGAGTACACGCTGGTTGCGACCGGAGTTGCTCCCAACAACGTTATCATTTTGAATCCGACGGACGACAACTCTGAGCCGGCAAATGGCCAGGTGAGTTTCCGTATTATTGACGCCGCAATTAGCTCACCCAGTCAGTTGGCTGTTTACATCCTTCCAAACCAGGAAAACGGCCAACCGCCGACCATTACCAGCAGCACCCCTGTAACGGCGGCCCCTACCGGCCCGTCGTCACCCGCGACGGCGACGAGCGCTTACGAGACACAATCGTTCAACTCCCTCAACACCGGATTCACCGGGGAAGTGTGTACGTTTGGGAGCACAATTCCGATCTTTACCTTTGCAATCGCCAACTTCGGCGGCGCGAACGAGGGTGCAATTCGCACGATCGTGCTCACGGACAATTCTTCCCAGACGGGATTTGATCCCAGCCCCCTTATTCTGAGTGACCTCAATTGATCGCGGCGCGGAACCACTTGCGGGTGGGCGTATTGCTGTAAGGTCAAAACTGAGGAACCGGGTCTCGACCGAGGCCCGGCGAACCCTTTGGCAAACTGCTAGAATCCTCTTTGCTCACCGGCGAAAAGCCCTTGGGAGAATCGAGATGTTGCGCTTGTTGAAGGCCGTGCTTCTGACCGTGGGTATTGCCGCCTTAAGCATGATTACGGTCAGTTGCAATAACAGCGGTCAAGCGCAGGTGCGTTTTGTCCATGCCATCGAGGACGCTAGCGCGTTGGATATCGAGGTCAACGGAACGAAGGATTTTACCAAAGTGGCATTTGGCAACTTGCAGCCGTTGACCGGCT
>JBEKED010000290.1:0-9320 GCA_050014035.1 Terriglobales bacterium
CTCCCCAAGGGCTATTAGAAAGTGCATTCACCACCACAATGCCGAGTCCGGCCAACGTGACGAGAAGAATGAAGAGCACCGCGACCATGGCCACAAGCCCGGCAAACGGACTGATTTCGGTGCGGGCAACATCCGCCAGAGATCGGCCGCGGTGACGCACCGAAGCCACCAGCACCATGAAATCCTGCACACAACCGGCTAAAACGGCGCCGATCAGTATCCACAAGAAGCCCGGCGCAAACCCAAACTGCGCCGCCAGGGTCGGACCCACCAGCGGCCCCGCCCCCGCGATCGCCGCAAAGTGATGCCCGAAGAGCACCCACCGCGGCGACGCAACATAATTATGTCCATCGGCATAAAGGTGTCCGGGAGTCGTGCGGCGATCGTCGAGCGCCAGAGCCTTCGCGGCAATGAACGCGCTGTAGTAACGGTAAGCAATCGCGTACACGCACAACGCACCCAGCAATACCGGAAGGGTATTCATGACTCGCTCCAGATCAAATTAGAGTGGCCGATCCTGCCAGCCCAATCGGACGCATCCTACACCCATCGTGGAATCCGGCACAACGACTTCCGGGAAGGTACGGCACCAGGCGGTGGCGGTCAACAACCTCCATCTGGCGCGCGTATACTCATTTCCGGGAGGCGACGGCTAAATAATCTATGTATCCCGGCGTGGGAAAGTGGAATGCTTGGATCGTTTTGGCAATCATCGTATGGACCGCCCAGCTGAGTTCAGCTCAATTTCCAACGGACAACGTTTTGGTAATAAAACTCCGGGCCAATGGTTGGGAACCGCCGGAGCCGCGCGGAATCGACCGGCCTTCGATCGCGATCGACCACAAAAATCGAGTTCTAGTAGGTTTCACAGTTCGGGAGCGCAATGGGCTTGTAACCAGAAATCAGCCCAGCCTCAGCTTTCATATTGTGCGTTTCTCGCCCGATGGGAAAGCGGACCTGTCTCTATCACTGCCTACCAACGCAGCCGGAAGGACGGGCATCTACCTCTCCGACACCGACCAGATCATCGCAAGGGCGAATAACAACCTCCAGCTACTGCAGGCGGATGAAGGGAACCCTCAAGGCGGGGTTTGGAAAATCCTCGCGCCCTGCACAGCGCAATGCATCATAGAACAGTCTCATAGTCGTCACACGCTGCATCTGTACACAGTAGACGCCGACCCGCCCGTGACGCTTATCCGTCTTTCGCAGCAACCAGTTTTGCAAAGTTGCGGGAAGGCACATCAGTTCATCAAGTCCGCTGGGGACTCGATCCAGAACTATCCGCAGTCCATCACAGATGAATTTGCCTATTTTTATGGTGTGGAGGGGCTCGAACCGTTCACCTACCGTTGGCCTCTCTGCGATTATGAACATCGTGTCGAGTTGCCGCTCCGTATAACCGGTCGCTGGATGGTCCTGAATGACAATCTTTTCACTTTGGACAGACATAGGGGAGTTGAAGTGATCTCGTCCGATGGTCAGGTGAAGTTTCGAACGACCCTGGCGAAGCACGAGTCAGCCGACAGTCTTTGGGAGCCGATTCGCGCAAGCGAGCGAGGAGACCGAATGGCCGTGCACGTCCCCACGCTGCGAGGCGGCAACCGAACGCTCGATATCTCAAGCCATATGACGGCGCGGCGGATCGCAGTGTATGACATCGAAGCTGGAAAAGAAGTTGCATCGATCCCCGCAAGCGTCAAATATCATTACCGTTTCGCCTTCGATCTCAGCCCCGATGGTCGCCGTCTGGCGATTTGGGAAGATGATGCAGTGAGAGTTTTTGCCCTAAACAACGTGGCAAAGACCGACGAGCATTGATTTGTGCACAACGGTCGAGATCAAGGGCGATTTGCACTAGATGAGAATCGCATACCCCACACAATCAGCCTCCTTTGTGTCAGACTCGCGCTACAATGTCCGCGACATTCCGGCAAAGCCCCGGAGAGCCAAGCAAAAGACAATCCCTGCCGAACCGAAAGGACCGCGTATGCCCATGCCACGAGAACAGCAAGCCGCAACTCAGGAGCAACCCCTGGTCCGTTTCGGCCTCGGCCTCGCCAACTGGAGCGAGCGCTGGTTCCCCGATCCGCTGATCTTTGCGCTGCTGGGAATCGTAGTGGTGTATGGAGTCGGCCTGTTGCTTCATCAAAGCCCTGCGAAGCTCGCCATCCAAGGTGGCAAGAATTTCTGGGCTCTAGTTCCGTTCACCATGCAGATGGTGATGATCATTGTCGGCGGATATGTCGTCGCCTCGACGCCGATCGTGTATCGCGCCATCCGCGCCTTAGCCGGCATTCCCAAGACGCCGCGCGGAGCCGTCGCCCTGGTGGCGCTTTTCTCCATGCTGACGTCGTTAATCTCCTGGGGCTTGAGCCTGATTTTCAGCGGCCTCTTCGTTCGAGAACTCGCGCATCGTGTCAAAGGGTTGGACTACCGCGCCGCCGGCGCCGCCGCCTATCTCGGGTTGGGAGCAGTCTGGGCCATGGGATTGTCGTCGTCCGCCGCCATGCTGATGGCCACGAAGTCAGCGATGCCGCCCACATTGTTCAACATCAGCGGCCTGATCCCGCTCACGCAAACTCTCTTCCTGTGGCAAAGCATTGCGACCACGGCAATCCTGATCGTGCTCTCGGTGCTCATCGCCTACATGTCGACGCCGTCGCCAGAGAACGCCCGAACCGCCGAATCCTATGGCATCCAATACGAGCCGATTCGCTCCAGTCTGGAAGAAAAGACCCAGCCCGGAGAGTGGTTGGAATACAGTCCGCTGCTGACAATTCTGGTGGTCGCGCTCCTGTGCTGGTATTTGGTTGACGTCTTCCGCACCTCGCCGCAAGGCGCGCTGGCCGCGCTCGACCTGAATACTTACAACCTCATGTTCATCACGGTTGGGCTTCTGTTGCATTGGCGCCCAAAGCGCTTCATGCGCGCCGTTACGGAATGCATTCCCGCCACCGGCGGCGTGATCATCCAGTTTCCGTTTTACGCGGTCATCTTCGGAATGATCATAGGCACGGGGATTGCCGATGCGCTGGCGAAACTTTTCGCCTCCGTCAGCACCCACAATACCTATCCGCTACTGGTGGCGATCTATTCGGCGACGCTCGGAATTTTCATTCCCTCAGGAGGCAGCAAGTGGGTCATCGAAGCGCCCTATGTCCTGCAGGCCGCGAATCTGCACCAGGTGCATTTGGGATGGGTAGTGCAGATCTACAACGCATCGGAGGCGCTGCCCAATCTAGTCAATCCATTCTGGATGCTGCCGCTCCTAGGCATTCTGAAATTGAAAGCCCGGGACATTGTTGGATACGGCGTGCTGCAGTTAATGGTTCACGTGCCCGTAGTCTTCTTTTTATGCTGGCTATTCGCGCGTTATATTCCCTACTTGCCGCCCATGAAATAGTTGTCCAAGAAACCATACCGAAAAGCCACAAACTTTCACGAAAAGGTAAGGGCACGAGTTCACTCGTGCCGCTAAGCCTTGAAAGGAATCCGCGCTTTAGCGCCTGAGGTGTGCTGCTCTCCCGCTAGACCAAGTCGCTTTTAGGGCCGGGCACTAACCTCACTGCGTCGGCGAAGCACTCGCCGGAGCCTGCGTCGCCGGCGGCTTCGGTTTTGTAGTCTTCTTCTTCACCGGCGGCTTCTTCGGAGCCTCCTCGGTATCATCCACCACGATCTTCTTCGGTGGAGGAGGCGGCGCTGCGGACAGCGTCTTGACCTGCGCCCGCAAACGCGTCAATTCATCTTCTTTGCTGGCAGCCAATTTCTGCATCCGCTCGCCCAGCGCGCGTCGCGCGCTCTCCAGCCCGCTCAGGTCGTTGCTTAGGCTTTGAAACTCATCCCGGTTTCCGAACGCCCCCGCCGATTCCGCCACCGAACTGAAGACGTCATACAGTGCATCGAGGTTGCGGTAGAGTTTGAAACTCGCTGCCAGATCCTCCGGCGCGTTATTCAGTTGCGTGATCATTTCCGGCAGCGCCTCCTGCAGGTTGCGCTGAATGGATCCCACATTCGCCAGCGTCTGCTGCTTGTTCGAAGCATCGGTCTTCCATTTTTCAATGCGCATTTTCCCGAGGTCCGAGAGCATGTTCTGCGCCGTCTGCTGCAAAGGCGTAAGAATCCCGTTCAGCGCGCTGACCGAAGCGTAAGCGACCGGAGGCTGTGTCCCCCCGGCCGTCTCTTGCGCGCCAGCAATCGCCGGCGCCAGCCAAGCAGCCAGAACGAAACCGAAAAGCGGGCAAGCGAAAATATTCCGCAAGTTCAACATGGGGCTCCGATTGTGTATTTGGTGTTTTGCCAACCCTATCCTAGTTGAGGTTCACGGTGGTAGTCGAGTAGTCGCACCGGAGTCGAGCGTTCAGTTTGACGCCGCGACCAAGCTAAGCGAGAATTAAAACGTAGCAATTCCAAGTGGGCCTGTGGCGCAGCTGGGAGCGCGCTTCCATGGCATGGAAGAGGTCGTCGGTTCGATCCCGACCAGGTCCACCAAATCTCTCAATGGTTTAGCTCCCATCGCCATTTTGATCGGCTGAAGGCATGGAGGCCGGCCAGTCCCGTGTAGTCGGCCTCAATGAGGCCGTGCTCTACGAAACGTGGCCGGATGTAGTCCTTTGCAAACTGGCCCCGCTTATTTTCCCTCGTTGTTCATCTGGCCGTCAAAGGTGCTTCCGAAGCTTTGAATTGCAAAGTGCAAATCAGGCTCCCTGTAAGTGACGGAGTCGATCGCCGTCCCGGTCGCGCCCTGGTCCGGGCTGTCCAGGCTTCCGTTTAATGTTCCATCGGCTGCCTGTGAAAGGTGAACGATCACTCGCAAGCTGCCATCGCCGGTGTCGATCTTTCCTTCCCAATCACCGATCGCCGCCGAGACCAAAGCCGTGGTCATGGTGCCAAGGGCCAATGCCGATGCCATCATGGTCAGCAGCGCTGCCGAAAATCCGAAGCGTAACGCCTTATTCATGTTCATCAGGTAATCCTCCTTTGGTTGATTGTGAATGGTTTAGCCGCCAGCTAAACAGGCTGGCGCGGTCAGCCGGCGGATTTGCTATCGCCGGGTTCAAAGATGGTTTCAATGGGTTGCTCGAAGAGTCGTGCGATGGCAAAAGCCAGCGGCAGACTCGGGTCGTACTTGCCGGTTTCGATGGCATTCACCGTTTGCCGCGATACCTTGAGCCGGCCAGCCAGATCGGCCTGGGACCACTCGCGCTCTGCCCGGAGAACCCGAAGACGGTTTTTCATCGCGCACCGCCTCGTAGGCGATCCGTGACGCATTGCCGCTTCATCGGTATCTCCAGGCTGAGACCGCATAGGCGCCTGCCCATAGCAGCATCATGAAACTTCCTACCTTCTCCCATGGCGGGTGGCCGATTCCCGCTTGCACAACCCCACTGAAAAAGGCAGTGATGATGAGCGTCAACAGGAACGCGATCGATGTCGACTCGAGACAGATGCGCTTTTGCATCTCGTCCATCTTCAGGACGCTGCGTACCATTGCCGCGAAAAAGATCAGGTAGGGCAGAACCGGTAAAAGCCCCAGCCAACGCGGTACTTGCCTGTGAACCACAAGCCACGTCACCAGGAGCTCGGTCAGAGCGGCAGCCACCGCCCAGAGAAAAACAGGGCGGGTGAAGCGGGAGGGAAACGTTCGATTAGTCATCGCTTGGAACCTCATCTACATAGTAAAGCTTAGTTGACACAATGTCAAGCGTATTTTACATGCAAAGCCAAGTTTCTTCGGCCCCTGTGATCCTTACCTGCTTTACGAGGTCAAAAACCCAAGAGACGGCCTTCTGGGCGCTGTAAGTTGTTGGATTTCCTAATACGGGCTAAATGGCATGGAAGAGGCCAGGTCCACCATTTCAGCTCCTCAGCCATCCCGCGTGCCTATCTTTGTCTTCGTTTTCTCTCGGCTGCGAGGTAAACTCCGGCCACGATCAGCACCAAGACAGCCACAAGTCCGACATACTTGTCACCGTCCGGTACGTTTACGGGTGTGGGTCTTCCTGGCGGACGGCAGCAAGGCACGGGAAAGCCGCCCGGAGGCAGCGGGCCTTCTATCGGACTCGGACCAATGGGAAACGGCTCAGGGCCGGTGATCGGGCCTGGCGAATCAGGAATTGGAGCCGGACTCAGGGGCGAGTCCGTCCCCGGAACATCCGCAGGTGCCGGAACCGCAGCCACGCCATAACCCGCCGGAGTTGGTAGAATCTCACTTTCGTCGATTTCGTCTTGCACCGGTTGCGGGAGCAGCGGAATTTTCGCCGTTCCAGAAATCAGGTTTCCGCATCGAGCTCGCAGTGCATAGTGCCCATCCGTGAGGACCGTTTCATTTCTCCTCAGCATGATGCAGTGTCTGGTCCAGCCGAATTTGGCGGCTGCTCGATACGCGACAAATGCGCACGTATCCTTGCTTAAAAGCCTGAAGCGGGCCCGGCTGAAGTTGAAATCCGGAAATTGCGCCGCCAATGCCGCATCGGTCCGAAAAGATTGCTGAAATTGTGCCACCGAAAGGATGCCGCCAGGCACAAAATCGTGTCCCGTGCCGACTCTGGACTTAACTGGAGTGGCTTTTAAAGGCACTCCACTGCTTTGCTCATCCCCAGCCGCCGTTCCGGTTCGATTCGTTCTGCCTCGATCGTTCCGGTCACGCAGGTATAGAGTTCCAGCCAAAACCAGGACAGCGATCGCAGCCACGGACCAAAATGCCTTCATGGGGCCTCCTTGCCATACATCCACTTGTCTTGGGAGGTCCTACGAGGAAACAATTCCTGACTCAGGCACCTGCGTTTGTGGAAGCCGGAATTAGGGCCCGGCGAAACATCTCCACCTGTTCTCGCTTTATTCCTAGCATAATCCTAGGCGATGCGAGGTTGGATGTCTGGTCAAATCAGACCACTTTGTACGTGCTTCGGCCCCGTCAGGAGAGGTCGTCGGTTCGATCCCGGCCAGCTCCACCAATTCTGCTCATGATGTCCGCCGGGCTATTCGCGCACGCTACTCCGGCTCTGCTACAAAGCGATACCCCACTCCCCGTACCGTCTGCAGATGCTTCGGACGCGATGGATCCTCTTCAATGTAGCGCCGCAGCCGCACCACAAAATTATCGATCGCGCGCGTATCGGTATCTTCTCGCAGTCCCCACACTTCTTCCAAAATCGCCTTGCGCGAAACCACGCGCCCTTCGCTCTGCACCAGATAGCGCAGAAATTCCGCCTCCATCACCGTCAGATGGATGGTATTTCCCAGCGTGCGCAGTTCCAGTTCTCCGAAGTCGATAGTCTTGCCGCCAAAACTGAAAGTATCGAGTGGGTGCCCGCTTGTCCTATCAACGTCTGGCGGTGTCGGAGCTCCGGATTCCTCGCCCGACGGCTGGGCACGTTTCATCCACGCGCTGCGCCGAAGCAGGCTTTCCAGGCGGGCGATCAGGATCGCCAGTTCAAAGGGCTTCGGCAGGTAATCATCTGCTCCCGACGCGAACCCCTGCAACACGTCTTCCGGACGTCCGCGCGCGGTCAGCATCAGAATCGGCACATAATTCTTCTTCCCACGCAGCAGGGCCGCGACCTCAAAGCCGCTCTTGCCCGGCAACATGACATCGAGAACCACCGCGTCGAAGCGCTCTCTTTTCTCGACCAGGCGCTCCAAAGCAGTCTCGCCGTCGGCCGCAACCTCCACCGCATGTCCTTCGGCTTGCAGGTTGTAGCGCAAGCCCTGGGCCAGGTGCGCCTCGTCCTCCACCACCAGCACCCGGGTCATGTTGTCCTCCGCAGCAATTCCTTCCGCGGCAATTCTTTCCTCGGCAATTCGAGAGTCACCGTCGTCCCCTTGCCGGCGCCTTCACTCTCGGCGAACACCCGTCCGCCGTGCTTACGCGCGATCGAGCGCACGATGAACAATCCCAACCCCGTGCCCTTCACTTGCGAGAGCGACCGCTGCGTGACCCGGTAGAAGCGTTTGAAAATGCGTTTCAACTCCTGCTGCGGAATCCCCACCCCGTGATCGCGCACGCGCAACACCACGCGCTCCTCATCGGGAGCATCGAGTTCCACGGAAATGTGTACGCCATCCGGCGAGTACTTAACGGCGTTATCCAGCAGGTTTGAAACCGCGGTCCTCAACTCCTCGGCATCGCCCAGAACGCACGCTCCGCCTCCGTTCTGCGCTGATAATGACGTAGATAAAGATAAAGACGAAGACTCGCGGTAGTCGAGATCCGCTGCCTGTAAATTATGGCGCACGCGCGCCAGTTCCATGCATTCGCGCACCAGCGTGTCGAATTCCACCGGCAAGCGCTGCCGCAGGCCTTTCTTTTGCGCCGCCGCGCCCGCTTTTAGCACCTGTTCCACGGTGTGCAGCAGGCGATCGGTATCGAGCAGCATCGAGTTGTAGAACTCCCTCCGTTGCGCATCGTCTACCTCCCGCTTCTGCAAAGTCTGGAGATAAAGCCGGATGGAAGCGATCGGGGTCTTCAATTCATGCGTAACGGCGTTAATGAAACTGTCGTGCTGCTCGTTGCGCCGAATTTCGCGCACCAGAAAAATCGTATTCAGGACCAGACCGGCGACAATGGCTCCGAAGAAGATAATGCCAAGAAAAACTTTGATCCCTTCGCGCCAGTTAAGAATGATCCATCCGCTGCCGACCGCAAACGCCACCGCTGCCAGGCAAACGCCCAGCGAGAGAAACGTATAGATCGCTTTCTGCCGGCTGATGATGCGCACAGGGTGATTTTAGCGGGAAACAAGCATAAACGCAGAGCACACAGGGAAATTGCAGAGTCCGCAGAGAAATATAGGCAGAAGTACAGGCAAAAGAAAAAACCGGGCATTTCCCCGGTTTTTCTCTGCGAACTCCGCGTAAGACTCGGCGTCCTCCGCGTTAAGCTTTAGTCGTTGCCCGCAGCCGCCATCACCGCAGCCGCCTCAACGTCCCGCACCAGCGCCGGCTTAGGCGGCAGGTGATCGAGTTCGACTTTATAAACGTGCCGTGCCAGGCCCAACTTCTTCAGTGTCCAGATGCCATACCAGTTCATATCAATTTCGTACCAGCGCAAGCCGTGCCGCGCCGACACTGGATGCGCATGATGATTGTTGTGCCAGCCTTCGCCGAAGGTGAGAACGGCCACAACGAGGTTGTTGGTCGACAGATCTTTGGTGGCGAAGCGGCGCGATCCCCAGAGGTGCGTCACCGAGTTCACCATCCAGGTGGCATGCAGTCCGACCACGGTGCGCGCAAATACGCCCCAGAGCAGCCACGGCAATCCGCCGATGGCATAAAGAATGACGCCCAGAATAATGTTCGAAGTCCAGTGATACTTGGTC
>JBEKED010000291.1:0-9947 GCA_050014035.1 Terriglobales bacterium
TCCAAAGGGGGTAATGATTCCGCATCGGCAGATCGCTTGGAACGCATACAACACGGTGGTTTCGTGGCAGTTGTGGCAAGGCGACCGGGTCCAGGTTTACACGCCCATGTATCACGCCGGTGGTCTCACTGTATTCATGACCCCGCTATTCGCGATCGGTGGGAGCATTGTTCTGCACGACGGCTTCGACGCCGATGAGGTTTTACGAGCTCTGCGCGACTACGAGTGCACGCTTTTTTTCGGGGTACCGACGATTTTCAAGATGCTGCTCGATTCTCCGGAGGCTTCAGCGTTCGAGGGCAGCCACCTGCGCTGGTGCGCTAGCGGAGGCGCTCCACTTCCCTTGCAGCTTCTTCATGCCTACCAGCAGCGTGGACTGATTTTCCACCAGGGCTACGGCCTCACCGAGGTCGGGGTGAATTGCTTTGCCATGAGCGACGGAGACTCGGTGCGCAAGGCCGGTTCGGTGGGTAAGCCGATGATGTTCACGGAGGCGAAGCTGGTCGATGCCTCCGGTAATCAGGTTCCGATCAATGAGGTCGGCGAGCTATGCCTGCGCGGGCCGCATGTGTGCCGCGGTTACTGGAACAATCCCGGGGCGACGGCTCAAGTGCTCGACGCGGAGGGGTGGTTCCACACCGGCGATCTGGCGCGTTGCGACGAAGATGGGTTTTTCTACATCGCAGGCCGCTCCAAAGACATGATCATCAGCGGCGGCGTCAACATCTATCCGGCTGAGATTGAAAAAGAATTGCTCGATCATCCGGCCATCGGCGAGGCTTCCGTGATTGGCGCGGCTGACGAGAAATGGGGCGAGGTTCCAGTCGCGTTTGTCGCGCTCAAATCGGGCCTGAGCGCCAGCGACCTCGAACTGATCGAATTTCTCCGCGCGCGAATCAATAAGATCAAATTGCCCCGGCAAGTCATCTTTATAGAAGCATTGCCCCGCAACGCCTATGGCAAGGTTTTGAAACTCGAACTGCAGGATCGTTTACGGAACCGAGCACAGAATCTCAAGTCATCCTAAGAGGTGTTTTATGAAACGCATTTACATCGCATTTACATCGCAGCCTACCATCAATCGAAGTTTGGAAAACTCATGGCCATGTCGGTGCCGGAGATCATTCAGAACGCCATTCTCGGCGCATGCGGTGAGATTAAAGTGGAGCCCGCGGTGCTGGATGTCGGTTCGATCGGCGCCACCTGCAACATTTCGCTGAACGAGCAGGGGCTGCTCGCCGGTCTGATGGCAATGGTGCCCGGCTTGGCCGCAAAGCCCATCGAATCTGTGGAGAATGCCTGCGCCTCGGGCGGTCAGGCCGTGCTCTCCGTGATCCAGAAACTTCTGCTCGGATGGGGTGACGTCGGCATCGCAGTGGGTTATGAAAAGATGCGCGACAACGAAGGCAAGATGGATGGCAAGCTCATCGGCAAGGCTCTCGGCTATTTTTCTCATCCCGATGAGCGCGAGGGCAAGGTATTCATCTTTCCTCACCTGTTCGCCGAAATCATGGAGTGCTACTTGAAGATGCATCGGGTGAAGGAGGAAGATTTGGCGCAGATCGCGGTCGCTGAGTACGCCAATGCCCGCTACAATCCCTACGCCCAGATGCGCAACGTGCAGATCACTCTGGAGCAGGCGATGAAGATCGAAGGTATCAATCGCTACATCGTCGACGGCCTGCCCATGAAGACCTACGACTGCTCCCAGATCACCGATGGCTATGCCAGCCTGATTTTAGCCACCGACGAGGGCTTGCAGAAGCTCGGCGTGAACAAAGCCGATTGCGTGGAGATCGCCGGCTATGCGCAGGCGACCGATCCGTTGAAGAAAGCGGGACGCGATGTGCTGCGGCCCGAAGGCGCTTACCGGGCGATGAACAAGGCTTATGACATGGCCGGGGTGAAGGCGAAGGATGTTAGCGTGGCCGAGATTCACGATTGCTTTACGGTGATGGCGGCCATCGGCACAGAAGTGCTCGGCAAAGCGGCCGTCGGCCAGGGCGCGAAGTATTGGTGCGAAGGCAAAGCCGGTGTGGACGGCGAGTGCGCCATCAACACCTCTGGTGGACTGATTGCCAAGGGCCATCCCATCGGGGCCACAGGAATCGCCATGCTGGGGTGGTGCGCATGGCAACTGCAGGGCAAGGCTCCTGCCGGACTGCAGGTGAAGAATCCGCGCGTGGCCGCGACCTTCAACATCGGAGGGCCCATTTGCGCCTCCGTTTGCACCGTGCTGCGGCCGGCTGCGTAAGTACGGCTGCCGACTAGCAGTGTACGATCTTGTCGCTCTTGATGCCGCGGGTGGCGTTGCGCGAATCGACCACCAGCTTCGCCTCGTTGACGATCTTTTTGTAATCGTAATCGGAGTGGTCGGTCACGATGAGCACGCAATCGTACTGTCCAAGATTGTCGAGCGAAGCGCACTTCATCTGCAGGTCGTACTTACGGCCGCGTCCGACAAAGGGAAAGTACGGGTCGTTATAGCTGACCGTCGCGCCCTCTTTTTGCAGCAACTCGATAATGGTGAGAGCGGGCGATTCGCGCAGGTCGTCAATATCTCGTTTGTAAGCAACGCCCAGAACTAGAACTTTCGAGCCATTAATCGGCTTTTTCTGCCGGTTGAGCGCCGAGATGGTCGAGGCAATCACGTTGTAGGGCATGGCTACATTGATTTCGCCGGCCAGTTCGATGAAGCGAGTGCGGAAGTCGAACTCCTTCGCCTTCCACGAAAGATAGAACGGGTCGACCGGAATGCAGTGTCCGCCAAGCCCGGGCCCGGGATAAAACGGGTGGAAGCCGAAGGGCTTGGTGGCAGCGGCGCCGATGATTTCCCAGATATCGAGGCCCATGCGCAGGCAGAGCATCTTGAGTTCGTTGACCAGCGCGATGTTGACGCAGCGGTAGATGTTTTCCAGCAACTTGGTCATCTCCGCTGCTGCCGGTGAAGATACTGGAACCGTTCGGTGGAAGATGGAGCCATAAAACGCCGCCGCAATTTCGCTGGCCTGGGAATCGAGCCCGCCAATCACCTTCGGAATATCGGGACGAGCCACTTCGGTGTTGCCGGGATCCTCGCGCTCGGGTGAAAAGACGACCCAGAACTCGTTGTCGGCGGCTGCTCCCTTGCGGGACGCTTTCAGGCCGGCCTTGTTTTCCTTTTCGAGAATCGGAACCAGAACTTCCTCGGTCGTGCCTGGGTAGGTTGTGCTTTCGAGGATGACGATCTGGCCGGCGCGCAGATGCGGTGCTACGGCGTGCGCAGTGTTGGTGATGTAGCTGAGGTCGGGCTCGTGATATTCGTTGAGCGGGGTGGGGACGCAGATAATAATGGCGTCCATGGCGGTGAGCCGCGAATAGTCGGCTGTGGCTTTGAAGCCCTTCGCCTTGGCCGCGGCGATCTCCTCGGGCGTGATGCGGACAATGTAGGTGCCGCCGTTATCGAGCGTGTCGACTTTGCGCTGATCGATATCGAAACCGGTCACCGGAAATTTCTGTTCGCTAAAGAGCAGCGCCAGCGGCAATCCAACATAACCGAGGCCAATGATGCCGACTTTCGCCTGGCGCGCCTCAATGCGCGCTTTCAAATCCGTAAAAAGAGAAGGAGCAGTGGCCTGAGTAGTCATAAGAATAATCTTAGCATCGGAGGTAGGGTGAACTCGCGGAAGTCCCCTTTACCATTATGATTTTCGCGTTATTTTGATGCGAATTTCGGCAGTCTTTGCGATCTTGATTACCCTGGTAACCGAGTACACTCTTCAGTTCCAGTAACATGCAGAGTGCGATGCGATTGTTCCAGCGACACATCACAGAGTTCGTGGTCATTGTCTTGATCATGATCTTGAGCATGGCCGCGCTCGCCAGGCAGGCGGCGCGCTTTTTGGTGGTGGACGCGCCGCAGAAATCCGATGCCATGGTGGTGCTGGCCGGGGAGACCAGCGCCCGTCCGGCCCGCGCTCTGGAGTTGCTGCGCCAGGGAATCGCGCCACGCGTATTTCTGGATGTGGAGACGCGCGATCTGATTTACGACCAGCGACTCACCGACATTGCTCAGAAATATGTGAATAGTCTGCCAGAAGCGAACCACGTCTCGGTGTGTCCGATCGAAAGCTTTTCCACCTTTGCGGAAGCCGACTACGTAAGCCGCTGCCTGCAGCCGCCGGGCGCGCATCGCGTCCTGATCGTGACTTCCGACTTCCACACCCGGCGTGCCCTGGCGATCTTTCGCCATCGCCTGCCGCAATATCAATTCAGTGTGGCCGCGGCCCGCAGTCCAGAAGCCTTTGGCGATGCCTGGTGGACGCACCGCGAATGGGCAAAAATTACCCTCGACGAGTGGATGAAGATGCTGTGGTTTGAAGCAGTGGACCGCTGGCGCTAATCTTAGCCAAGTTCTTGGTT
Organism: Terriglobales bacterium; assembly: GCA_050014035.1. Taxonomy (GTDB): domain Bacteria; phylum Acidobacteriota; class Terriglobia; order Terriglobales; family Acidobacteriaceae; genus Acidiflorens. Next base: position 4,402 of record JBEKED010000291.1, read on the forward strand.
CTCAGTTCTCAGTTCTCGGTTCTCAGTTTGAACCCAAGAGCGCAAGCTGTCGCTGCCCGTTTTGGTTTGGAGTTCTGAGAACTGAGAACTTCTTCTTTTGTACAATAGCTCAAGAGCTGTTCATTTCCCTGGAGGCTTCATGCCGCAAGTTACGATTACAGTGCGTCCCAACGGTCCTTTGCGTGTTGACGACCCTAACGGCGTTGTCGAAATGGTGGACGCCGATGGCAACAAGTACGACCTGACCGGCAAAACTGCGTTTTCCCTCTGCCGCTGTGGCGCTTCCGCCAATCGGCCTTTTTGCGATGGCAGTCACAAGACCGCTTTGCAACCGCCCGCTCCGCCTGTCCAGATCGGTTAGAAATACAGGTCTCAGGTGTCAGGTCTCAGCTCTCAGGAAAACCAGAGGCCTGAGAACGGGCACCTGAAGTGCTACGACTTCCGGTGCCGATGGGCCGCCTCATTACTGCTAAACTTTAGGCGGAGCCCGCATGTCACGCCTCGGTTATTTCGGAGCCCTGCTGGGCCTGGCAGCGTTGCTGTCGGCGCCACTTTCTGGTCAGAACGACACTCAGAAAGATGCTCAGAAGCTGGCTCCAACCAAGCCAAGGGCTAGTTCACAAGTTGGCTCGCCCAGTGGCGCGCGCGTTCAGCACGTTCTAGTGCGGGGCAGCGGCGCTGCTATGGAAGTGGAGATTCAGACTTCCGGAGCTGCCGTTGCGCCCGATACTCAGGCTATTACTGGGCCCGATCGCATTGTCGTGGATTTTCCCGGAGCGCTTCCCTCCGCCGAGTTGCGCGCGCTTGAAGTCAATCGCGGCGCGCTGAAGCGGGTTCGCACCGGATTGTTTTTCAATAACCCTCCCATTACGCGCGTGGTGCTCGATTTGGCGGAGCCGCAGTCCTATCGCGTTTCCACGACGCAGAATGCCGTGGTTATAAAGCTGGGAGGTCAGTCAGATCAGGGCTCGGAGATTCCGGGTCCAGCAAATCCGGCTCCGGTCGCAAGACTTCAGAATGCGTTGCTGGCTGCGGGTGGTGCGAAGGTTGCGAGGGCTCAGGTTTCATCCGCTGCTTCCCATCCCATAGTTTCTCCTGCAACGACTGCGGTTGCGCCGGTTGTCAGGGAAACGCTGCAACCGCTTCCTCCACCTTCGCCTGTGACGGTGACCTATGTTGACGGGATGCTGCGCATTCGCGCCCAGAAAGCTACACTCGCGCAGGTATTGTACGAAGTGCACGTGCAGACGCAGGCCGAGATTGCCATTCCGGCGGGCGCCGAGCAGGAGGAAGTGGTCGCCGATCTGGGACCGGCTCCAGCGCGCGATGTGCTGGCTGCGCTGCTGAACGGCTCGCACTACAACTTTGTCTTTGTGGGTGAAGAGCTGACGCTGGAGCGCGTCATTCTGACGCTGCGCGATCCCAACAGCGCGATCCCAACAGTTTCTAGGCGTCGCACAAAGGCAAATCAATTCTTCCCATCTTTCCATCTTTGGGCTCAAACCCTGGCTCAAACCTCCCCTCTAGGGTGGTCTTGTGGAATCAACGGCTTAGCGGTTGACTTCGGCCAGGTCTTTGAGGAATAACGACTTACTATAAGCTACTTATAAATCATATATTTACAATGAATAGTTAAAGTCAAAAGGCGCCAGGTCTTTGAGGAATAACGACTTACCTTAACATATTTATAATCAATGACTTAGATGACGAGGCACGTTGTGATGAGGGGGCGGCGGGCGAGGACGCCCGGACAGCCGCCGGCACGGCGGCGCTACCCGGCATTGTCTCGGGCTATGGCGGAGAGATCAGGCGAACCGCCACGGGAGACGCGCCATTGCCGATGATTGGCGTTTGGGTGGGGTTGAGGGTTCCGGCGAGTGTCCCGCAACCAACCATGTTTATCACCTCCGTGCGGATGTGCCAACCATGTTTATCACCTCCGTGCGGATGTGACCACTCGGTGGAGTTGGATCTCCGAGCGGGTTTAAGAAGAGCTGCACAAAACCAATGATCTGAACCTGCGGGTAGGTGGCTGGCGGCCAAGTCGAAGTGTCGATCACAGGCACTGTCACCAGCGAATCGCTCACCATCATAACGTTCCCTGCCAAGCCCGGAATTGGATTGTCTGATCCCGCCACAAACTGAAACGGCGGGCTCGTCAGTGCCGTATCGATGCTGTCTCCCTGGCCGGCTGCAGTCGCGTGGGTCAAACCATTCACCGCAGTTGATGTGTCGGCGTCAGTTGGAGTGCCGGTCGTGTCGACGTTTATGGTCTGGGCTGGCCCTGGCGGCGCTGAGCTGTAACAGGAGATTGGCGTTTGCACGCAACCCGCAATACTCAACTGGTAACTGTTGAACCCAACACAGCCGGGGCATACCACGGACGATGAACTGGGTGCCGGAAAGCTGCCAGTGGCGGGATCGGTGGTGCCGGGGTAGTACTGCCATGGGGCCGGAGTGTTCGAGGTGGCCGGGAGGCAGTTGGCAGTGCCACCGTTGTTGGTAGAGCATTTGGTCCGCAGGCGGGTTGACCCAAAGCCAGCCGGGGTCTCCCAGCCCAGCAGGTTTGTATCGAGGATGGCTCCGCTCGAAGGGTCGAAAATTTGAGGGTTAGTGGGGCCGGGATTGGGGCTCATGTTAGGCAGCAGCCAAGGCTTCACGCAAATGGGGGCCACCGGGATGGCGCCGGACTCGTATACTCCGGGATTGTAGGCCTCCGCAGTGGCCGACGCACTTACCGTCACGATCGTGGTTCCCCAGATGCGGGCAAAGAATGCGGGCAGATTGGCTTGTATCTTTACCGTGACAGTCGGGTTGTAGGGCGGCGGAGTTGTGTTACCAAAGGTAACGGTGACGTTCGTCGCGGTCAGTTGCGTTCCTCCCACTTGATTCCCCGCCGCCACCTGAATAGCGAACGCACTGGCTGGAGTCTGTGCGGCGAGGAGAACGGCGCCCGTCGGGTCCGAAGTGGCGCCCGAGTTCGCGATGACGCGTGCTGCGGCCAAGGCGGCGCCATCGGCGGCGAGTTGCGCTTCGCTGCGGGCGGTGTAGAGGGTGACCACGTCAATGGAGAGGGCGGCCATCGCTCCCACGACAAAGAGCATGACGACGGCAACCAGCATGATCACCACGCCGCGTTCTTGGTGATGGGGTAAGCCGGTGCGGGAGCGAATTGGCAAGTTAGTTCGATGGCGTGGCACGCGACCTCATGTCTGGTTATGGACGGTGGCGCTCTCCAACACCTGGGTTGTGGCCGCATAAGTTGCGCCCGGAATTAACAACTGAATTACGCTATTGAACCGCCAGTGATAAGGATACTGGACGGTGACGATGGTGCCCACCGCCACGGGGGCCGCAGTGGTCTGGGCGGTGCCCACCCATCCGCGGTTGATGGTGACGATGAGGTTGTCGCCGACGCTGTCACACCCGGACATCGTGTACGTCCAGGTCAGGCTAGCCAGTCCGGTCCCAGGTCCGGTAACTGCCGGCGCAGAGCAAGTGTTTCCACTGGCCAGGACTCCGCTACCGGTGAGTGAATTGAGCACTGCGCTCACTACCGGTTGCAGCGAGGCGGGACCGGAAGAGGTGCTTTGGATGTCATTCATGGGCTGAGCGCCGGCAATGATGGCACCTTCCTGCGCCGCCTGCTCGATCTTCTGCTTCTGATTGAAAGCGCCACTGAAATCGTAGATGCCGACGACGAATACCACCAGCAGCGGGAGCGTGATGGCGAACTCCAGCAGCGCCGAGCCCTGCGTTTGGTGCAGCAGAGTGGTTGCGCGGCGATGCGGAATTCGGAAGCGAGCCATTTAATCCTCCATCCTGCTTTGCGCCTGCGCGGTCAAGAGAATCTGTGACAGGTTCAGCGAAGTGCCGGGAAAGTAGAAGGAAAATGGATATTGAAAGCTCACCACCGACCCGCACTGTGTGGGCTGCGGGGAGGCGTGCGAAGAGAGCGGATTCAGCTGCACGTTCTGGCAAACGTAGATGTTGAGGCCGGTGGTCGGAGCGGGACAGCCGCCGTTCGGCGGGAACGGCGCCGGGCACAAGGCGCAAGGCGAGCCGGGGGCACAATTGGGAAAAGCGCCTAATTGGATTTGAGCGGGATTGAGGTTGGACGCCTGCAGGACGTTGGTGACGACGGTATCCACTGCAGCAACGGTGGCGGGGGAGTCTCCGCACGTACCGCTGCACGATGCGCGTGCCGCGGTGATCGCTCCCTGCTGCGCGGCCTGCTGGATGGTGGAATAGATGTTGTAGGCGCGTCCGAACCAGACGATGCCTAACAGAAGCATGAAGACGAGGGGCAACACGAGCGCGGCCTCGGCGATTTCCGCGCCGTCGGCGCTTCGGAGTTGGGACGCAATTGGTTTGACTCTCAGCAAACAGCAGGTCCTTCGCTTCGCTCAGGATGACAAATGGTTACAGGATGACAAATAGTTAATGGAATACAAATTATCAAGTTCAAATGAGTTCAAATCGCAAATCGCAAATTACAAATCGGTTCACACTTTGCCCAGCGCTCGGCCCACGGCGTAGAGCAAAACGGTCAGCGCCATGGCTACGCCGAAGGGAATTTTTGTGGACTGCGGATCGTCGAGCGATACGGCGGACCCCGGCATCCGCAGAGTGAACAACGCCGCGAGCAAATGGGCGATGTTCACCAGCGTTTGTTTCAGCCGCCCTTTCCAGACGACGACCGCCAGCGCCATGACTCCCGCCACCAGAATTGTACCCATCAACACGGAGAGCAACTGTTGCCAACCGAGACAGGCTCCCAAAGCGCCGGCCAGCTTCCAGTCTCCGGCGCCCAGACTGCGCACGAGTACGAAAGGCAACAGCAGACCCAGGCCCAGACCGGCTCCGAGCAAGGCCGCTTTCAGTCCCGGCCAGCGGTAGAGAATCGTGTTGAGCGCGACGCCGGCAAGCGCTCCCGACACTGTAAGCCAGTTTGGAATGCGGCGGTAGCGCCAATCAAGAACTCCCGCGCCCAGCGCCAGCAGTGAAGCGAGAAGCCATTGCCCGAGAAGCGACGGCGCGAGCATCCTTGGGGCGAGCATCATTTCGCTAACGCTACTTTAGGGCTTTCCGGGGCGACACTCAAGAGCGAAGTTTGTCAGTTGTCAGTTCTCAGTTTTCAGTAAAACCGGCAAACCGCGGTGTCGATTGGATGTTACTGAGCACTAAGAACTGAGAACTGAAAACTTGGAATCTGCAACGCGCAAAGAAAAGGCCCGGTTGCCCGGGCCTGAAAATCGTGAACGCAAATGAGAAGCTTAGCGCTGAATCGGGGCTGCGTTTCTTTCCGCTATCACTTTTTTAGCGTTGTCGGCCAGTGCGCGCGCTTGCGGCATCAGGTCGAGAGCTTTGATTACGTCCGGATCAGTTTCCGCCCGCACTTTCATGCCTTCTTCCTGGCCGAAGGCATCGACGAAGAGTTCGCTCTTAAGGTTGGAGCGCAGCCAATCGTTGTTCTCGAGCAACTCGCCTTCGGTATAAGTAATTTTTTCTTCGTCGAGGAATTTGCGGAAATCCTGCAGCAGCGC
>JBEKED010000292.1:0-5102 GCA_050014035.1 Terriglobales bacterium
CATAGCACAAAGTAAAGCGCAAGAGGAAATCGGTCTTTTACCGCAGCCAATCTTCCAATTCAATTCCGCGCTCGGTTTTTGCGTCGCGATATTTCACGATTACCGGGGTGTAGAGGGAAAGGTTCCATTCCGCACCCTTGCCTTTTTTCACCGCCCGCGAACCGGGGACCACAACGGCGTTCTCCGGAACCTCCAGCGGCTGATCGGCGGATGCACGGTAGATTTCGCCGCGTACCAGATCGTAGAGGGGCGTGGATCGGGTCAGAATCGTGCCCGCCCCCAAAACCGCGCGAGCGTGGACCAGGGTGCCTTCGTAGACTCCGCAATTGCCGCCGACCAGCACATCGTCTTCGATGATCACCGGAGCAGCGTTGACGGGTTCGAGGACGCCACCGATTTGTGCGGCCGCGCTGAGGTGGACGCGTTTGCCTACTTGCGCGCAGGAGCCAACCAGGGCATGGGAGTCGATCATGACCGAGGGCGCGACGTAGGCGCCTTCGCGGATGGAGGATCCTCCGGGAACCAGGCGAACGCGATCGGTTAGGGTTAGACGGCGGGCAGGGAATGTGTCCTTGTCAATGAAGGAGAGCACGTCGCCGTCCGACATTTTTTGCAGTTCGCCGAGACGGAAGCCGAGCAGGATGCCTTGCTTGACCCAGGCGTTGACGATCCAATGCCCATCGACTTTCTCCGCGGCGCGGATGTCGCCGCGCGTGAGGGCGGTGCGGAAGTCAAAAAAAATGGGACGAGCTTCGTCGGGGTTGCTGATCGTTTCGCGCGCCGACAAGCGCTCGATGGCCGACTGCAGAGTGGATAGCGAATCTGGCATAGGAGTCTGTGGTGAAACGTGTGAATTGGTAAATCCAGCGGCCGCATACGTTGCTCGCCTGTCGAACCTCAGGGGCTGAAGCCGGTCGCCAAAACGAGCCAATGATCGCAGCGCTGAAGCGCTGCGCCACCCAAAACCAATGGCAAAAAAGGCTGCAAAGTGTAAGCCGAGAACAAGAAGCTAAGAGCTAAGTGCCGCTCTTACCCCACGCACTTGCATTCACTGCGGATCAGGACTCCGGGCATCTGATGTGTGGCCTCGCGCGCCTCGGCTAGGGTGCTGTACGGGCCGTGCCAGCGCGAATGATTGGGATCGTGGCCGGAGGGCCGGCCTTTGCCGGAATTGCATTGTCCGCAGGAGGATCGGTGCAGCATGGCTTTGTGCGGGCCGGCGGCCCAATTTTCGTAAATATAAAATTCGACGGGAGTGACTGGCGGGGCTGCGGGACGAGTAATCAATCCGGCGTCGGTTGCGATCTTTTGCAGCTTGGAGCGCGTGTCGCGGCGCATGGGAAGCAGGGGCAGGCGATAGACCTCTTCGATTTTGCCCATCATGGCGAGGACGGCTTTCACGGGCAGCGGGCTTGACTCGATGAAGTTGGCCTGCATCAATGGAAGGTATTTGCGGTGAAGGGTGCGCGCCGTTTGCCAGTCGTTGTTGAGGGCGGCGCGCGCCATTTCCGCCATCTCACGGGGGATTTCGTTGGATGCTACCGAGATCACGCCCACGCCGCCTAGCGCGATGACGGGCAGCGTGACCGCGTCGTCGCCAGATAGCACGGTGAAGGTCTCCGGCACCAGGTTCAGCACTTCGGCGATCTGCGTCATGTTGCCGCTGGCTTCCTTGACGCCGGCAATATTTGGAACCTCGGTCAACCTCGCCAGGGTCGGAGGTTCAAGATTGGCGGCGGTGCGGCCGGGAACGTTATAGACGATGACGGGCTTGTCGACGGCTTCGGCGATAGCACGGAAATGACGGTACTGGCCCTCTTGCGTCGGCTTGTTGTAGTAGGGCGAGGCGGTAAGGATGGCGTCGACGCCGGGGCGCGCTGACACTTCTTTCGCTTTGGCCACGGCCTCTTGCGTCGAGTTGGAAGTTGCGCCTGCGACGATGGGCACGCGTCCCGCGACTACTTCGATGGTGAGGTCGATGACGCGCAGCCACTCGTCATGGTTGAGCGTGGGAGTTTCTCCGGTGGTGCCGCAGGGAATCAGGAAATCAATGCCGGATTCTACCTGCCAGGTGACCAGATTGCGTAGCGCGTTTTCGTCGACCGCACCGTCCTGGGAGAACGGTGTGACCAGAGCCGTACCACAACCCCGTAGTTGCATGGGGTAAGGATAACTCTTCTGGCGAGTGCTTGCATGGGCGGAAGAGGTTTTTGGTGGCGCGGCAAGTTAACGCCGCAATACAAATCACTCCGAAATCATTCCGATTGTGCCCAGCCACGTCTCCACGAGCTGAGGCCATCCCGTTATTGGCAACTTCGTGCGCCGCAGGCCAAACGCATGCCCGCCCTGCGCATACAAATGCATCTCTACGGGAACTCCGGCCTTTTTCAGCGCAATATAGTAAGCCAGCGAGTCGTCCACATTGTCCACGTGGTCATCCTCGGCCTGCAGCAAGAACGTGGGCGGCGTTTGGCGGGTGACATGCAGATCAGGGTTCAAGGCAAGCTCTTTATCGGAATTTACTGGATGATGAACCACAAACTTCTTGACGCCCTGTTTAGCATCCCACTCCGCCGCGGACAGCGATAGATGTCCCGGGTAAATGGCCACCGCAAAGTCGGGACGGCAGCTCTCTTTGTCGGCTGCATCTATAGCCGGATAGAAGCGGTGATCAAAATGATTGCTGGTCGCTGCCACCAGATGGCCGCCAGACGAAAACCCCAGCACTCCTATTTTGTGCGGATCGATATGCCACTCCGCAGCGCGAAAGCGCACTAGACCAACCGTCCTCTGCGCATCTTCGAGCGCCATCGGTGATTCCGGATACGGCCCTGATTTCGGATACGGCGCGGGCTTCGGATACCCTGGCTCACCGGGCACGCGGTACTTCAACAGCACACACGTAATCCCCTTGGACGTCAGCCAGTCGCAGACCTCTGTGCCCTCCAAATCGATAGCCAGGTCCAGGTAGCCCCCGCCCGGAAATACGACTACGGCAGCGCCCGTGTTCTTTCCGTTTGGCGAATAGACCGTCATCGTAGGTTGTGACACGTTGCTTACTCCCACCGCTGGCCTCCCGGCAACCAGGAACTCCTTCCCCGTCGTCGTAGCGACCTCCGGCCCCGCGACAGGCTGAGCATCGGGCACCGCGCCAGGCCAAATCGGCAGTTGCGTATGTCCGGGCGATGGCTGCCATACCGGCGTTTGCGCGCCCAGACCGCTAAACGCAACACAGAGAGCAAAGAGCAAGGGCTTCATCTCAATCCCCACAGGTTAGAGTAGTGAGTTACTGCCGCTGCCGGAACGGGCAGATCGGACATTTTCAAGTTAGAGCTCGCGCCAAATGTTGCGGAACTCGTAGAAGCCGGTTTTTCCGGCCAGCCATTCGGCGGCGCGGATGGCGCCTTCGGCGTATCCGAGGCGGGATTTGGCATCGTGGCACAAGTAGATGCGATCGCCGGCGGAATTGAAAACCAGTTCGTGCATGCCGACCACGTCGCCTTCGCGGAAGGAGACGATTTCGACATCTTCTTTCTTGCCTCCGGATTCGCGCACAATTTTCTGAAGCGTGATCGCAGTGCCGGACGGAGCGTCTTTTTTTGAGGTGTGATGGCGTTCGAAAATCTGGCCCGAGTAATCGAATTTCAGGGCGCAGGCGGCGGTGGCGGTAATTTCGAAAAAAAGGTTGACGCCGATGGAGAAGTTCGATCCGTAGAGGAAACCTGTTTTGGCGGAGAGCACCATTTCGCGCAGGCGCGGCAATTCGCTGTACCAGCCAGTTGTTCCTACGACGAGATTCTTCCGGGCGCGGATGCAGGCGTCAGCATTGGCGAGGACCGCTGCGGGGGTGGTGAAGTCAATCACCACATCGGTCGCGGCTAGTGCATCGGGTGTGAGGGCGCAGGCGCCGGCGTTGTCGGCAGCGGAGAGAACGCGGACATGATGGCGGCGCTCCAAGGCAACCTCGGCCACCATCGAGCCGGTCTTACCTCGGCCCAGGATCAAGAGATTCATGGAGAGACCTGTTTACCGCCGGGACGCCGAGAGCGCCGAGAAAGTCTGAGCCAAAGTCTCCTCGGTGTCCTCGGCGTCTCGGCGGCGACAAAAACTACGCGAACACTTCCGCGTCCACAACCGCGAAGAACGCTTGGTGCAATCTACGTACTACTTCTGCGGCGTCGTCTTCTTCAATCACGAACGTTAAATTAATTTCCGACGCGCCTTGCGAAATCATGCGGATCTTTACGTTCTCTAGAATGCCGAAGACTTTAGCGGCGATTCCGGGCGTGTTGCGCAGATTCTCGCCTACCAGACAGACGATTGCTTTCCGGCCTTCGTATTTTACATCGGCAATTTTCGCCAGGTCGGCCGCTAACGCTGGAATCGCTTCGTTGGTCTCGGCTGTCACCGAGACGCTGACTTCGGACGTCGAAACCACGTCTACGGCTACTTCGTGTTTGTCGAAGGCCTCGAAAATGGACTTCAAATATCCTCGCACCAGCAAACGACGGGGCGCGGCTACTTCTACCAGCGTGATTTTTTTCTTGAGGGCAATGGCCTTGAAGATATTTTCGCAGTGCGGGGCTCGCGCCGTGACCTTCGTCCCCTCGCAGGTCGGATTCTGCGAGTTGAGAACATAGACGGGAATGTTCTGCTGAATCGCGGGGAGCACGGTTGCAGGATGCAGGACCTTGGCTCCGAAATATGCGAGTTCGGCAGCTTCGTCAAAGCTGATGACCTTGATACGGCGGGCGTCGGGACAGAGGCGCGGGTCGGTGGTCATCATGCCGTCTACGTCGGTCCAGATTTCGATGCGCTGGGCACTGAGGCCGGCGCCAAAAATTGCGGCGGAAAAATCCGAGCCTCCGCGGCCGATGGTGGTGGTGATGCCGGCGCGATTCGAACCAATGAAACCGCCCATCACAACCACTTTACCGGCTTCGACCAGCGGCTGGACTCGTTTGCGCAAGCGCTCGTTGGTTTCCTCGAACTGCGGAACCGCGCGGGTGTAGGCGCTGTCGGTGAGCAGGCACTGGCGGGAATCGACGTGGGCGCCGGGCAATCCGCGGGCAACGAAGGCGGCGGCCACGATCTTGCTTGAA
>JBEKED010000293.1:0-4852 GCA_050014035.1 Terriglobales bacterium
CGATGATTCCTCGCATGCCTTCTCATTCGTGCGCGAACGTGCTCAAAGATGGAGTGTTTGGTGGGCAGTGCAGGACTCGAACCTGCGACCTCCTGCTTGTAAGGCAGGCGCTCTAACCAGCTGAGCTAACCGCCCGCGTGGCGCGGATGCAACGATGATGGTGAGGCGTTTTCGCCGCTCTTAGACCTTGATCTTCTGCAAAAAGATCTTCTGCAAAAATAAATTTCTACAAAAACGACTCTCGATCAATGAGCTGCTGCAAAACTTATGCTGAGCATACTGGACGCTTCCCTCAGCGGTCAAACCTCGCCGGTTCACATTCGCCGGCCAAACTTCGTCGCACAAACCAGAGAAGTCAAACCAGGCGCGCGGCTGCTACACTTTTCCGGTGCGCAGATTAATCGTCAACGCCGATGATTTTGGTCTGACCGCGGGAGTGAATCGAGCCATTCTCGAAACCCACACCGCGGGCGTTGTCTCCTCGACGACCTTGATGGCCAACGGGCCCGCTTTCGAGGATGCGGTAACAGCGGCGCGCTCGGCGCCAAATCTCTCCGTGGGATGCCATGTTGTGCTGGTGGACGGAACGCCCGTGGCGCAGCCCGGCGCATTGGATACGCTGGTGGCCGTGCGCTCGGCCGAGCCGGAAAAGTTCTACTCCAGCCTTTCCGCTTTCGCGGCGCGCGCCATGCTTGGAGGTTTCGATCGCGACCAACTCGTCGAGGAAGTCACGGCGCAGATCAGGAAAATTCAAGCCACCGGTCTCCGCGTGACGCACCTCGATACTCACAAACACGCCCACCTCTTTCCTGAAATTCTCGGAGCGTTGCTGCGCGCGGCGCGGATTTGCGGCGTGCGCGCCATCCGCAACCCTATCGTTCCGGTCAAAGCGCTCCCCGCGCGGCTGTTCAAAGGCAAACCGCATCTCTGGAAGCGCTACGGCCAGGTGCGCATGCTGCATACTTTCTCCCGCCAATTTTTGCAGCGAACCAAGCGCGCCGGACTGCTTACGCCCGACGGCGTGATAGGAGTGATCGAGACCGGCTCTCTGGTTGAAAGTAAGGTTGAAAGTAAGCTGGTTGATACCAAGCTGGTTGATACTAAGAATGATAGTAAGAGTGACGACCGCAACGGTTCCGCCAGTTCCCTGCTCCGCCAGACCCTGGCTTGCCTGCCGGAAGGAACCTGGGAATTCGTCTGCCATCCCGGATATTGCGACGCCGATCTGCGCGCCGCCCACACCCGACTGCTCGACTCTCGGGACCAGGAGCGGCGTCTGCTGACTTCCGCAGCGCTGCGCCAGTTTCTAGAGGAGCAGAAGATTCAGGTCATCGGCTATCGGGAGTTCGTGGAGAGTTCGTAGAGAGTTCGTAAAAAGACCGTCACAGCCCTCGCCAAGACCCTCCTGAAAGATGCCCGGCAAGTTCCGAAAGTGGTGCTCCGCTCGTTACCGTGCGGACGCACTTTGTGATATCCCGGCGCGGCGCAACGGCGGTATCATCGCAGGAGCGAATACCAGAAGCGAGTACAAGGAAAAGGCATGGCTGCGAACCAAACCGAACCTCGTCTGACGGTGGATCTGCCGGTACGCATATGGGGAATGAGCGCCGAGGGCCGCCCCTTTTCGCAACAAGCTCGCGCCCACAACATCAGTTCCGATGGCGCGCTGGTCTCGGGCGTGGAAACCGAACTGAAAGTGGGCGACATCATCGGATTGCAGTGCGACGAGAAGAAGTCGCGTTGCCTGGTGGTCTGGGTGATGAACACCGGCCCGGTCAAGAAAAATCAGGTGGGGGTGAAGCTGGTCGCGGAGCAGGACTGTCCGTGGAAAAACTATTTGCCGCTCGACGGCGCCACCGTGACCATTGCCGAGAGCAACCGCCGCCGCTGGCACCGGCATAAGATCACGCTGCCGTTGGAAATACGCGACGAACGCGTGAACGCCCCGCTGCGCATCAATGCTACCGATGTCAGCGGCAATGGATGCTACATCGAGAGCATGCAGCCTTTGCCGCTGGGCACGGTGTTAAGCGTGGATTTCTGGCTGGACGCGGACCACATCAAGATCAGCGCAGTTGTGCGGACAAGCGATCCGGGAGTGGGCAACGGAATCGAGTTCACCGGCATGTCCAACGATGCCAAGAAACGCATGCAGGATTACCTGGATGCGATCGATCCGCAAATGGGAGTTTCGGGTCCGAAGGCGCAGTGAAGAGTATTGAATCATTACCCATTGAATCATTAAAACCCTATCCCCTAGCGGTTTTGAAATAAATCAGTGATTCAATGCCTCAATGATTCAATGTCCTCGCTCTGCGTAACGGGCCAGGACGATGGCGCGAATCAATCCACCCATGGTGAATTCGCGAGCCTCAATTGCAACCGGCAGCTGCAAATCGCGAAGCGTCGCCGAAGTAACGGGACCAATCGAAGCCAGCTCCACATGCTTGAGCCAACTCTGTGAACCTGCCTTTACGTTGCCGAGCAATTCGGCAAAGTTCTTCGCCGTCGAGGAGCTGGTAAAGGTCACAAGGTGCGGCCGGCGAGCTGCGCTCTTCATCAGGGCACGCAGGCGCGCTCGCGATTTTTCGGGCACTACGGTTTCATAGGCTTCGACTACATCGACTTGCGCTCCGGCCGCGCGCAGTTCTTCGGGAATTACATCGCGCGCGACTTTCGCTCGGATGAGCACCACGCGCTTGCCGTTCACCTTATCGCGTAAGCCCTTTACCACCGATTCGGCGACGTATTCTTCCGGGACCATTTTGACTTTCAGCCTATGCTTCACGATCGCCTTTTTGGTGGCAGGTCCGATGGCGGCGATTTGAAGATGCTTGAGATTACCGCGCGTGATGCGAAGTTTTCGGATGCGCTCCCACATCGCTTCGACGCCATTCGCGCTGGTCAGAATAAGCCAGTCGTAGCTCTTGATATTTTTCAGAGCGCTGTCGAGCGGCTGGTACGACTGCGGCCTGCGGATCTCAATGAACGGGATTTCAATGACAGCCGCGCCCAGGCTGCGCAGGCTGGCGGAAAGGCTGCCGGCCTGGTGCCGCGCGCGTCCGACCAGAATCCGAGTTCCGGCGAGAGGATGTTTTTCGTTGGGCTTGCGCATGCGTGGCTTTTAGCTCTTAGCCTTTGGCTTTTAGCTATCAGTTCTCAGGTGTATGTTCCGCGGCCGTGTTTTCGATGCCACGAACAGCAGGTCCTTCGCTTCGCTCAGGATGACAAGTTCCAAATACAGTTAAGTACTGCATGACGCGGTTTGAATAGGTGACAAATTCCGAATTGACGAATCATCACGGTTGCTGCGGTAACGCAAAACCCTCGCCGTAAACTTCTTCGAGAATAACATCGCCGCCTCTGCGCAACAGCGTTTCGCCGACTTCTTCTCCCAGGCGCACCGGATCGTCGCCTTCGCGGGTTTCGCGCAGAACTTTGCTGCCGTCGGGATGCGCTACCAAACCGTTCAGACGAATGCGCCCAGCGTTTGCCGCGCCTCCAATGGCTTCGGCGAAGGCTCCGATGGGAACCTGGCAGCCGCCGCCTAGTTTGTTTAGCAAGGCACGCTCGCACGTAGTGGTAGCGCGGGCGGCAGCATCGTCAAGAAAAGCCAGCAGCGCCCGCGTGGCCTTGTCTCCGTGGCGAATCTCGATGCCCAACGCGCCTTGTCCGGCGGCGGGAGTCATCACTTCCGCCGGAATCACTTGTCGCACCAGTTGCGTTTTACCCAGCCGGTTCAGACCAGCAGCGGCCAGAATGATGGCATCGTAATCGCCGGCTTCCAGCTTGCGCAGACGGGTATCCACATTGCCGCGCAGCGGGTGAATTTTTAAATCGGGACGAAACGCCATCAACTGCGCCTGGCGTCGCAGGCTGCTGGTGCCCACGTTCGCACCCTGCGGCAGTGCGTCGATACTGGCGAACTTCACCGAACAAAAAACGTCGCGCGGATTTTCGCGGGTGGTGATGGCCGCAATTTCGAAGTCGCCGGCGAGTTCGGTCGGCAGGTCTTTTAAGCTATGCACCGCAAGATCGACGCGATTTTCGACGAGCGCCTCTTCAATTTCCTTGGTGAACATGCCCTTGGTGCCGACCTTCGCCAGCGCCACGTCGGTGATTTTGTCACCCGTAGTCTTGATAATCTCCAGTTCGACGGTGTGACCCTGCGCGCGCAACAAATCGGAAATGTGGTGGGCCTGCCAGAGAGCGAGTTGCGAGCCACGGGAGCCGATGCGCAAACGAGCCATCAGTTTTGCGCCCCTCTTCCCGCATCTTTTTCAGAACTTTTTTCTGCAATCTGCCCGCGGCCGGTTTTCGTAGCGGCCAATTCTTTTTTGTCCTCGCTATGCAGGTTAAACAGGCGCCGCACCAGTTCGATAACGGTGGTGGATTCCGGATCGCGGGCAGCGGTCTTGAGCGTGCTGATGGGAGTGTGCATGATTTTATTGACGATGCCGCGGGTGAGCGCTTCAACGGCCATTTCCTGGTCGGTGGTCATTGAACCGAGGCGGCCGCGCACCCGGTCGATCTCGGCCTGACGAATGGTTTCCAGGTGGTCTTGCAAGCTGACGATGGTCGGAACCACGTCGAGCGTCTGCAGACGGGCGTGGAATTTGCTGACTTCGCCATCGACGATCGCCTCCGCCTTTTCCGCTTCCTTCTTGCGATCGGCGACGTGCGAACTGACCGCCTGCTGCAGATCGTCGATGTCATAAACAAAAATTCCATCGATCTCATTCATCGCCGGATCGACGTCGCGGGGAACGGCAATGTCGATAAAGAACATGGGCTTGTTCTTGCGCAGCGCCATGAGCTTTTCGCCGTGCTCGGGACGGAAGATGAAGTTGGG
>JBEKED010000294.1:0-5165 GCA_050014035.1 Terriglobales bacterium
ACAAGGATATCAAAGACGTGTACAAAGACAACGAGTTCAGTACCTTGCGCAAAGATCCGCGATTTACGGAACTGATGGCGTCGAAGCCGGTGGCCATACAGGACTAGCTGCCGATAAGTTACTGCCGGGAAGTCAGTTATTAAAACGCAGAAAATCGAAAAAACTTCCGAAACTTTCCCCGCGAGAGTGGGTTTGCAGGGTTATTCCTCCTGAAAACAACAGGGTGAGTAGGGAGAACAGCACCCACCGGTTGCTAACCCGAGCACGCCCCAAGCAAGCAACCGGTGGGTGAATTGAAGGCTTGGCTGCTCGCTGTTCGTCCTTCGCGATTCGCTAAACAGACGATTTTAGCGAATAAGCGAACGACGAATAAGCCAACGACGAATAGCGAACGACGAGCAATTCATTTCAGCGATACGTATTCTTCCACTACCTTTCTCCATTTGCCTTGCGCTTTCAGAATGTATTCGACGGCATCGCGGGCAGCGCCGTCGCCTCCGGCGTGCGCTGTCGTCCAGTGCGCTTCCGTCACGTCGTCACCCACGAAAGCGGCCTCGGCGGCGGTGATTCCGTCTTTTTGCAGAATTTGCGCAAACACCGAAGCCTTGTCTTGAATTCCCTGATGGACGTGGTCTATTTTCAGATCACGAGCGCGCAAGGCCACGGTTTCAGAGTTGCGCTTGGTGATGATTCCGGTCTTGATGCCGGCCATGCGGGCCAGCATGATGGCGGTGCCGTCGTGGGCGTGGAAGCCTTTAGCTTCGATCAGGCTCGCGCTCTGCGAGGCACTGGCGGCAGATCCCGGCTGGGAATCTCCTGGCGCGGGGAAGATCCAGATTTTGCCATCGGTTAGAACGCCGTCAACGTCGAAGAGAATCAGTTTGATTTTGCGGGCGCGAGCGGCAGGAGAAAGTTTGGGCATTGGCGCGATTCTAGCATTCAGTTAGTCAAAATCAGATTCAAAGATCGCCTCGATCGGCTGCTGGAAGATCCGCGCGATTTTGAAGGCGAGCGGCAGGCTGGGGTCGTACTTCCCGGTTTCTATCGCGTTCACCGTCTGACGCGACACATGGAGACGGGTTGCCAGTTCGGCCTGCGATCAGTCGTGCTCAGCGCGAAGAACTCGGAGCCGGTTCCGCATGCCGATCAAGCCACCCTCACTGGCGCCGGCGGTGTCTTGGACCGGGGCGCAAACGTGAGAGCAAGTCCAAGTTCAATAAATTCCGCCAATTGCTCGGAGGTCGCGTTGCCGACGAGCCGCTCGTTGCCCACCTCCACCACCGGCACGGCGGAGATTCCTTTGCTGACCAGAATTTGAGGCTTGAGAGTCGCATCAATTTTTTCGAGTGTGAAATCCATCTCTTTTTGCAAGGCTTCCAGGCGCTGCAACACGATGGGACAAAACGGACAACTGAAAAAACTATAAAAGGTAACCGCGACGCGAGCCCGGTTTACCTTGGCAGGAAGTTTGTCGTCGACGCGCCCGTAGCCAAGAAAACGAGAGATGCTGGGGAAATAGCGGAACAATGCCCACCGGATTGAAGGCACCACGACCAACCAAGCGATTGCTCCTACCCAGTGGCGCTCGAATCCCATGTAGGCTAGTCCGGCTAAGTAGCCCAGCCAGGAAAGAATCAGGCCCATCACTTGGCATTGCTGCTTTTTGGCGGCGATTAGTTGGGTAGTCATCGATACCTCTCGGAGCAAAAGACGTAGGCGCAACCCCAAAACAACAGCATGGAACTTCCAACGTCATCCCACGGTGCGCGGTGAATTCCTGCCCGTTCCAGTCCGGCGAAGACAAAGCTGAGAGCCAGGGTCGCCATGAAGGCAATAAATACGGACTCGTACCAGATGCGCTTCTGCAATTCGTCCACTTGCTGGATCATGCGCACCAGAGCGACCCAGAAAAACAGTGAGGGGATGAGGGGCAAAAGAGTCAGCGGGCCTGGCGCGGGCTGATGCAAGATGTGGACAGGAAACCACTCGACCGCAAAATCAGTGAGGAGAGCGGCAACTGCCCAAAGAAAAACCGGTCTGGTGAAGCGCGAGGAGCAAGAGGGAACAGGGTTCATATAGGCAAGTTCAATGTAATGCAAACTTGTCATTATGTCAAGCATAGTTTACTGCGACATGTTTGGGATTTTCTTCCCCGCTTACTCGGCCTTACGGAGCGATTAGGCCGAACTGCAAGGGCTTGCCTTACCTCGGTAACTGGAGTCTCCTCGCCCCTAATGCCAAGATCAGGCCACACTGGGCAGGAGGCATTCCTTGCGTCAAATTGCAGTCGCCGTCATTCTCATCGTGATCTTATCGAGCCCTAGCCTGTGGGCTAAGAATGCAACTCCGGAAGCTCCACAAACTGCGCGGCAGGCTTTATTGGAGATGTTTTTCAGCAAGGAGCCGGGAACTTTTCTCAAACACTTGCCCGCTGCCACTCGCGCTACGCTCGAAAAATCGGGTGCGTTAGCCGGCTTGCAACAGTATTCCCTGCTCGCCGGGCAGCTTCACGCCCAAGGGAACAGTTTGCAGACATTTGAAACGGGGACGGTGCTGCTCGCCACGGACGATACAAAGACCGGACAGAAATTTGAGGTCGCCGTCGACAACGACTCCTTGCGCGGCGATCAGGACGACATCGAACTATCCTTTCACAGTTACAAAGACAATCAGGTGCAAAGAACTCCGTTCATGCCCCGCATCGTCTTCTCCATGAAAACGGAAGCGGGGATTTGGACGTTGAATGATATTGCTATCACCATTAACCTGCCGCTGGCCGATCCCGATTTTTTGAAGAGCATCTCCGACAAAATGAAAGCGAGTGCCGCGGCCGCCGCAGTCGCTAGTCCGCAGATTCACGTGCAGGGTATGGGGCAGGTTCCGGGGCAGGGTGGGGGGCAGATTCCCGGGCAGATTGCCGCCAGAACCCTCGGCGGCGATACAAGTGCTTTAGCTGACTTGCGTAAGATTCTGACGGCCGAGACGATCTATTTCGCAGCCTATCCCACCGTGGGTTACACCTGCTCACTTTCCGATCTGGATGGCTTCGGCGCTGCCGAGCCGAACGAACACCAGGCCATGCTCATCAGTAGCGGATTGGCCGGCGGCAAGCATCAGGGATACGCCTTCTCGCTATCGAGGTGCGCCGGCACACCCGCCGTGAGCTTCCGTCTTACAGCCACGCCCATCGGAGATGCTTCCGGTCGGCGCGCATTTTGTACCGACCAATCCGCAAGCATCCGTTCGTCGGCCGATGGGAATGCAGCGACCTGCTTGGGCAGTGGAACGCCTGTCCGGTAGGCAGTTGGTCGGCTGTCGGACGAAGATAACTCTTAGCCTCTGACAGGCGAACATTTTACGAAATCATAATTTCCCGCTACAATCTTTCCCATGCTGTCCGCAGTCTCCCCGTCGTTGGCTTGGGCTCATCCGCTGGTGCAGGAGTGGTTCACGGCGCGTTTCTCGACGCCGACTGAGCCGCAGGAGCAGGGCTGGCCGCACATTCTTGCTGGCCACACTACGCTGATCTCGGCTCCTACTGGGTCGGGCAAGACGCTCGCTGCTTTTCTTGCTTGCATTGACCGGCTGGTATGCAAGGCGCTTGCTGGCGAACTGCGCGATCGTACTGAAGTTCTTTACGTATCTCCGCTTAAGGCGCTGGGGAACGACATTCAGAAGAATCTTGAAATTCCGCTGGGCGAAATTCTGCAGATGGCGGGCGATCGCGGACTGCTGATGCCGGAGATCCGCACCGCCGTGCGTACGGGCGACACTTTGATGAAAGACCGGCGGCTCATGT
This sequence comes from Terriglobales bacterium, assembly GCA_050014035.1. GTDB lineage: Bacteria > Acidobacteriota > Terriglobia > Terriglobales > Acidobacteriaceae > Acidiflorens. The sequence continues at coordinate 3,800 of JBEKED010000294.1, forward strand.
TGAAGCGTCCGCCGCATATTCTGGTCACCACGCCAGAGTCGCTCTACATCCTGCTGACGGCGGAGAAGAGCCGCGCTATCTTGCGTGACGTTGAGACGGTGATTGTTGACGAAATTCATGCCGTCGCCGACGACAAGCGCGGCGTGCATCTGGCGCTTTCGCTGGAGCGGCTGGAAGCGCTGACTTATCGTCCGCCGGTGCGTATTGGACTTTCGGCTACGCAGAAGCCGATTGAAGAAGTTGCGCATTTTCTTGCCGGCAGTTCTGACCCGCAAAATCCGCGGCCCGATCCTGTGATCGTGAACGTTGGCCACAAGCGCACGCTCGATCTTGGTGTCGAGGTTCCGTCGTCGGAACTGGGACCGGTTGCGTCGAACGAAATGTGGGACGAGATTTATGAGCGCATCGTGCAACTGGTGAATGCGCATCGCTCGACTTTGGTCTTCGTCAATACGCGGCGGCTGGCGGAGCGCATTTCCCATCAGCTGGGCGAGCGGCTGGGCGAAGAGAACGTGGCGGCGCATCATGGAAGCCTGTCGCGCAAGCTGCGTCTGGAGGCGGAGCGCAAGCTGAAAGAAGGCCAGGTGAAGGTGCTGGTCGCAACCGCTTCGCTTGAGCTTGGCATCGACGTGGGCACGGTGGACCTGGTGTGTCACATCAGCTCGCCGCGTTCGATTGCGGTGGCTTTGCAGCGCGTGGGACGGTCGGGGCACTGGCGGGGTGCGGTTCCTAAGGGACGATTTTTTGTCACCACGCGCGACGATCTGGCGGAATGCGCCGTGCTGGTTCGTGCCATTCGCCGCGGCGAACTCGATCGCCTAATTTTTCCGGAAGCTTCGCTGGATGTGCTGGCGCAACAGATTGTCGCGTGCTGCGCGGCTTCGGGGAGCGGCGCTCGGCGGCGAGGGCAAGATGCCTCTTCGGCAAGCTCAGAGCAGGCGCTCGCGACAGCCGGCGCTACGTCGCCAAGCGTGAGCGATGACGGATGGGATGAGGATGAGTTATTCGCGCTCGTGAAGCGCGCTTATCCTTACCGCAATCTCTTGCGCAAGACGTTTGACGAAGTGCTGGTGATGCTTTCGGAAGGGATTGCCTCGCAACGCGGGCGCTACGGGGCGTACCTGCACCACGATCGCATCAACCGCAAGCTGCGAGCGCGGCGGGGCGCGCGATTGGCTGCGATTACGAGTGGGGGCGCGATTCCCGACAATGCTTTGTTCACCGTGGTTGCCGAACCGGATGGGGGCGTGGTTGGAACTGTGGATGAAGACTTTGCCGTCGAAAGTATGGCGGGAGACGTCATGCTGCTCGGCAATACCTCGTGGCGCATACGGCGGGTGGAAGCGAAGACGTCGCGCATGCTGGT
>JBEKED010000295.1:0-4825 GCA_050014035.1 Terriglobales bacterium
TCACAAAGCTCCGCTAGAGTTTTGTCGAGTTTTTGTCCGTAGTCCCAGAGATCGCTGACCTCAGCAACGAAGTCTCCTATGAGTTGCGGATCAGTATCAGGAAGCGCCTTCTTCAGAGTGAGCAGCAACCGATGTGCAAGCTTCGTGCTACGCTTCATCAGTTTGTGATCTACGCGAGCAGCTGCATCGCCAAGCATCACTGCGGCTGCTTGTAAATCCTTATTGGGCCCTTTCAACTTTGAGACTTTCTGCACGAGTCCTTCGGTACTCGCTTTCATAGGGGGCCCCTCTTTTTCGTAGCCCAAGAGGGGTTCGCTCCTGGGCCATTGTTTTGCTTTCTCCCGTCCCCGCGGTTTCAATCCAGCTTCGTGAAGGCCAGCGCCAACAGCGTTTTCTGCTCCACCTCATGCGCCTTGGCCGACCCGGTCGCCGGACTCGCACTCGCCGACCTCTTCACCGAATGCACCGGCCGCTCGTCCGTAATGTACTTCAGTCGCGGCAGCATATAAGAAAGCGCGCCCATGTTGGCCGGCTCTTCCTGCACCCACACAATATCGCGCGCCGCGCTGTGACGCTGCAATTCGGCCGTCAGTTCCGCCTCGGGGAACGGATACATCTGCTCCAGAAAAACAATCGCAGTGCGTAACTCGTTGGCATTGGCGTTGGCGTTGTTTTTGCGCTTCTCGCGTTCCGTCCGCAGTTCGTGCCCGATTTTTCCCGTGCACAGCAGAATCCGCTGCGCATCCTGCGCTTCCGTGTCCGGAATCACCGGCAGAAACTTTTGATGCGTCAAATCTTCCAGCGGAGAGAGCGCATCCGGATGCCGCAACATGCTTTTCGGGGTGAATACGATGAGCGGCTTCCGCCACTTGCGCAGCGCCTGCCGCCGCAGCAAGTGAAAATACTGCGCTGCATTCGAAGGCTGGCAAATTTGAATGTTGTCGCGCGCCGCCAACTGCAAGAATCGCTCGATGCGCGCGCTCGAATGCTCCGGCCCCTGCCCTTCATAGCCATGCGGCAGCAACAGCACCAGCCCCGACAGTAGATTCCACTTGTCTTCGCCCGCGCACACAAACTGATCGATCACCGCCTGCGCCACGTTGGCAAAATCGCCAAACTGCGCTTCCCACAAAACCAGCGCCTCGGGATAATCCCGGCTGTAGCCGTATTCAAATCCCATCACGCCCGCTTCCGAAAGCGTCGAGTTGTAGATGTCGCACGCCGCCTGTCCCGGCGCAATATTACGCAGCGGAACATATTCCGACTCATCCTCAGTATCGATCAGCACCGAGTGCCGCTGATTGAAAGTCGCGCGCCGCGAGTCCTGTCCGCTCAACCGCACCGGAATCCCCTGCTTCACCAAACTGGCAAACGCCAGCGCTTCCGCCATGCCATAGTCAAGCGGCTTCTTGCCTGTCCCCATTTCCTGCCGCTGCTCCAGCAACTTCTTCACCTTGGGATGGATGTGAAAACCCTCTGGATACGCCGTCAAACGCTCGGTGAGTTCCGCCAGTTCCTCGCGCGCGATTCCCGTGGCCTGTTCATACGCCGCCTTGTAACGTCCGCCAAAGTATTCATCCCAATAATTCGGAAGATCGCGCATCAGCGGCTTCTTGGTGAATTGCGTTGCGCTCTTCTGCGCCGCCCCGTACTCACTCTTCACCGCTTGTACCTGCGCAGCGATCTTGTCGTCGTCCATGCCGATCCGCTTGGCATAAATCTGATACAGCGGCGGATGCTCCTTGATCGCCTTGTACATCAGCGGCTGCGTCACCGTCGGATCGTCCACTTCGCTATGCCCATGCCGCCGGTACCCGATGAGATCGATGATCACGTCGGTCCCGAATTTGTAGCGATACTCAGTGGCGATCCGCGCGATCCGCATCACCGCATCCACGTCTTCGCCATTCACATGAAAAATCGGAATCTCCTGCCGCCGCCCCAGTTGCGCCGAGAAACGCGAAGAATGCTCTTCCCGCGCATTGGTCGTAAAGCCGATCAGATTGTTGGCAATGATATGAATCGTTCCGCCCACCGTATATCCGGCCAGGTCGGCATAGTTCATCGTCTCTGCCGTGATCCCTTGTCCCGCAAACGCGGCGTCGCCATGCACCAGCACCGGCAGATATTTTTCCTTGCCGCCTTCCCCGGCGCGATCCTGCTTGGCCCGGGTGCGCCCTACCGTCACCGGATCGACCGCTTCCAGGTGGCTGGGATTTGACGCCAGGTGAATGTGAATCTTTTTCCCGCTCTTCGTGACGTATTCGCCAGTCGCGCCCATGTGATACTTCACGTCGCCCGACCCGAGCACGCTGCGCGGATCCACATCCTCAAATTCCGCAAACACCTGCTCCGGCGGACGATTCGCCAGATGGATCACCACATTCAGCCTTCCGCGATGGCTCATCCCCATCACCAGTTCCACCGCGCCGTGCTCGCCGGCCACGTCCAGTACCTCATCCATCGCCGGCAGCAAAGAAGTGCTGCCTTCCAGCGAGAACCGTTTGTTGCCCAGATAGCGTTGCTGCAAAGTTTGCTCAAACAGATCGGCCCGCATCAGCAGATCAAGCGCGCGCTCGTGACTAATGCTGACGTCGACGTCGCCCGCTTCCCCTTCGAACCGTTCCTGAATCCAGCGCCGCCGCTCCGGGTCGGCAATGTGCATGAACTCCACGCCCACGCTGCCGCAATAGATGCGTCGCGCTTCCCGCGCCCACTCGTTATCGATGGCCAGGTCGGGATGCGGTTGCGGAGGCAGCAGGCCCAGCGGGTTCAGTTCCGCCTCCAGATAGCCAAATTGCCGGAACAGCCCAAACACCCGTTCCCGCTCGTAGTCTTGAATGATTGCAGGAGTCGAACTCCTGCCCGTATTGCGCGTTGAAGTAGGCATATAAGTCTTCTATAGAATAACGGATGATTCGCAATGCGCGTCCGATTCAAGTGGCCCGCAATCGCGTTCAAATTGCACCGGCGATACACTCTTATAATTGTCATCCCGAGCGCAGCCCGGCATGACAACCCCCAAATAGGAGATTCCCCCATGGCGAACGGTGTCATTGATCTGTCCAGTCCCTATTCCGTGCCCGAAACTCTCTCGCGCCTGCAGTCGATTCTCAAAGAAAAAGGGCTGGCCGTATTTGCCCTCATCGACCACAGCGGCGAAGCCGAGAAGGTCGGCCTGAAAATGCAACCCACGCAACTGCTGATTTTCGGCAGTCCGAAAGGCGGAACTCCGTTAATGGTTGCAGCGCCGAGGCTGGCCATCGACCTGCCGCTCAAAGCGCTCGCCTGGCAGGACGAACACGGCCAGGTATGGCTCTCCTACAATTCGCCAGAATACCTGCAGCAGCGTCACGGCTTTCCCGCCGACCTCCTGAAAAACATCGCCGCCATCCCCGCCCTGCTTCAGAAAGCTGTGGAATAATGACAGGTCGAAGGCCTTACCACAGGGAGCACAGAGGAACCGGGAGGACTGGCTTTTGGCTGTTAGCTCTTGGCCTTTAGCTAAGAGCCAACAGCTAAAAGCTAAGAGCCGATTTCCCTCCAGGCGATGAGCCATACCCGTCCCATGCCCGATCCAAACCCCAACCGCGCCCGCGATCACTTAGCCAACGAGCGCACCTTCCTGGCATGGCTGCGCACCGGCATCGCCACCATCGTCTTCGGATTCGCCATCGGACGCTTCTCCATCGCCCTGCGCGAATTCATGAAAGTGCAGGGATACAAGTCGGTCACTCCCGGCTTCACTACCTGGTTGGGAATCATTTCCGCCGTTGGTGGCGTGCTCCTGATCTTCGCCGGTCTCAACCGTTACAACAAAACCAAAAAGCAACTGGATTCCGACACGTTCGAGCCCGCCGGCTTCGTAATCGACCTGGTCTCCTACCTGCTCGCTCTTTTCGGATTAGTGCTGGCAGGTTATCTTGCTTACATCGAAATTTTCACTCAATAAGCGAATCACGAAACGAGTGCCTGATTGTGAATGAAAAAGATTGCGAATGAAAAAGATGGCGAGTGTAAAAGATGGCGAATGAAAGAGAAAAAGAAGCCGCCGGCCGAGCCGCCGCCAAATTGGTCAACGACGGCGACGTCGTCGGATTAGGCACCGGTTCGACCGCCTACTTCGCGGTCGTAGCGTTAGGCGAGCGCGTCCACGCGGGCATGAAAATCGTGGGCATCCCAACTTCCATTAAGACCGCCGATCAGGCGCGCGCCGCCGGCATTCCGCTGACCACGCTCGACCAGCATCCCGTCATCGATATCACCATCGACGGCGCCGATGAACTCGATCCTCATCTGCGCCTGATCAAAGGCGGCGGCGGCGCGCTGCTGCGCGAGAAGGTAGTCGCGTCCGCCTCGAAGAAAATGGTAGTGGTTGCGGACTCCGCAAAACTTGTTCCCGTCCTCGGCAAGTTTCCGTTGCCCATCGAGATCATTTCCTTCGCGCGAACTGTGGTTGAGAAAAAGATCGTTGCCCTCGGTGCCACGCCGAAATTGCGCACCCGCCCCGACGGCACTCCTTACCTCACCGACAATGGCAATCAGATTCTCGATTGCAGCTTCGGAAAGATCGCCGATCCGGCGGCCCTCGCGCGCACTCTGAGCGACACTCCCGGCATAGTAGAACACGGCCTGTTCATAGGGCTGGCAAGCATGGCGCTAATAGGCCGCGAGGACCAAGTAGAAGAACTGCACCCCTAGCCTCAGCAACACTCACGTAGGGACGGCCGCCCTCGTGAGCCTGCCCTGAGCGAAGCCGAAGGGTCTAGTCGAGCGCAGCTCGACCGCAGTTTCGCCGCCTCAACCCACAATCCCGCGCAGCGCC
>JBEKED010000296.1:0-4813 GCA_050014035.1 Terriglobales bacterium
TAGTCGCCCAAGGCGGCCTCCGGCACAAAGTTCAGCGATACCTGCCGCACAATTCCGCCGAACTGCACACGTCCCGCCCGCAGCGGCCCCACTTCCTGAATTTCGAGGATCTTACCGGGTATGGCCAGACACACAGCAATTCTCCATGGTCAGTACACCACGCCGTATTACCGCGTTCTGTGACCAACAGCACACCCGGGTGTGACGGCCATCGCGCCCCGGCCTTTCTCCGGGGCCGCCAACTTCGACTAGGATATTAGAATGAGCGTCCGCCGCCTGCCCGAACCCCCCGTCGTAATGGACGCCGAAGAACGCTTTGAAGGCTTCGAAAACCTGATGCCCTTCAAGGTGCACAACATCCTTCTGGTCTCCAGCCTCTACGATTCTTTCATCCTTCGCGAAGACGGACGCCTCAACGAGTTGCTTATCGACCAGTCGCTGGATCTCAGCCCTGAGCACGTTCCCGGAATCACCCATGTTTCGTCCTGCGCCGAAGCCGCCGACCTAGCGCGCTCCCAGCAGTTCAACCTGATCGTGACCAACCTCACAGTAGGCGACATGAACGCGGCGCAGTTGGCGAGCGAAGTGAAGCAGGCCGGACTCGATGTTCCGGTGGTAGTGCTCGGCTACGATTATCGCGAGATCAAGAATTTCGTGGCGCGCAATCCGGTCACCGACATCGACCGCATTTTTCTCTGGCAGGGCAATGCCCGCATTCTGATTGCGATCGTCAAGTACATCGAAGATCAGCGCAATGTCCTGCACGACACCAGGGCCATGGGCGTGCCCGTGTTGCTGGTAGTCGAAGACAACATCCGCTACTACTCCTCATTTCTGCCCGTTATCTATACCGAGCTGATCAAGCAATCCCGGCGCGTGATTCAAGAAGGCCTTAACGTGGCGCACAAGCTCGTGCGCATGCAGGCGCGCCCAAGAATTCTGCTCAGTTCGAACTTCGAAGACGCCTCCCGCCTGGTGCAGGAGTACCGCAACTATCTCTTCGGCATGGTCTCCGACGTTGAATTTCCCTGGGAGGGCAAACTAAGTCCCGAAGCCGGTTTTGAACTGGCGCGCATGGTAAAGAGCCTCGTGCCCGATGCGCCCGTAGTCCTGCAAACCAGCCGCACCGAATTCCGTCCCCGCGCCCACGCCGCCGGCTATTCGTTTCTCCGCAAACGCTCGCAAACCCTGCTGCAGGATTTGCGCGGGATCCTGACCGAGCAATTTGGTTTCGGCGACTTCGTTTTCCGTCTGCCCGATGACACCGAAGTGGGACGCGCCAAAGACATGAACGAACTGGAAGAACAATTGCAAATCGTCCCCGACGAAAGCATCGTCTTCCACTCGCAGAGCAACCACTTCTCGCATTGGCTGATGGCGCGCACCGAGTTTGCCTTGGCGGCCAAGCTGCGCCCGCGCAAGGTTTCCGATTTTGCCACTCATGATCATCTGCGCCGCGATCTTATCGAATCCATCAACGACTATCGCCGCGAACAGAGCGAGGTCCTGATCGGCGACTTTCGCGCCGATACCTTCAGGCCCTCGGCATCAAGTTTTCTGCGCATCGGTTCCGGTTCGCTGGGAGGCAAAGCCCGCGGCCTCGCCTTCGTCCGTCACCTCCTGCGCAAGAGCCGTATCACGCGCCGTTATCCCGGCGTTCGCATCTCGGTTCCGCCCGCCGTGGTGCTTGCGACCGACATCTTCGATGAATTCGTGGCTGAGAACAACCTCCTCGACTTTGCACTGCATTCCGAAGATGACGCGGAAATTTATCGCAAGTTCCTGGCCCAGCCGCTCTCCGCCGCGCTCACCGAAGATCTGAAATCGTTCCTCGCCGAAGTGACGCATCCTCTAGCCGTGCGCTCCTCCAGCTTGCTCGAGGATTCCCAATACCAGCCTTTTACCGGCGTCTACGAAACCTTCATGCTGGGCAACCAGCAGCCAAATCTAGAAGCTCGTCTGGAGGCGCTCAGCGAAGCCATCCGCCGCGTCTACGCTTCCACCTTCAGCCGTCATGCAAAAGCCTACGTGCGCGCAACCCCCTACCGTCTGGAAGAGGAAAAAATGGCCGTGATTCTTCAGCATGTTGTAGGCACACGCCACGGTGCACGCTTCTATCCCGATTTTTCCGGAGTAGTCCGCTCGCGCAATTACTACCCTGTCCCTCCCATGACTTTCCAAGACGGCATAGCAGCCGTGGCTCTAGGCCTCGGCCGCGCGGTAGTCGATGGCGGCAAGTGCCTGACGTTCTGCCCGCGCTATCCCCGCAACCTGGTGCAGTTCTCTTCCGTCGAAGACATCCTCAACAACTCACAGTCTGAATTCTGGGCTCTGGAACTCGATGGCGCTGTCGACGGACGTCCCGGACATTGGCACGAGCGCCGCTTCGGTCTCGACGCCGCCGAAGCCGACGGCACCTTGCGCGCGCTAGCCTCGACCTACTCCAAGGACAATCACGCCGTCTACGATGGAGTAAGCCGCCCCGGCTCGCGCATCGTGACTTTTGCCCCCATGCTCAAGCACGGAACCTTTCCACTGGCTGAGATTCTCGATGACCTCGTTCGCGCCGGCGAAGATGCCTTGGGCAATCCCGTGGAGATCGAATTTGCCGTGCGTCTGCCCCAGGAAACGGATCTGCCAGCCGCGCACGTAGCCGACTTCGGCTTTCTGCAAATCCGCCCGCTAACGCTCTCGAGCGACACCGAAGACCTAGCCCTGGATGACGTCCAACCCGAGCAGTTGATCTGCCAGAGCAGCAAGGTCCTGGGCAACGGACGGATCGACGATCTCTACGATGTAGTAGTAGTCGACTCACAGCGCTTCGAGCGTGGCCAAAGCCAGGAAGTCGCCGCGGCCGTTTCCCGTTTCAATCGCCAGCTCAACGAACACAATCGTCCCTATCTGCTCATCGGCGTCGGACGCTGGGGATCGACTGAACCCTGGCTGGGTATTCCAGTAGAGTGGGACGAGATCAGCGGCGCCCGCGTAATAGTCGAAGCCGGTTTCCGCGACTTCCGAGTGACTCCCTCGCAAGGCAGCCATTTCTTCCAGAACCTGACCGCCTTCCAAATCGGTTATTTCACCGTGAATCCAGACGCGGGCGAAGGCACCGTAGATTGGGGATGGCTGTCGAAACAACCGGCCGTGGAAGAGCAAGGCTGTGTCCGCCACCTGCGCTTCGCGAAACCCATCCGAGTAGTAATGAACAGCCGCACCAGTCAAGGAGTAATCTTCAAACCAGCGTCCCCGGTTGCGTAGGGAAGGCCGCCCTCGCCGGGCCCCCCAGAACGCGCGCTTTTCGCGGTCTGGGGTAGTCGCCCGTCCCGTCGTGCGAAGCCCGAAGCTGCTTCCCGCCATGACCGAATTCCGGTTGAGCAGGGTTTGGGAAGGGCACGACTTCAGTCGTGCCGTAAGTCGTCAAAAATGGGTTCGCGCTTTAGCGCCCGAGGTGAGCTTTTTTCTTCTCCAACGACTTTTTCCGCAAGCTGTTTAGCCGCTGAGGGGACGGCAATTTCAGACCGCACCACTACCACTCAACGGGTAGCGGTGCAGTTTGAAGCGGCTTTGAAAGGGCACGGCTTCGCAGCCTGCGGAAAAAGTCGATCTTGCGCTCGTTTTTGGGTGGCGCAGCGCTTCAGCGCTGCGGTAAGTGTATTGTTTTGACTGCGGCTTCAGCCGCTGAGGGACGGCAATTTTCAAACCGCACCACTACCATTCAACGAAATTCCTTGACACCCAATCCAGCTAGTTCAATACTAGTAATCTGATTGGGGCAGTTTGGAGTTGTGTCCGCTCGTAACAAGACACTCCTCGAAGCTGCCCCAAAGCCGTTTGTCGCATCGTTTTGTTGGCTAAGTCCTTATCAAGTGATATTTTACGAATAAGTACTTTGAATCCAAAGATTTGAAAGGAATTTCCCGCTAACTTTATGATTCCAAAGAGCCGTATTATTTTTTTTCGCAACAGTATTGGCATAGTTACTAAACAGTAAACAACCCCGAACCTGGCTCTGCTGAGAGGCTCACACCCCAGACCTCTCCAAAATCACCACCAACCGCCGCGGACCATGCGCCCCCTGCACCAGAATTTTTTCGATATCGGCCGTGCGGCTAGATCCGCTGATGACGCAGGCAAACGAGTTGCGCTCAAGGATTCCTTCCCGCGAAGCGCGCCCAAGCGCAGTCGCCAAATCGGGAACCAGTTGCACTGTCGTCGCATAAACAATGTGACAAGGAGCGACCACCGAAGCGCCCCGTCCGCCGCAAGCCGCCGTCACCAGAATAGACCCGGTCTGCGCGATGAGCGCCTCGGCCAGCGTGACCGTTGCCTGCGAAGCTTCCGCCGGAGCGCCCTGACTGGACCATCGAATCGCCCGGCGCGGCACTGCGGTTTCGACTAGCCGCCGCAGCGACGGCTCGTCTTGCACAAAGATTTCTCCGTCGGGCAGCGACTGTAGAACTTCATCAAGCTGCCGAACACTAGCCGCAGAATCGGCGGTCAGCGCGCATTCCATAAGGTTCGAAACGCACTCCTGCTGGAATCGTTCGAGAGGATTGCTGATTGGCTCAAAGATGACGGCCTCAAAGATCGCGCGATCCGACGCCAGCGCGGCCGGCTCCGGAATCACCGTGCGCAAGCCCGTGCGAATCCGTTCCAGAATCCGTTCGCGGCTCGAATTTTCACTTTGGGTCATTTCAGTTTGAGTCATTTCAGTTTGACCCAAGCCCCTTCCTCCAGCGCGCGCGAAATGATTCAGATGGCAACGCCACCGGCGAGCGATAACGGTTCCACACCCGCATGGGATCGACAATCG
>JBEKED010000297.1:0-4754 GCA_050014035.1 Terriglobales bacterium
TGGGGAGCTACGGGATTGGCGTGGAGCGCATCCTGACGGCTGCGGTTGAGCAGAGCAACGACGAGAACGGGTTCTGGCTACCACCTTCGATTGCGCCTTTTGAGGTGGTCGTGGTCTCGACCAATTCGAAAGATGAGACGGTTCGCAACGCTTGCGAAGACATTGCCCGGGAGCTGGAGTCGGCTGGCTACGACGTTTTGCTGGATGACCGGGATGAACGTCCGGGAGTGAAGTTCAAGGATGCGGATTTGGTGGGGATCCCTTTTAGAATCAATGTGGGGAAGAAGGTTACCGAAGGTACCGTGGAAGTCGTTCGGCGCTCGACTCTGGCCCGCGAGGACGTTAAGATTTCTGCCATAACGCAGTATTTCCTGGGTCTGCGACCGGCCGCCCGCTAACCGGCGGAAATGGGCCGGCGCAGAACGGAAAGCTTGCGGCGTGAAACTCGCAATCAGCGATCGGGCGATTGTTGCTTATGAAATTGGTCTTCGGTTTTATCGTTTTTGCGGCAGTAGGGCTGGTGTGTTACAAGCTGATCCCGCCATTTTTCGCGAACTACGAACTCGAGGATGCCATCAAGACCGAAGCCACGCAGTCGACCTATAGCTCGCGTTCCGAAGACGACATTCGTCAGGCCGTTATCAAACAAGCCCGCAACTTAGATATTCCTTTGACGCCCAAGCAAGTGCATGTGCAGAGAGTGGGCAGCCTCGGCACGGGTACGCTCTCCATTGACGCCGAGTACAGCGTTCCCGTCGATCTGCCTGGGTACTCGACCACCCTCGAGTTCCATCCTTCAACGCAGAACAAAGGCGTGTATTGAAAAGCTAGCTGTCAGCTCTCAGCTTTCAGCCATCAGTCTCAACCCTTTACACTTAACATTCCTTCCAGATTGCGGCGCTGACTCGCGGCCACACCCCGTCTATTGCTTGACACGCATCCAAATGATTATGGGGAGTGGCTTGTGGTTTAGAATCAATTACAAACGCAACCTAAATTCTAGATTGGTTTCGGACTGACAATTGCTCTCGTGCATGATGCACTGCTCTGCCCATGGCCATTAAGCTGAAAATCCCGACAGCTCGAAGCGGTGGTAAGCGGGGGAAGAACCGGTTGCTTTCCCGCGATCCCATCGTGCGTTTTGCTTTGCTCGCTTTTCTTTCGGTGTCGCTGGTGGTGATTGGATTTTTTGCTTACTGGTATGTAAAGTACGACCGCATCATCGAGCAGAGATTCCGCGGGGCGGTGTTCGCCAGTTCGGCCAAGATTTTTGCCGCGCCGCAGGTGGTGAAAGTGGGGTCGAAGCAGACGGTCCCTGAGATTGCGGCCGAATTGCGTCATGCCGGATACTCCGAGAAGGAAGGGGAATCAGCACTCGGCAGCTATCGAGTGCACGGCGGCGCAATTGAGATTCAGCCCGGACCCGAGTCTTACCACAGTCCGGAAGCGGCGACGATTACAGTGGTGGACGGAGCGGTCTCGGATATCAACAGCCGTTCTGCGGGAAGCCTGGCGGCGTATGAACTCGAGCCCCAGATGCTGACTTCGCTGTTCGACGCCGAGCAGCGCTCCAAGCGGCAACTGGTGAAGTACGACGAGATTCCCAAGGTGATGGTGGAAGCGGTTACGTCGATCGAGGATCGGCGCTTCTTTCAGCACAACGGGGTTAATTTCATGCGCCTGATCGAGGCCGCGTGGATCGACTTCACGCATCAGCGGCATCAGCAGGGCGGTTCGACGATCACCATGCAGCTTTCGCGGGCATTCTTTCTTACGCCGGAGAAGACGTTCAAGCGCAAGCTGATCGAGATGCTGATCGCGGTCGAATTGGAGCAGAAGTTTTCCAAGCAACAGATTTTCGAGTTCTACGCCAACCGCGTCGATCTGGGACAGCGCGGTTCGTTCACGATTTCGGGACTGGCCGAAGGGTCTCGCTCCTATTTCAACAAAGATCTGAAAGACATTACCGTGCCGGAAGCCGCGCTGCTGGCGGGATTGATTCAGGCGCCCAGCTATCTTTCGCCCTATCGCCATCCCGAGCGGGCGCTCGAACGGCGGAACACGGTGATCGAAGCGATGGTTGAGACGGGGGCCATCACGCGGGCGCAAGCCGATAAAGCCAAAGCGACGCCGCTGAAACTGGCTCCGCCGAACGTCGAGGCCAGCGATGCTCCGTATTTCGTGGACATCGTTCGCGACACGGTTGTCGGCAAACTGAATGAGCATGAGGTGAACGATCAGGAGTACCGCATCTACACCACGCTCGATCCCGATCTGCAACGGGCGGCGGCGCAAGCGGTGGAGACGGGCATCAAGCTGGTGGACGATCAGGTCACGAAGATGCGCACCCACAAGACCAAGGTCGGGAAGAAGATTGAAACCACGGTCACGCCCGGACCGCAGGCGCAGGTGGCGCTGGTGGCGATGGATCCGCATACCGGCGAAATCAAGGCGCTGGTCGGCGGACGCAATTACGGAACCAGCCAGTTGAATCATGCGCTTGCCAAGCGTCCCACGGGTTCGATTTTCAAACCGTTTGTGTACGCGGCGGCCATGAATACGGCGCTGGACGGCTCGACTACCGTGATCACTCCGGCGTCGATCGTGGCGGATCAGCCATCGACGTTCTCATACGGCGACCAGATTTATGAACCGCGCAACTACAAAGAGGAGTACCACGGCGACGTCACGCTCAGCTACGCGCTGGCGCGTTCGCTCAACAATGCCACGGTGAAAGTGGCGGAGGAAGTGGGCTATGACAAAGTGGCGGATCTGGCGCGGTCAGCGGGGATCGCGTCGGTGAAGGCCACTCCGGCTATGGCACTGGGGGCTTACGACGCCACTCCTGTCGATATGACGGCCGCCTACACGACTTTTGCCAACGGCGGCGCGAGACTGTCGCCCGTGTTCGTCCACTCGGTGCGCAATGCCAAGGGCGACGTCGTCGTCAACTTCGGGAACGAGAAGACGCAGGTGCTCGATCCGCGAATCGCTTTTGTCATGACCAACATGCTGGAAGGCGTAATGAACCTCAGCTACGGCACTGCGGCGGGAGTGCGCAACCTTGGCTTCCACGCTCCGGCAGCAGGGAAGACGGGCACTTCGCATGACGGCTGGTTCGCGGGTTACACGAGCAATCTGCTGTGCATTGTCTGGGTGGGATACGACGATTACAGCGACATTCGCCTGAGCGGTGCACAAACGGCCGCTCCCATCTGGGCCGAGTTCATGAAGAAGGCGATCACTCTGCCTGAGTATTCCGACGTGAAAGAGTTTACCCAGCCGGAAGGCGTGGTCGATGTGCAACTCGACAAGATTACCAACCGGCTGGCGACGCCGTCGTGTCCCGACGACTACACGATTGCCTTTATTGCCGGCACCGAGCCTCACGATACCTGCGATCAGACTAGCGGCCTGCATGGCTTCTTCTCCCGCATGTTTGGCGGAAACTCGGAAAAGGCCCTGCCTCCGCCCACCATCAATGGGAACCCAGAGCCTGCCTCCGGTGTCCAAACTGAAGAAGAGGCCAAGAAGAAGAAAAGCTTCTTCGGCAAGATTGTTGGCGTGTTCAAAGGTGGCGACTCCTCTAAGAATGACAAGAACACGCCCGCGCCGTCCAAGAGCAGCGAGAACGGCGCGCCGCCGCAATAGGGATGGGGTTGCAGCGCCTTAACAGATTGCTGAAAAACTCGATTTGCGCTGTAGTAGCCGCCCCCTCAGCAGCTAAAGCCGGTACTGAAAATAAAACGGTTGTCGAAGCGGTAAACCGCTGCGCCACCCAAAAGCAAAATCGAGTTTCTCAGCAATCTGTCAAGCGTGAGGCCTTTGACTTTACGGTCCTAAAGTTGCTGGCAACGCGATGTGTGGGCGCTGGGCGCCGAAATGCTATGAAACTCCGTAGTTTTATAGCTTCGGCCCGGGGGTGGGATATGGTTTCCTGGATGCGCATCGGTTCTCTCGCGCTTCTGTTCTCCTCGCTTCTCGCGTTTCCCTTGCAAGCTCAGAACACCGAACAGTTGGAGGTCGGCCCTCCCCCGCTCCATCGCGCCGAACCACCCGCCCCCGGAGCGTCCGCCGAAGAACTGGAACAACGCGGTGACGAACTGCGCACGGTGAAGGACTACGTCGATGCCATCGACTACTACCAGGCAGCCCTGAAACGCGCCCAGGCAAGCACGGTCGTGTACAACAAAATCGGGATCTGCCAACTGATGATGTTGCGTTATAAGGAAGCCAAGAAGAGCTTCGAGCGCGCCATCAAGGCCGACCGGAAACATGCCGACGCATACAACAATCTGGGCGTGATTGATTACGAGATGCATAACTTCAGCGCGGCGATCCGGCAATACGAGAAAGCGGTTTCGTTGAAGAATGACGCCGCCTCTTACTATGGCAATCTGGGCGCGGCTTACTTCG
The DNA here is from genome assembly GCA_050014035.1 of Terriglobales bacterium. Taxonomy (GTDB): domain Bacteria; phylum Acidobacteriota; class Terriglobia; order Terriglobales; family Acidobacteriaceae; genus Acidiflorens. Next base: position 4,417 of record JBEKED010000297.1, read on the forward strand.
GCAAGCGGCAGTTTGACAAAGCCATGCAGAGTTATGCCAAGGCGCTGGCGATTGACCCGGATATCTTCGAGCACAGTTCGCACGCCGGAGTTCTGGCGCAGCTTCCTTCTCCGGGAGACCGAGCCCGCTATGATTATGTGCTAGCCAAACTGTATGCCAAGGCGGGGGAGAGCGACCGCTCGTTGCACTATCTGAAGAAGGCGCTGGAGGATGGTTACAAGGATATCAAAGACGTGTACAAAGACAACGAGTTCAGTACCTTGCGCAAAGATCCGCGATTTACGGAACTGATGGCGTCGAAGCCGGTGGCCATACAGGACTAGCTGCCGATAAGTTAC
>JBEKED010000298.1:0-6199 GCA_050014035.1 Terriglobales bacterium
CGCCGGCGCGAAGTCACGCTGCGCATGCTGCTGGCGCACAACTCGGGCCTGCCCGCTTACGAGAAACTTTTTCTGCGCGCTTCCACTCGCAAAGAGCTGTTGCACTTGGCCTTCGCCACTCCACTTGCCGCCGCGCCCGGCACCTGCGCCGCGTACAGCGACATCGGCTTTATGATTCTTGGTGTCGCCCTCGAACGCCTGGCTGATGAAGCGCTCGACTTGTTTTGTCAGCGCGAAATCTTCGGTCCGCTGGGCATGACACACACAACCTTCAAACTCGCTCACGGCTTGAAGGATTCTGCCGTCCCCACCGCGGACGATCGCGCCTTTCGCCATCGCATCATTCAAGGCGAGGTGCAGGACGAGAACGCAAGCGTTCTCGGCGGCGTTGCCCCACATGCTGGACTTTTCTCGACCGCCGAGGATCTCGCCATTTTTGCCCACGCCATGCTTAACGGTGGACATCCGATCCTGCGCCCGGAAACAGTTGAACTTTTTTCCCGCCGAGAACGCGCGCCGGAGGGCACTTCGCGGGCGCTCGGCTGGGACACGCCCTCGGCATCCTCGCAATCCGGTAAATATTTTTCCGCACGCTCTTTTGGACATCTCGGTTATACGGGCACGTCTCTGTGGATCGACTCGGCGCGCCAACTCTCTATAACTTTGCTCACCAACCGCACCTGGCCTGATTGCGCGAACCAGGAAATCAAACGGGTACGTCCGGAGTTTCACGACGCAGTGGTGGAAGCGTTGGGAAAGACAGCTTGAAACGCAAAGCAATGGCAACGGACCTTCGCCGCCTGGGCACCGAGAAAACGAATTCTGCTTCCGCCGACCTCGACAGCAAGAGCGCACTCGAAATCGCGCGCATTATCAACGTTGAAGACGCCAAGGTTGCCGCCGCCGTGAAGCGCGCCCTTCCGCAAATTGCGCAGGCCATCGAGTGGGTCGCCGCGGCGCTCTCCCAAGGCGGGCGGCTGATCTACGTGGGCACCGGCACCAGCGGACGCATCGCCGCCCTGGACGCGGTCGAATGTCCGCCTACGTTTGACGTCCACCCGCGCGTGGTTCAATTCGTCATGGCCGGCGGATCCAAGGCGCTGGCCGCAGCGGTGGAGGCCGACGAAGACTCTCGCGCACTGGGGCGCAAAGCCATCGCGAGCAGGAAGCCAACGAGAAAAGACGTTGTTGTCGGCATCGCGGCTAGCGGACGGACTCCGTTCACCATCTCAGCCATCCAACATGCGCGTGCTCGCGGCGCTCGAACCGTTGCGGTCGTCTGCAACCCGAAATCGCCTCTGGGCAAAGCCGCGCACTTGGCCATTGTCGCGGAGGTGGGCGCGGAAGTAGTCGCCGGCTCCACGCGCATGAAGGCCGGCACGGCGCAGAAGATGATTTTGAATATGCTCTCTACCGGAGCGATGACTCGTCTCGGTTATGTCTACGGCAACCTGATGGTCAACGTTCACCCGAAGAACGCGAAGTTGGCGGAGCGCGGCGTGGGTATTCTGGAAAAGGCCGCGGGGCTCGACCGCCGAGCCGCGCGCAAACTGCTCGCGGCTGCTGGAGGTCGTGTTCCTGTGGCACTGGTTATGGCTAAGGCCAGCGTGCGACGAGATCAGGCTGTGGCTGCGCTCAACAAATCCCAAGGGCAAGTGCGCCAAGCTATGGCGCTGGCGAAACGCCGCCTTCTCGATGGCGATGGAGAAAAGGCTTACCCACAGGGGACACTGAGGTTCCAAGGGAACACGCGGCCCGGAGTTTACGTCGGACTTCTTGCCGCAGGCGCCCCGCAGTTAAAATGAAAGCGGACTTTGATTTGCGATAGCACTCTATGGACAAGCTGGTAATCCGCGGCGGCAATCCCTTGCTCGGGACGGTGCGAATCAGTGGCGCTAAGAATGCCGCACTGCCTTGCATGGCGGCCGCTTTGCTAACTGAAGAGCCGGTGATTCTGGAGAACATTCCGCAGGTGCGCGACATCGAGACTACGCGCAAGCTGCTGGCCGCCATGGGCGCCGAAGTCGAGCTTGGCTACGGACGCGCCCACCATCGCACCACCATTTGCGCGCGCACGCTGGCGGCTCCGGAAGCTTCTTATGAACTGGTCAAGACCATGCGCGCTTCGACGTTGGTCCTCGGGCCGCTCTTAGCCCGCTGCGGACATGCTCGCGTTTCGCTGCCCGGGGGATGCGCCATTGGCGCCCGTCCAATAGATCTGCACATCAAGGGGCTGGAACGTCTGGGCGCTAAAATCACGCAAGAGCATGGCTACGTTGAAGCGGTCGCGGATCCGCTTAAAGGCAACCGCTTGCACGGCGCCGAAATTGTTTTCGACAGAATCACCGTCACCGGCACCGAGGATCTGCTGATGGCCGCTACCCTGGCCGAGGGCGAGACGGTGATGCAGAACTGCGCGCGCGAACCGGAGGTCGCCGACCTTGCCGCGCTGCTTAACGCGATGGGAGCCAAAATTCACGGCGCGGGCACATCCACGATTCGCGTGAAGGGCGTAGAGAAGCTCCACGGCGCCCGGCACCGTATCATCCCTGACCGCATCGAAGCTGGAACTTTCATCGTTGCGGGAGCGCTGACCGGAGGGGACCTCAACGTTGTCGGATGCGAACCCGCGCACCTGACCGCGATTCTGCAGAAGCTGGCGGAAACCGGCGTGAAGACAGCGGTGAAAGCCGATTCCGTCCGCGTCATGGGCGATCAGCCCCACCAGGCCGCGGATCTGAATACGGAAGAATATCCCGGGTTCCCTACCGACATGCAGGCGCAGTATATGGCACTGACTACGCAGGCTGCGGGCACGTCGATCATAACGGAAAATATTTTCGAGAACCGCTTCATGCACGCGCAGGAACTCGTTCGCATGGGAGCGAACATCAAGATCGAGGGCCGCCGGGCCATCGTTCGCGGTGGAACTCCACTTAGCGCCGCCGCCGTTCTCGCGTCTGATTTGCGCGCCTCGGCCTCGCTCGTGCTCGCCGCGCTGGTCGCCGACGGTGAAACCATCATCGACCGCGTTTATCACCTCGACCGCGGCTACGAACATATCGAAGAAAAACTGAAGGCCGTCGGCGCCGAAATCCGGCGCGTCGGAGACATCTTCCCCAAGCGCGCCGCGGCTCCCGCCCACTCTTGAAACGGTAACGATGGTAACCTGCGGACTTCTCGCTTATTCCGTTGCGCCTTATCGCGGACCGCATCAGTCTCCTTAGATCCCCCCTGTTTAGTTAGCATCGCTCGCCTCTCATGGAAGCCGCTCGGGTGACTTTCGTAATTCTGTCTTCCTCGTTCGCGTGTGGGATAACTGACTTGCGGAACGGTATAAGCCGCACAAATCGACGAGGCCATCGGCCTCTACCCAGGCATTACGCAAAAAATCATGACCAACCGGCTGGCGAAGGATCTCGACCACATTCTCGAGCGAACCGAGCCACTGTGGCAGGAACTGCGCGGCCAGCGCATCCTGATCACGGGCGCAACGGGGTTTTTTGGATGCTGGCTGCTCGAGAGCTTTGCCTGGGCGAACCGGCGACTGGATCTTAATGCGTGTGCGGTCGGACTCTCGCGGCATCCGGAAGTGCTCGCCGAGAAAGCGCCGCACCTGGCGCAAGATGCAGCGATCAGCTTACATGCCGCCGATATCGCTCACGGGGAATTTCCGCAAGGCGCGTTTTCACATGTCATTCATGCCGCGACTGAAGCCAGCGCAAAGCTGAACAGCGAAGCGCCGAGGGTAATGTTCGATACCATCGTCGAGGGAACACGCCGTGCTTTGGATTTCTCGCTTGCCAGTTCCGTCAGCAGATTTTTGCTCGTCAGTTCGGGCGCAGTTTACGGAAACCAGCCGCCGGAACACACGCACGTAAGTGAATCATTCGAAGGCGGGCCCGATCCTCTTAATCCTGCCTTCGCCTACGCCGAAGGCAAGCGCTCCGCGGAAATGTTGTGCACGCTCACTGCATCTTCCGGCCCGGAGATCAAAATTGCGCGTTGTTTCACTTTCGTCGGGCCGTACATGCAGCTCGACGCGCATTTCGCCATCGGCAACTTTATCTCCGATTGCCTGCACCATCGCCTGATTCGCGTCAAGGGGGATGGTTCCGCGGTGCGGTCGTATCTTTACGCTTCCGATCTGATGGTGTGGCTCTGGACGATTCTCTTCAAGGGTCAATCCTGCCGTGCCTACAACGTGGGCTCCAACGAGGCTCTGAACATTGCCGCGCTCGCGCGCGAAGTGGCCTCCGCGTTGCCGCCCGCAGTCGACGTCAACATTGCATCGGCCGCGACACTTGGCGCTCCGGTGCACCGCTATGTGCCGTGCACGGCGAGGGCGCGCGAGGAACTGGGACTCAGCGTCCACGTGCCATTGCGCGATGCCATTCGGCGCACCGCCGCGTGGTTTTCCGAAACTAAATCTGCCGCCCGAAAGACCACTCGACCAAGAGTTGCCGCCCGAGGCACCCATGCATAGCCCTGCTCTGGACGCGCAGCCGCATCGCGCGTGCGGCGCCTGCGGTGCAAGCGGAGCCACCGTCTGCCACACGCAGCGGTTTGTCGTGCCGGATGGCTATCCTCTGCCCGATAAGTACAACGTCGTCGTGTGCCGGCGCTGCGGTTTCGTCTACGCCGATCCGGCGGCCACCCAGCGCGACTACGATCGTTTCTATTGCGAGTGGTCGAAGTATGACGACGCGGCGACGGCCCTCGATGCCGGATGCGCCACGGGCGGCTTGCTCACGGCGCTTCGCGAGCAAGGATTCACGGCTGTTGCCGGACTCGATCCTTCGCCGCGCTGTGCGGCAGCGTGCCGGGATCGCGGCTTTGAAGCTTATATCGGATCAATATCCTCGACTGCCGCCTCGACTCCCGCGCACATGCCCAAGTTTGATTGCGTCGTGTTGAGCCATGTGCTGGAACATGTGTACGACATTCCTTCGTTCTTTGCGGCCGCACGCCGCCTGCTTACGCCGGGAGGCTATTTGTATCTGGAGACTCCTGACGCCACTCGCTACGACCAATATCTCTACGCGCCGTTTCAGGAATTCAATACCGAACATATCAACCACTTCTCAGCGCGAGCGCTCGACAATACTAGCCGTCGCTTTGGCTTCGAACCGGTTCTGGTGGAACAGAAAGTGTTCAAAACGGCGGCAGACACGTGGTACCCCGCTGTCTTCGGCTTTTTCCGCGACGGCGGTGGAATTGCCGACGAGCGAATGGTGGTTTGCGATCAGGAGTTACCGTCGAGCATCACCGATTATATCCGGCATTCCGGTGAGCAGATGGACAGGATCAATGGGCACTTAGCCAGCCAACTTACTAACTATCGGCGCGTCATACTTTGGGGTGCGGGGCAATTGGCTATGAAGCTTCTCGCTCTTCCCGCTCTGGCGCAGATCGAAGTTTGCTCCGTCGTGGATAACAATCCCGTGCTCCGAGGCAAAACGCTGAAAGGCGCGCCGATTGTCGGCCCGCACGAGATCGCTGATACGCGGGAGCCGATCCTTATCGCCACCTTGCTTCATGCCGACGAGATCATTGCCCAAATCCGGCATCTCGGACTTAGTAACCCCATTTTGTTGCCGCAGCCGGCTTTGCGATCTGAGGAAGCCCACGCATGAAACTTTCCGACTACATCGTCGGGCAACTTGCGGATTGGGGCGTGCGCCATATTTTCCTGGTGACGGGCGGCGGCGCCATGCACCTCAACGACTCGATCGGTCACGAGCCGCGCCTGCAGTACGTTTGCAATCACCATGAACAAGCTTCAGCCATGGCGGCCGAGGCTTACGCCCGCATTAGCGGCCGGCCCGGCGTGGTCAACGTGACCACCGGGCCCGGCGGCATCAACGCGCTGAACGGCGTGTTTGGGGCTTGGACTGACTCGGTTCCAATGCTCGTCATCTCCGGCCAGGTTAAGCGCGAGACTTGCATGCGCGTGCAGAAAATCACCGGCCTGCGCCAACTCGGCGACCAGGAAGCCGACATCATAAGCATGGTCGCAAACATCACTAACTATGCGGTGCTGGTCGACGATCCTCTGTCCATTCGGTATCACCTCGAGCGCGCCTGGCATCTCGCGCAGCATGGACGCCCCGGTCCGTGTTGGCTCGACATTCCCGTGGACGTGCAGGCAGCGGCCATCGAGCCTGCCAGCCTTCGCGGTTACGATCCGGCCGAAGAT
>JBEKED010000299.1:0-6669 GCA_050014035.1 Terriglobales bacterium
GCATGGCAAAGACTTTGCCGGGTGGTATGCGCACAATTACGACAATCCCGGTGCGAAATGCCCGACGCTCCTGGAAGTTTTTCAAGAGTCAGCCGCCGAAACCGCTGGCATCCTTCTGGTGCGCTTGCTTCTGCCGGAATGGAGCAGGGAGAAGAATTCCCTGATTCTGGTGGAGGGGACGAAGGGAGGCGATTGCGGCGATGACCAGAACACAGCGCCCCCGCTGTCGAAAGAGCAGCACATCCGCGATGCCGAGGAGTTCGTGTGCCTTCCGTACATGGGCTTCGTTCAGAACATATTGGGGCGGATGCGTTCCATGGTGATGAGCATTCTATGGCTGTTTGTTGCGACCGCGATCGCAATCTCCAGCTACCCCTTTGATCCCCGGCAGGTGCTCAGCGGCGTGATACTGGTTTTTTTCATATTGCTGGGAGCGGTCATTTTTTCGGTTTACGCACAAATGCATAGGGATCCGACGTTGAGTCATGTAACGAACAGCAAGGGTTTGGGAATCGAGTTCTGGTTTAAGATATTGGGCGTTGGCATTGCCCCGTTGTTGGGATTGCTGACAACGGTTTTTCCTGAGATCGCAGACTTCGTGTTTTCCTGGTTGCAGCCCGGGTTGCAATCCATCAAATGACGTACCCTCTTCGCTGATGCTGGTCAGTTCGCCACCATCCTGGTCTACGCCGGTCGGCAGATTTCAAGGAGCTATTTCCAAAGAGATAAGCTGGTTTCAGCTGCGAGCGGCAAGCCCGAGCATGAGTCTTGACAAAATCTCACATTAGACATAATCTAAACTGCTCATGGACGCCGAGGCGATTAAACGGTCCTTCGACGGCAGTGGGTTGCGGTGCACGGCGCAGCGCTACGCCGTGATGGCATTCTTGATGGAACACAACCGGCATCCCACGGCCGCGGAAATCTTCGAAGGGGTGAATCGCGTGGATCCGCGCTCTTCCAGGGCCACGACGTATAACAATCTGCGGGACTTGGTACAGGCGGGTTTGGTGCGGGAAGTGGCCGTCGAGGGCCGCGCCGCGCGCTTCGATGCGAAAGGCATGCGACATCACCACTTTATCTGCGATCGCTGCGGCGCGGTTGAGGACATTGAGTGGTACGACGTGCGCCGGCCTGCTGCACGCTCTCTCGGTAAACGGATTCTTCGCGAATGCGAACTCATTTTCCGGGGACTCTGTCCCAAGTGCGCCCCGCGACGCGCTTCCCGTTGAATGTCGGAGACGCGTGGATAGAGACAATAGAGATAGAGGATGAATGGCGCGCCAGCAAGCGCCGCTGGCAGCAAGTGAGCGAAGGGGACAGCCAGGACGGGTTCGTAGTTCCGTTACAGTTTTTAATTACATTCGAAGGGAAGAAAACATTATGGAAAATACACTCGCGAGTTCATCGGGGAGCGTTGTCCCCGAAGCTAAAGAAAAAAAGACCACCACCGAATCGAAGTGCCCGGTAGTGCACGGCACGCGCAACTCCCACACAAATGTTGACTGGTGGCCGAATCAGGTGAACCTGAAGATCCTGCACCAGCATTCCCCGAAGTCCGACCCCATGGGAAAGGAGTTCAATTACGCGGAAGAGTTTAAGAGCCTCGACCTGAGTGCCGTGGTCAAGGACCTGCATGCCTTGATGACGGACTCGCAGGAGTGGTGGCCGGCCGACTTTGGCCACTATGGGCCACTCTTCATTCGTATGGCGTGGCACAGCGCGGGCACGTACCGCATCGGCGACGGCCGCGGCGGTGCGGGGTCGGGGCAGCAGCGCTTCGCTCCACTCAATAGCTGGCCGGACAACGTGAATCTTGACAAGGCGCGCCGACTGCTGTGGCCGATCAAGCAAAAGTATGGACGGAAAATCTCCTGGGCCGACCTCATGATTCTGGCCGGCAATGTCGCCCTCGAGTCTATGGGCTTCAAGACCTTTGGTTTTGGCGGCGGGCGCGAGGACGTCTGGGAGCCCGAAGAAGAAATCTACTGGGGACCTGAGGGTACGTGGCTGGCCGACGAGCGTTACTCCGGGGACCGCGACCTCGAGAACCCTCTCGGCGCGGTGCAAATGGGCAATGGGCTTGATTTATGTGAATCCGGAAGGGCCGAATGGCAAGCCGGATCCCATCGCAGCGGCGCGGGATATCCGAGAGACTTTCGCGCGCATGGCGATGAACGACGAAGAAACGGTCGCCCTTATTGCTGGCGGGCACACCTTCGGTAAAACCCACGGCGCTGCCGTTCCCGCTCAATATGTGGGCAACGAACCGGAGGGTGCGGCCATCGAGGATCAAGGCTTCGGATGGAAGAATAAATTTGGTAAGGGCTGTGGTGCTGACACCATCGGCAGCGGCCTGGAGGTCACTTGGACCCAGACGCCGACGAAGTGGAGCAACAACTTTTTCACGAACCTGTTCAGCTACGAATGGGAACTGACGAAGAGCCCCGCTGGTGCCCATCAGTGGACACCGAAAAATGGCGCTGGCAACGGCACGGTGCCGGATGCGCACGATCCGGCAAAGCGTCATGCGCCATCCATGCTGACGACGGACCTCTCGTTGCGGTTCGACCCTGCTTACGAGAAGATTTCACGGCGCTTCTACGAGCATCCGGATCAGCTCGCAGACGCGTTTGCGCGGGCGTGGTTCAAGCTGACACACCGCGACATGGGGCCGATCCCGCGCTACCTTGGTCCGCTGGTTCCGAAGGAGCCTCAGATATGGCAAGATCCTGTTCCCGCCGTGGATCACAAATTGATCGATGAGAAGGATGCTGCTGCTCTGAAGGCTAAGATCCTCGCATCCGGCCTGTCGATCTCCCAACTGGTCACGACTGCCTGGGCGTCGGCGGCGTCATTCCGCGGCTCTGACAAGCGGGGTGGGGCGAACGGGGCGCGCATCCGCCTCTCGCCACAAAAAGATTGGGAAGTGAACCAGCCGGCCGAACTGGCGAAGGTTCTGCGGACGCTGGAGGCGATCCAAAAGGATTTCAACGCATCGCAATCCAATGGGAATAAAGGGAAGAAAGTCTCGCTGGCTGACCTGATCGTGCTGGGCGGCTGCGCAGCCGTCGAGGAAGCTGCGAAAAGGGCGGGGCACGAAGTGAAAGTTGCTTTCACCCCGGGGCGCACCGATGCTTCGCAGGAGCAGACCGACGTGCACTCATTCGCCGTAATGGAGCCGATTGCTGACGGGTTCCGCAACTATCTCCGAAGCGGACAGGTTCTGTCGGCGGAGGAGTTGCTCGTAGATCGGGCGCAGCTGCTGACCTTGACTGCACCCGAGGTGACGGTTCTCATCGGCGGCATGCGCGCCCTCAATGCTAACTTCGGGCAGGCCAAACACGGAGTCTTCACCAACCGGCCCGAGACGCTGACGAATGATTTCTTCCGCAACCTGCTCGATATGAGTACGAAGTGGCAGCCCTCCTCGACATCCGAAGGAGTGTATGAGGGGCGCGATCGCGCGACGGGCAAGGTCAAGTGGACCGCCACGCGCGTCGATCTCGTCTTCGGTTCGAACTCCCAGCTCCGAGCACTCGCAGAAGTCTATGCCTGTGACGACGCGAAGGCCGCGTTTGTGAGGGACTTTGCGGCGGCATGGAACAAGGTAATGAACCTTGATCGCTACGATCTTGGTTGATTCGGCGAAAAAGAAAGCTGCCAACTTCGTGCTGCTGTTTGGATCGGCTAGAAAGAAGTCGCAGCTTTGCCTGTCGCGCCCGGTTACCAACCCATTTGGCGCATCCGCTCGAGGATGCGCCCGCTGTAGTTATTCATGCGCTCGGGCCGTCGCTTCAAGGGAGCCGGCAGAATCGCGGCGAGCCGCGCCGCCTGCTCCCGGCCGATATTCCGAGCCGCGGTTGCGTCGTAGTAACGGCACGCTGACTCTGCACCATAGATGCCGGGGCCCCATTCGACCACGTTGAGGTAGATCTCCAGAATGCGGCGCTTGCCGAGAATGAATTCGGCCACGGGTACCAGTGTGAACTCCGCACCTTTGCGGAGGACAGAGCGGCCCGTTCCAAAAAACAGGTTCTTTACAAGTTGTTGCGTAATGGTGGAAGCGCCGCGAGTGCGACCGCCTTCCAGATCGTCTTCGGCAGCGATTTGGATCTCGTGCCAATCGAAGCCATGGTGCTGGTAGAAGCGCGCGTCCTCCGCGGCGACAACAGCGTGTTGGAGATCGAGCGAGATTTGACTGAGCGGAATGAATTTATAGCGCTCGTGATACGGAGCACGGTGAATCCAAGACTGCAAGCGGCGCTGGATGTGCACCGCAGTTGTGGGCGGGTCGATCCACCGGGCGGCCACCAGGATGAGCGCGGCAAGCGACCAGAGAAGCACCACTCCGACGACAAGCCAGCTAACAAAAGATCTGAGAAAACGCTGGCGACGCGGGGCTTTGGATTTTGTGTCCGGCTTTTCGCTCACAGTTCAGAATAATAGTCCGGAATGGTTGCCGCTTATGGCTGACCTTTCGGATGACGGGCTACTCTTTACTTGATCGTGTCGAGGAAGGCTAACCGACCACGGAGCAGAACGGTCGCATTCGCTGCATCTGCGCCAACGCACGGCGCAGTCTATAATTGCGCGCACGGTGGCTCTTACTCCCGGGACAAAACTCGGCCCCTATGAAATCCAGTCTCCCCTGGGAGCGGGTGGCATGGGTGAGGTGTATCGCGCCACCGACACGAAACTCGCCCGCGATGTAGCGCTCAAAGTGCTGCCCGCCGAAATGGCGCACGATCCCGAGCGGCTGGGGCGTTTTCGCCGTGAGGCGAAGGCCCTTGCCCAGCTCGACCATCCAAACATTGTCACCATCCATTCGGTCGAGGAATCCGACGGCATCCACTTCCTGACCATGCAGCTCGTCGAAGGTCAGCCCCTCGACCGGCTCATTGGCGCGGGTGGGCTTCCCTTCGAACAGATCGTCGAGATTGCCAGCGCTCTGGGGGATGCGCTGGCGGCGGCACATGAAAAAGGCATCGTGCATCGCGACCTGAAGCCTGCCAATGTCATGGTCTCGAATGAAGGCCGGGTCAAGGTCCTCGACTTCGGCTTGGCCAAAGATGTTCGCAGCTCCAACTTCGGAGACGCCACCATGACCTCAGCCAGCCGAACGGAAGTGGGTGTCGTGATGGGAACGCCGGCCTACATGTCTCCAGAACAGACATCGGGTCGCCCGCTCGACCATCGCACCGATATTTTTTCTCTCGGCGTCCTGCTTCACGAGATGTCGACCGGGCGGCGGCCGTTCGAAGGCACATCTTCGGCCGAGCTGGTCTCGGCGATACTGCGCGACACGCCACCGTCGGTTACAGACGCGCGTCCTGATCTGCCCGGCGATCTGGCCCGCATCGTGCGGCGCTGTCTGGAGAAGGATCCACGTCATCGTCTGCAGACTGCGCGCGACGTGAGCAATGAATTCCGCGATCTGGCGCGAACGGTATCACGTCCGACGTTTGTTTCCACTGCGGCGCCGAGCACGGCTGCACCAAGCGATTCGCGTGCCGCTCGTGTCGATGAAGGTTTCTGGGTCGCCGTGTTGCCGTTCAAGCACGGCGGAAGCAACGCAGATCTGGCGGCTCTGGCGGATGGACTGACCGACGACACCATTACCGGCCTCTCGAAGTTTTCCTATCTCCGCGTCATTGCCCGCAGTTCCTCGTCGCGCTACGTGCCAGTCGGTGGATGTCCGCACCGCCGGCAAAGAACTGAATGCGCGCTATGTAATGGAGGGGACACTTCGTCAAGCTGGCAGCAGGTTACGGTTTGCCGTGCAGCTGGTAGATACGATTTCAGGAACACATCTTTGGGCGGAGAACTTTGAGCGCCCGTTCAGCGCGGAAACAATTTTTGAGTTGCAGGACGACTTGGTTCCGCGAATTGTCTCGACCGTCGCCGATATGAATGGGATGCTCCCACGAAGCATGAGTGAGGCCGTGCGCAGCCGTGATCCCGAACAATTGAGCCCGTACGAGGCGGTACTGCGCAGCTTCGCCTACTTTGAACGATACACTCCCGAAGAATTGTCAGCGGCGCGTTCGGCGCTGGAAACAGCGGTGCGCAAAGCTCCCGCATACGCAGATGCCTGGGCGATGCTCTCGTACTTGTGTGCTCAGGATTATGTGCAAGGGTACGATCTTCAGGCCAGTGCGCTGGAGACAGCAGCCACGGCCGCACGGCGGGCCGTTCAGCTTGGTCCCTCCAATCATCTTGCTCTTTTCAGTCTGGCCCAGGCACTCTCATACCAGAAAGACTTCGACTCGTTCCGGGATGCTGCCGAGCGTGCTGTGGCGCTCAACCCAATGGATGGCAACTCCGTCGCGCTGCTCGGCGAGTTGCTGACCTATGCTGGCGACGCAGAGCGCGGCATGCATCTGGCCGGTCGGGCCAAACAGCTCAACCCGAACCATCCAGGATCGTACTGGTTTGCGGATTTTTACCACGCATACTCGCAGGGCGACTACCGTGGCGCGCTCGCGTTCGCGCTCAAAGCTAAGCTGGGGGGCAATCCGCTCGCGCCCATGTTTATGGCGACGGCGTGCGGTCAGTTGGGCGACGTCGACAATGGCGCAAAGGCAGCCGCCGAGTTGCTGAAGTTCCGCCCCGAACTGCCAGCATTGATGCGCAAGCAAGTAACAAAGATTTGGAACTCCGAGTACG